>NZ_AP018498.1:2328750-2700000 GCF_003569745.1 Altererythrobacter sp. B11
CGGTTCATCTGTGCTCAATATGCCGTGAAAGCTAACGGCGGCGAAAAGCGGCGCGCCGTCGCGGGCCAGTTCCAGCGCCGCCTGCCCGCCCATGCAGAAGCCGATCGCACCGATCGGCAGCCCTTCGGCACTCTCCATGGTGGCAAGGGCGCGGACGGCCGCACGCAGCCGGCGGCGATAAGTCTCCGGCGTGTCGCGGATTGCCATGGCGCAGCTGCGCGCGGCATCCATGCTTTCGGGCTGCTCGCCGTAGAAGTCCGCCACCAGCGCCAGATAGCCGGCATCGGCCAGCGCGCGTGCCTTCGCCAGCACGAAGCGGGTGGGATTCATGATGGTCGGGAATACCAGCACCGCCGCGCGCGGCGTGCCCGTGGGCCGTGCCACATGGCCCGTCAGCCGCGTTTCGCCGTCGCCGTAGGCGAGGGGTTCAAGATCGCTCATTGGGGCAGGAATTCCGGCACCGAGAGATAACGCTCTCCCGTATCGTAGTTGAAGCCCAGGATCCGCGTGCCCGGGGCAAGCTCGCCAGCCTTGGCCTTGATCGCGGCGAGGGTGGCGCCGCTGGAAATGCCAACCAAGAGGCCCTCCTTGCTTGCGCAAAGCCGGGCCATCTCCTTGGCGTCTTCCGCGTCGACCTTGATGGCTCCGTCGATCGCCTTGGTGTGGAGGTTTTCCGGGATGAAGCCGGCGCCAATGCCCTGGATCGGGTGCGGTCCGGGCTGGCCGCCGCTGATGACGGGCGAAAGCTCGGGCTCGACGGCATAGGCCTTCAGCTCCGGCCAGCTCTTCTTCAGCTCTTCCGCGCAGCCGGTCAGATGGCCGCCGGTCCCCACGCCGGTGATCAGCACCGCGGGCGGGGCATCGGCGAAATCGGCCAGGATTTCTTGCGCCGTGGTGGCCGCGTGGATCGCGGGATTGGCCGGATTGTCGAACTGCTGCGGCATCCACGATCCCGGCGTCTTTTCCACCATTTCGCGCGCGCGCTCCAGCGCGCCCTTCATGCCCTTTTCCTTGGGCGTGAGGTCAAAGCTCGCGCCATAGGCGAGCATCAGCCTGCGACGCTCCACGCTCATGCTCTCGGGCATGACGAGGACGAGCTTGTAGCCCTTCACGGCGGCCACCATGGCGAGGCCGATGCCGGTGTTGCCGCTCGTCGGCTCGATAATCGTGCCGCCGGGCTGGAGCGTGCCGTTCTTCTCCGCATCCTCCACCATGGCCAGCGCGATGCGGTCCTTGATCGAGCCACCCGGATTGGCGCGTTCGCTCTTCACCCACACCTCGTGATCGGGGAACAGGCGCGCCAGGCGGATGTGCGGCGTGTTGCCGATGGTCGCGAGAACATTGTCGGCCTTCATGCTTTTTGCTCCTCTCCGGAATCCTCTGGGAGATATTTGGGGCTAAAGGTCCGCGCCCGGCGAAGTTCCGGGAAGATCCATGCCCACAGCGCAGTGATCACTATCGCACCGACTCCGCCGAACACAACCGCCCCGGTGGCGCCGAGCAGGCCGGCGGCGAGGCCCGACTGCAATTCGCCCAGCTCGTTGCTGGCGGAGATGGCGAGGCCCGATATGGCGGACACGCGGCCGCGCTTGTCGTCGGGTGTGTTGAGCTGGACCAGCGAACTGCGAATATACACGGAAATCATGTCCGCGGCGCCGAGCGCCGCCAGCAGCAGCAGTGAAAGCGCGAAATTGCGGGATAGTGCAAAGCCGATCGTGGCGATGCCGAAGGCCACCACCGCCCAAAGCATCTTTACGCCGACGTTGCTCTCGAACGGGCGGAATGACAGCCGGGCGGCGACCAGTGCCGCACCAACCGCCGGAGCCCCACGCATGAAGCCGAGGCCCTCTGGCCCCACGTGCAGGATGTCGCGCGCAAACACGGGCAGCATCGCGGTCGCGCCGCCGAGCAGCACGGCAAACAGGTCCAGCGTGATGCAGCCCAGCAGGAACCGCTCTCCGGCGACGAAGCGGAACCCGTCGGTGATCTGGCGCAGAGGATGCGCCGGTGGCCCCTCGTGCTTGGCGCGCATTGGACGAACCGTGGAGATCAGCATGCCCGAAACCAGCAGCAGACCGGCGGAGAGATAGTAGGGCAGCGAATTGCTGTGGCCGAACAACAGCCCGCCGGCCGCGGGTCCGATTACCGTGCCCACCTGCCAGGCGATGGAACTGAGCGCGATCGCGCGAGGCAGCAGCGCGGGGGGCACGATATTGGGCGCGATGGCCGAGAGGGCAGGGCCGTTGAACACGCGCGCCGCGCCATGGCTGGCGGCCAGGGTGAAGAGCAACGGCAGCGTGAGTGCGTCGAGATGCGTCGAAACCGCCAACGCAAGCGCGATGCAGCAATCGACGACATTGGCGCACAGCACCACCCGCCGCCGGTCAAACCGGTCGGCCACCACGCCGGCCACGGGCGTGAGCAGAAGGATCGGCAGGAACTGTGCGAAGCCCAGCAGCCCCAGCATGAATGCGGCGTCGCGCGTGCCCATGCCGTAATCTGCGCGGGCGACGTCGTAAGTCTGGTAGCCGACCAGCACCACCATCGAGAGGGTGGCGAAAACAGCGAGAAAACGCGCGAGCCAGAAGCGCCGGTAATCGGCAATCTGCAGCGGCGACGTGGGACTATCGGTGGTAGCGGTCACCCGCGCCCAATGGCAGGCGGCAGCGGCGCTGCCAAGCAGGCTCAACTTGGTTGGGCTTCAGCCTGGCTTTTGCCCGCTGTTCTCCGCAGGCAAAGGAGTGGCCGGAGCTCAGCCCTTGCTGCGCAGGCGCGGATTGGGCTGCAGCTCGCGAATGATGGCGGTGAAATCGTCCTGCCGGATGATGCGTTCGAACTGGAAGCCGGCGCGATCCTCGGTCGTCCAGATGCAATAGGCTTCGATCCGCCCGATCACCGGCAGGCGGATCATCACGCGCCCCCCGCGTTCCAGCTTCGGCGAGTGGTCGGTCATGAAGCCATGCGCCGAGATATTCGCGATGTGCAGCCGTAAATCGCCGCGCTCGCGATGCTCGGCGATCACCAGGTGATCGACGGGGTGGCGCGCGGAACGGCGCATGTCGGTTACAGAGAGCTGTGCCCCGCCGGCCATGTTCGAGCGCCTTTCCTTTTTCTTCGAAGCCACTCCGATGGCAGAAAAAGCTGGAGAAAGGGTAAAGACCGACTCAGCAGCCGCGCAAAATCCCGTGGCGCTTCTTGCCCACGCTGATTTTCGCCTCGGCGCCTGCGGCAAGCTGGATCAGGTGAGCCGGATCGGTGATCGCGACATCGTCCACGCGCACGGCCCCTTCGGCGATCTTCCGCTTGGCTTCGCCATTCGAAGCGGTAAAGCCGATGGCGGCGCAGGCGGCACCCAACCGAACGCCTTCGGCGGTCACTTCCAGCACCGGCAGATCCTCGCCCAATCCGCCGCCGGCAAAGGTTTGCGCAGCGGTCGCTTCCGCGCCGCGAGCCGCGTCCTCGCCACGCACCAAGGCGGTGACTGCATTCGCCAGGACAACCTTGGCGTGGTTGATGTCGGCGCCTTCCAGGGCTTCCAGCCGGGCGATCTCGTCCAGCGGCAGATCGGTGAACAGGCGCAGGAACTTGCCAACATCCTGATCGTGCGTGTTGCGCCAATATTGCCAGAAATCATAGCTCGGCAGCTGCGCTTCGTTGAGCCACACCGCCCCGGAAGCGGTCTTGCCCATCTTTGCCCCGTCGGCAGTGGTCACCAGCGGGGTCGTCAGGCCGAACAGTTCCGTTCCATCCATGCGCCGGGCAAGCTCGATCCCGTTGACGATATTGCCCCATTGGTCGCTGCCGCCCATCTGAAGGCGGCAACCGATCCGCTGCGACAGCTCGCGGAAGTCGTAGGCCTGCAGGATCATGTAGTTGAATTCGAGGAAGGTCAGCGGCTGCTCCCGCTCCAGCCTCAGACGAACGGAATCGAAGGTGAGCATGCGATTGATGGTGAAATGCGGGCCCACCTGACGGAGCAGCTCGACATAGCCGAGCTCGCTCAGCCACTCGTCATTGTTGACCATCACGGCGTCTGTCGGCCCGTCACCGAAGGTCAGCAGGCGTTCGAAGACGGTGCGAATGGAGGCGATGTTGCCTTCGATCGCTTCGGTCGTGAGCATGCGGCGGCTTTCGTCCTTGCCCGACGGATCCCCCACCTTCGTCGTGCCGCCGCCCATCACCACCACGGGCTTGTGCCCGGCCTGCTGCAGCCTGCGCAGCATCATGACGGACGCCATATTGCCGACATGGAGCGATGGCGCCGTCGCATCGAAGCCGATATAGGCGGGCACGATCTCCCCGCCCGCAAGGGCGTCCAGCCCCGCAGGATCGGTGACCTGATGAATGTGGCCGCGCTCGTCGAGCAGGCGGAGGAGATCGGATTGGTACTGGCTCATGTCGCTCTCTTCGTTTCGGCGCGGGCGCGTAGCACGCGAAGGGGCACATGCAAAACTATCCGCTGACGGCGCATCCCGACTTTCCGCCGCTGGCCGCCCGGCGCGTGGAGGCGCGGGTGATCGGCGCCGATGCCAATTGGCTGCGCCTTCGCTGGCGTATCGACGGGGTGGAGAAGCTGGTTGTCCCGTCATTTGGCGGGAAAGGACGGGCTGACGGCCTGTGGCAGACCACCTGTTTCGAGCTGTTCCTCCGCCCCGACGGCGGCTCTGCCTATTGTGAATTCAACCTGTCGCCGTCCGAGCGGTGGGCCGCCTATGATTTCGCGTCCTATCGCGAGGGCATGAGCGAACGCCTGGCGCCGCGAGAGCCCAACTGCACGATGCGCCTGGGCCAAAGCATGGCCATCTTCGATGCCGCCATACCGCTGCCTGCCCTGCCGGCTGCCGATTGCGCGATGGGGTTTAGCGCGGTGATCGAGGAGGAGGGGGGCACAAAGTCCTATTGGGCGCTGGCGCATCCCGCAGGTAAGCCCGATTTCCATGACGCGGCTTGCTTCACTGGCCGGCTTGCGGCACCGGAGGCGGCATGAAATTCGGCATTGACCGGCTGCTGGCCGATCCGGACCTGAGAAAGCCACTGGAAGGCCGGCGCGTGGCACTGGTTGCCCATCCGGCCTCGGTTACGGAGAATCTCACCCATTCGCTGGACGCGCTGATCGAGGCGGGGGTCAATGTCACCGCCGCCTTCGGCCCGCAGCATGGGATCAAGGGCGACAAGCAGGACAATATGGTGGAGACGCCGGACGAGGTGGATCCGCGCTACGGTATCCCGTTATTCAGCCTCTACGGCGAAGTGCGCCGGCCCAGTGCGGCCATGATGGACAGTGCCGACGTCTTCCTGTTCGACCTGCAGGATCTCGGCTGCCGCATCTACACCTTCTGCACCACGCTGCTCTATCTGCTTGAAGAGGCGGCGGCGAAGGGCAAGTCCGTGTGGGTGCTGGATCGCCCGAACCCCGCGGGGCGGCCGGTGGAGGGCACGCTGCTGTTGCCGGGGCAGGAGAGCTTCGTCGGCGCCGGCCCCATGCCCATGCGACACGGCCTGACTATGGGCGAGATGGGGCACTGGTTCGTGCAGCGCTTCGGGCTCGATGTCGATTACCGCGTGGTCACCATGGAAGGCTGGCTGCCGGATGCGGCACCGGGCTTTGGCTGGCCGGAGAGCCGGATCTGGATCAACCCGAGCCCCAACGCGGCGAGCCTTAACATGGCGCGCGCCTATGCCGGTACGGTGATGCTGGAAGGCGCCACACTTAGCGAAGGCAGGGGGACGACCCGTCCGCTGGAAGTGCTCTTCGGTGCGCCTGATGTGGATGCCGCTGCCGTACTGGCAGTAATGCAGGCGCAGGCACGGGAATGGCTTGACGGTTGTGCGATCCGGCCGTGCTGGTTCTCGCCGACCTTTCACAAGCATGCGTGCGAACTGTGCAGTGCATTGATGGTCCATGCGGAAGGCAAGTTCTACAACCACGCAGCTTTCCGGCCTTGGCGCCTGCAGGCGCTGGCCTTCAAGGGCATCCGCACGCTCTATCCCGATTACGACCTGTGGCGGGATTTCCCCTATGAGTATGAGCTGGAACGGCTTGCGATCGACGTGATCAACGGCGGCCCGGCGCTGCGGTTGTGGGTGGACGATGCCGCCGCCCAGCCGGGGGATCTGGAAGCGATCGCAGCCCCGGACGAGGCGCAATGGTGCGATGAAGTGGCGCCGCTGCTGCTGTACTGAAGGCAGCAGGAGGGTCGGGGATTTCGCTTGCCCTCCGCCGCGGCGCCTCGCTAAGCGAAGACAAAATCAACGGGAGATCGCGATGCTCAAGCTCTACAGCTTCGGCCCTGGCGCCAATTCGATGAAGCCGATGCTCACCCTCTTCGAGAAAGGGCTGGAATACGAACAGCATCTGCTCGACCCCTCGAAGTTTGAGCACCATTCCGACTGGTTCAAGAAGGTCAACCCGCGGGGCCAGGTGCCGGCGCTGGTGGATGGCGACAAGGTCGTCACCGAAAGCACTGTGATCTGCGAATATCTCGAAGATGCGCACCCTACCGAGGTGAAACTACGGCCGGATGATCCGTATGACCGGGCACAGATGCGGGTGTGGACCAAATGGGTGGATGAGTATTTTTGCTGGTGCGTGTCCACAATCGGCTGGCACCGCGGCGTGCGCCACATGGCGCAGAAGCTCACCGATGCGGAGTTCGAGGAGCATCTGAAGAACATCCCGATCCCGGAGCAGCAGCTGAAGTGGCGCCGCGCGCGCGAGGGCTTCCCGCAGGATCTGCTGGACGAGGAGATGCGCAAGATCGGTGTCTCCGTCCGCAAGCTGGACGACCATCTGGCCGATCACGAATGGCTCGCTGGCGAAATGTTCACACTGGCGGACATCTGCAATTTCTCCATCGCCAACGGCATGCAGAATGGCTTTGCCGAACTGGTGAACACCAGCGACACGCCGCATCTGGTTCGCTGGATCGAACAGATCAATGCGCGCCCGAAGGTGCGCGAGATGTTCGAAAAGGTGCCTCGCGAAAGGCTCGGTCCGCCGAAGGATTGAGCCGACCGGCTTCCGTCTTAAATCTTTCCTTACCACCGTGTGCCTAGATCTCCCGCAAACAGGGGCGGGCGCAGCGAGTTATGGAGCAGACGGTAGTCGAGCGGGAAAATGCGAGCGTGCTCGATCGGATACCGCGCGACTGCGGCGATGTAACAGTCGGCTGCAGCGACGTGGCGGGCATTGTCCAGGCGGTGATCGAATCCTCCAGTCGCCTGCGCGCAGAGCATGCAGCGCTGCAAGACACGGTGGCGGCGCTCGAGAATGACGAGAAGCACATCGCCGATGCCTGCGAGGAATCGCGCCTGCTTTCCAATCGCGCGATGGAACGGCTGGGCGAGGGCACGCAGCAGATCCATTCGTCCCTCGGCGTGGTCAGCGAGTTGCTCGATCTCGTGGATACGCTCACCCAGCATGTCACCGGCTTCGCTGCGGCGATGAACCAGGTCCGGCAGTGTTCGCTGGACATCAACAACATCGCCGAAACCACCAATATCCTGTCGCTCAACGCCGCGATCGAAGCTGCGCGGGCCGGGGAGGCGGGGCGTGGCTTTGCCGTGGTGGCGAGCGAAGTGAAGAGCCTTGCCGGCAAGACGCGCGAGGCGACTGACGAGATCGGCCGTACGATCGACGCCCTCGGTGCGGAAGCCGAGAAGGTGATCATCCGGATCGAGGAGGGCGCCAAGGCGAGCAGCGAGGCCAAGGGCTCCGTCAGCAGCATCGCCAGCACGATCGACGGCGTGAGCGCGCTCGTGGCTGAGGTGGACGCGCATAATGAAACGATTGCGCAGGCCAATGCCACCGTCAGCCGCCACGTCGTTTCCATTCGCAGCGTGCTCGACGAGTGCGACGAAGTGGCGGTGGAGAACGAAGCGGAATTGCGCGGCGCCCACGCTCGCATGGAAGAGCTGGAGATGACGGCGAGCGCCATGTTCGACACGATCGTGCATGCCGGGCTCTCGCCGATGGATAGCGTCATGGTGGAGCGCGCGCAGAGCCATGCCGCAGAACTCGTGCGCCTCACCGAAGCGGATCTGGCCTCAGGCGTGCTCAGCGAAGCCGCGCTGTTCGATCATGACTATCGGCTGGTCGCCGGATCGGCGCCGCCGCGCTATCGCACGCGGCTGGTGGACTGGGCAGATCGGAACTGGCGGCCGATACTCGACCGGCTGGCCGAATCCGATCCCTGCATCCTCGCATCGGCCTGCACCGACATGCACGGTTTCCTGCCCACCCATCTCACCTGCTATTCACGGCAGCCAACCGGCGATCTGGCACATGACACGCGCTTTTGCCGCAATGGCCGCAAGATCTTCGATCCCATCGACCGAAAGGCCAAGCAGAGCGCAGCGCCCTTCATGATGGCCGTCTACCGGCAGGAGGGGGACGGCCGCGAATATCAGGTCGTACGCAACGTTTATCTGCCGCTGCATTTCAACGGCCGCCGCTGGGGTGATCTCGAGCTGGCCTACAGCTTCGACTGAGCCGGCGGGGGCCGTTCAGCCGCCGGGAACAAGCGCCATTGCGCGCCGGGCGAGCAGTTCGAATGTCGTCTGGTCCAGTGCAGCTTCGGGAATGTTCCAGCTCATCGCCAGTGCATACCAGTCGCCCGTGCGCGAGCGGAGCAGCCAGGTGAAGTTGAGCACGCCGGGCTCAGAGCCACCCTTGTAGCCGATATAGGCCCATCGCGCGCGCTCGGCCTGGCTGGCGGCGGGCTCCACAGAGAGAATGTCCATAACGACCGGATCGCCCAGATCGCGTAGGCGCCGCAGCACGGCAGTCAGATCCAGCGTCGAGGCAAACCATTCGATGCCTAGAAGGCGCGGCCCGGCTGCGAGTGCGGCGTTCACCTCAGCAAGGCTCACCTCCTCCGGAGCCAGGCGTTCCAGCACGCTTCGCCGTACCGCGGTGTCGCCCGCCTGAAAGTCAGCGGCCAGGCCTGCCCTGCTGGGGGCCTTCAGTGCGAACATTTCCCGCGTGGTGAGGAGGGGCGTGTTGCCGCGCGGCTTGGCGTGGCCAGCAGCTGCTATTTCTGCTTCCACCGCCTCGCGCCCAAGCAGCCGGATGAGCTGGTCCGTCGCGGTGTTGTCGCTGATGGAGATCATCAGCGTGGCGAGCGTTTGCAGCGTGAGAGGCGCGCCATCGGGCCAGCCCTGCAGCTCTCCGCTGGGGAAGCTTTTCTCCCCCAGCCTCACCACCTCGTCCCATCGATGTCGCCCCTCCCGGATCGAGCGAGCCAGCGATGAGAGGACATAGAGCTTGAAGGTGGAGCCGATCGCCAGCTGCTGGTCTGCATTGTGGCTGAGCAGAGGCTCCCCGCCATCGAGCGGAGCAAGATAGATCGCCGTTTCGCCGGGCAGGGCGGCAAGGTCTGCCTGAGTTCTTTGCGCCGTATCTGCGATGAGGCGGAAATTGGTGATGAGCAGTCCTGCTATGCGTTGCGGCTCATTCGCCTCGAGCTGCATCTCGCCATCTGCCAAAGCGCGCTCAAACCGCAGCACGATCACTGCGCTGCCGGGATTTGCCCCCGGAGTGACGCTTTCGACGCCCGTCATGGCGCCGAATTGTGCGTTCATGTCACGGCTCATCGCCGCCAGGCGATCGGCCGGCACGGCGGCCAGAAAGGTCGGGGTAAACACTTCCTCTGGCGGCCGTTCACCACGCAGCACGGCCACGGCGTCGGCGGCTCTTCCAGCCAGCCTGTCTGCGCTTTCCGCCGCGGCAATCTCTTGCGCCTGGCTGCCGGCAGGAACGGCGAGAAGCAGAAGAGCGAGTACGAGCCGGATCACCGTGGTTACTCCCCTGTCTGCGCGTTCTCAGGCGTCGATCAGGTCGCGGTCGATCTCGCTCGCTCGGTTCTGGATGAAGTTGAAGCGATGTTCGGGATTGCGGCCCATCAGCTGGTCGACCAGTTCCTTCACCGCATAGCGCTGCTCATGCTCGGCAGGCAGCGTCACGCGCACGAGGCTGCGGCTTTCCGGGTTCATGGTGGTTTCGCGCAATTGCTGCGGGTTCATTTCCCCCAGGCCCTTGAAGCGGCTGACCTCCACCTTCTTGCCCTTGAACAGCCCTGCTTCCAACTCGGCGCGATGCGCGTCGTCCCGGGCATAGCGGCTCTCCTTGCCTGCCGTGAGGCGGTAGAGCGGGGGCTGGGCGAGGAACAGGTGCCCCTTGCGAACGAGCTCGGGCATTTCCTGGAAGAAGAATGTCATCAACAGGGTGGCGATATGCGCGCCATCCACATCTGCGTCGGTCATGATGATCACGCGGTCGTAACGTAGCTGCTCCGGGTCGCAATCCTTGCGAATGCCGCAACCCAGCGCGAGGACGAGGTCCGCGATTTCCGCATTCGCGCGAATTTTCTCCGCGCTGGCGCTGGCGACATTGAGAATCTTGCCCCGGATCGGGAGGATTGCCTGCATCTTGCGGTCGCGCGCCTGCTTGGCGCTGCCGCCGGCGCTGTCGCCTTCCACGATGAAGAGTTCTGTCTCGCCATCACCCTCGCCGGAGCAATCGGTGAGCTTGCCGGGAAGTCTCAGCTTCTTGGCATTGGTCGCGGTCTTGCGCTTAACCTCCCGCTCTGCCTTGCGGCGCAGGCGGTCGTCCATGCGCTCCATCACCGAACCAAGCAGGGCTCGGCCCCGCTCCATATTGTCCGTCAGGAAGTGATCGAAATGATCGCGCACGGCGTTTTCGACGAGACGCGCGGCCTCAGGCGAGGTGAGCCGGTCCTTCGTCTGGCTCTGGAACTGCGGATCACGGATGAAGACGGACAGCATGATTTCCGCGCCGGTGATCACGTCATCGGCGGTGATGTCCTTCGACTTCTTCTGTCCGGTGAGTTCGCCGAAAGCGCGAATGCCCTTGGTTAGCGCGGCGCGCAGCCCTTGCTCATGCGTGCCGCCATCCGGGGTGGGCACTGTGTTGCAGTACCAGCTGGTGGCGCCATCCGACCACAGCGGCCAGGCGATGGCCCATTCCACGCGGCCTTGATCCTCGGCGAAATCCTGCTTGCCGGTGAAGAAGTCGCTGGTGACGCATTCGCGATCGCCGACCTGTTCCTTCAGGTGATCGGCAAGGCCGCCGGGGAACTGGAACACAGCTTCTTCCGGCACATCCGCGCTGGCGAGCGAAGGAGCGCATTTCCAGCGGATCTCGACCCCGGCGTAGAGATAGGCCTTGGAGCGCGCGAGCCTGAACAGCCGTGCGGGCTTGAAGGCCCGATCGCCGAATATCTCCGTATCGGGCGTGAAGCTGACGCTGGTCCCGCGGCGGTTGGGCGTGTCACCCACCTTCGCCAGCGGTGCCAGCGGCATCCCGCGGGAGAACTCCTGCGCGAAGACTTCCCGATTACGCGCCACTTCCACGCGCGTGGCGGACGACAGCGCGTTGACCACGCTGACGCCAACGCCATGCAGGCCGCCGCTGGTGGCATAGGCCTTGCCGGAGAACTTGCCGCCGGAATGCAGGGTGGTGAGGATCACTTCGAGC
Organism: Altererythrobacter sp. B11; assembly: GCF_003569745.1. Taxonomy (NCBI): domain Bacteria; kingdom Pseudomonadati; phylum Pseudomonadota; class Alphaproteobacteria; order Sphingomonadales; family Erythrobacteraceae; genus Altererythrobacter; species Altererythrobacter sp. B11. The sequence continues at coordinate 2,340,248 of NZ_AP018498.1, forward strand.
GCCGACTTGCCGGGAAACTTCGGGTGCTCGTCCACCGGCATGCCCCGGCCATTGTCGGTGATGGTGAGGCGATTGCCCTCCTCCAGCGTCACCTCGATCCGGTTCGCATGGCCGGCCACAGCCTCGTCCATCGAGTTGTCGAGCACTTCGGCAGCTAGGTGATGCAGGGCCCGCTCGTCCGTTCCGCCAATATACATGCCAGGGCGGCGACGGACGGGCTCAAGTCCTTCAAGGACTTCGATGGAGGAAGAATCATAATCGCCGCTGCTCGCCTGCGGCTTGTCGAACAGGTCGTCGCTCATTCCCGGCCTATAGGGGCTGGGGTCCAGCCCCAGCAAGCTGCGTAGGGAGAGTTTTCCGCCGTGCTGCGTCGCCGGCGCCGATCAATCGAATTTCTGCGGCGCAGCTTCGACCACCGCGATCGTCCCGTTGCGCACCTCGCGCACCTCCATCGCCCGTTCACCGACGCCATCGGCGCGGAAGCGGAAGGGGCCGTCCAGCCCCAGGAAACCGTCTTTCGCCAGCAGGTTGCGGGTTGGGAAGGGCGTGCCGGGTTTCCAGTCCCGCGCCACGCGCAGGGTCAGCAGCACGGAATCATAGCCGAGCGTCGCGATGCGGAACGGCGCCTGGCCGAACCGGGCGCGATAGCTGTCCACGAACTGGCGATAGCGGGCATCGGACACGGCGGAGAACAGCGCCCCGCGCATTGCCGTGGCATCGGCGATCCCCGCTTCTCCGCTCCACAGCTCCGTGCCCAGGATCTTGGGCACCAATGCCTGCGGATCGCGCAGGGCACCGGCTGCCATGGCGGAAAGCCGCGCACCGTCGGCAATCAGCACCGTATCGAACCCGCCTTTGGCCTTGAGCCGCTCTGCCGCGCTGAGGATAGAGGTGTTGCCCCGGTCGTAGCTTTCCACGGCCACCAGGCGGCCACCATCATTCGCCACGGCGGCAGCGAGCGCTTCGCGCGCACGGCGGCCATATTCGCCATTGGGGATGAGCGCCGCGAAGTTGCGCGATCCGTGGCCGGTGGCATAGCCCACCGTCCGCTCGACCGATTGTTCGGGCACATGGCCCATCACGAACACGGTTGGCGCCGCCACGGATGCGTCGTTGGAGAAGGTGATCAGCGGCACATTGGCCGGCCGGGCCTTGCTCAGAACCGCCTCAACGTTTTCGCGCGTCAGGGGGCCGAGGATCAGGCGGTTGCCATCCGCAATTGCGCGCGCAGCGGCGCTCTCCGCGCCGGTGGCGGTGTCGTAAGTGGTGATCCGCAGGTTTTCCGCGCTCGTATCAAGCAGCGCCATGGTGGTGGCGTTGGCGATCGAGCGGCCCACTTCGGCGTTGCTGCCGGACATGGGCACAAGCAGCGCGACGCGGTGGCGGCTCGTATCGACGGGCAGCGCGGTTTCGCTCGGCTCCGGAGTCGCGGCCGGTCCCTGCGTGCCGGGCTGCACTTCTCCGCCGCCGGGGATGACCTGGCAGGCAGCGAGGCCCGTCGCGAGCGCAAGGGCGAAGAGCCCACGCTTGAGATATGCCAACATGCTTGCCGCTCCCGCTGTTCATGGTCCACAAGGCGCGCGTGAGCGACACCAGTGACCTGCAATCCTTGACGCCCGGCCTCTATATTGTCGCCACGCCGATTGGCAATCTTGGTGACATCACCATGCGCGCGGTCGAGACCCTCCGGCGGTGCGACGCCATCGCCTGCGAGGATACGCGTGTCACGCATAAACTGTTGCGGCACCTGGAAATATCGAAGCCGCTGTGGCGCTATGACGACCACAGCGATGCGGATGAACGGGCGCGGCTGATCGAATCCCTGCAGCACAAGGCGGTGGCGCTGGTGACCGATGCGGGGACGCCGTTGGTTTCCGATCCCGGCTATCGCCTGGCGCGGGAGGCGCGGGAGGCGGGGATCGCGGTGACGAGCTTGCCGGGCGCCAGCGCGCCGATCGCGGCCTTGACGATTTCTGGCCTGCCGAGCGATCGCTTCCTCTTCGCGGGGTTCCTGCCGCCCAAGGAGAAGGCGCGGCGGGACGTGCTGGCGGAGCTGGCGGGGCTGCGCGCGACGCTGATCTTCTTCGAAACCGCGCCCCGCCTGCTGAAGGCGCTGGAGGCAATCGGCGAAGTCCTGCCGGGCCGGGATGTCGCCGTGGCGCGTGAGATTACAAAGCTTTACGAGGAATGTCGCACAGGCAGTGCGAACCAGCTGGCGGAGCATTACGCCGCCCATCCGCCGCGCGGGGAAATCGTCCTGCTGGTCGGCCCGCCCGCCGATAACGCAGGCGAGGAGATGGATGCGGAGGGGCTGCTGGCGGAAGCGCTGGCGGATATGAAGCCTTCCCAGGCGGCGGCGGCAGTGGCCAAGGCCACGGGGCTCGACCGCAAGGCCCTCTATGCCCGCGCCCTCGAAATGCGCGAAAAGTGAACCGTGCAAGGGCAGAGCAACGGGGCCGCAAGGGGGAGACAATTGTTGCTTCATGGTTGCGGCTGCATGGCTGGCGGATTCTGGCCCGGCGGGTAAAGACGCCCCGCGGCGAAATCGACCTCGTCGCCCGCCGTGGCGGCACGGTCGCTTTCGTGGAAGTGAAGTGGCGCGGCGCCCCGGCGGCGCGCGACCAGGCAATCGACGAATGGCGCCTGCGCCGCGTCGCAGCGGCCGTCGAAGCGGTGGCGCATCGCTATGCCCGGCCGGGCGAAACCGTGCGGATCGACGTGCTGCTGCTTGCGCCGTGGCGCTGGCCACGCCACATCGTCAACGCCTGGCAGCCCTGAGGGATATGGAATGACTCTGCGCGTTGCGGTCCAGATGGACCCGCTTGAAAGCATCAACATCGCCGGCGATTCCAGTTTCGCCCTCATGCTCTCGGCGCAGGCGCGGGGGAGCCGGCTGTTCGTCTATGATGTGAAGTCCCTCGCCTGGGAGAACGGGCGGATCACCGCCTGGGCGCGCGAAGTGAGCGTGCAGCGCGTGGCCGGCGAGCATTTCCGTTATCTCGACGAACTGCGCCGAATCGACCTCGGCCGCGACATCGATGTGGTGCTGATGCGGCAGGATCCGCCATTCGACCTCGGCTATATCAGCGCCGCCCTGCTGCTCGACCGGCTGAAGGGCGAGACGCTGGTGGCGAACGACCCGCGCCAAGTGATCAACGCGCCGGAAAAGATGTATGTGCTGGATTATGCGCGCTTCATGCCGCCCACGCTGGTGGCCCGCAAGGCGGAGGACGTGCGCGAATTCCAGCAGAAGCACGGCGCCGTGGTGGTGAAGCCGCTGCACGGCAATGGCGGCAAGGCAATTTTCCGCATCGAGGCGGACGGCACCAATCTTTCCGCCCTGCTGGAAGTGTTCAACCAGACCTGGCCCGAACCGCATATGATCCAGCCCTTCCTTCCCGAAGTGGCGGAAGGCGACAAGCGGATCGTCCTGGTGGATGGCGAGTTCGCCGGCGCGATCAACCGCAAGCCGGGGAAGGGGGAGTTCCGTTCCAACCTCGCGCAGGGCGGCTATGCCGAAGCGGCCGGGCTGACCCCGCGCGAGGAGGAAATCTGCGCGGCGCTCGGCCCCGATCTCAAGCGGCGTGGGCTGGTGTTCGTGGGGATCGACGTGATCGGCGGCAAATGGCTGACCGAAATCAACGTCACCAGCCCCACCGGCATCGTTGCCATCGACCAGTTCAACGGCACCGACACGCCCGCGCGCATCTGGGAGGCGATCGAGGCACGGCTCGCCGCGATGCGCTGATCCTTCGGACCCTGCAGCGCAGCCGCGCGTTGGCTTCCCGGTGAACGATTTCATCATCCAGACGATCGCCTGGGGCGGCTATGCGGGCATTTTCCTGCTGATGGTGCTGGAAAATGTGATTCCGCCCGTCCCGTCCGAAGTCATCATGGGCATCGGCGGCGTGCTGGTGGCGCGCGGCCAGATGGAGTTCTGGCCGCTGCTGCTGATCGGCTCCGTGGGTTCCACGCTGGGCAATTACGTCTGGTACTGGGCCGGCCACAAATGGGGCTACGAACGGCTCGGCCAGCTGATCGAGCGCCATGGCCGGTGGCTGACAATGGATTTCGAACATGTCGAGCAGGCCGCCCGCTTCTTCCGCAAGCATGGCCAATGGGTGATCTTCTTCCTGCGCTTTTCCCCCTTCCTGCGCACCATCGTCTCGCTGCCGGCAGGGCTGGCGCATATGCCGCTGTGGCGCTTCCTGCTGTTCACCTTTGCGGGAACGGCGATCTGGAATGCCCTGCTGATCGAAGGCGGCCGCCGGCTGGCCCCGCTGATCGAGAAATACGAAAGCTGGGCGAGCTGGAGCGTGATCGGCCTGATCGCCGTCATGCTGCTGTGGTATCTCTGGCGCGTGCTGACGTGGAAACCGCGTGAACGGCGGGGTGACTGACTGGGGTTGCGCAGGGTGCGCGTCCTTCGACAGGCTCAGGACGAGCGGTTTTTGCTCCCCTTCGTCATTCCCGCGAAGGCGGGAATCCAGCCGCGCCCCGCCGTCCTTCCTGGATCCCCGCCTGCGCGGGGATGACGAGTTAGAAACAGATCCACTCGTCGTGGGTCTGTCGAAGGACGCCCTTATCCCTTCTCGCGCGGATGCGCCGAGCGGTAGGTGTCGAGCAGGGTGGCGGCGTCCACCTTGGTGTAGATTTGCGTTGAGCCCAGGCTGGCGTGGCCCAGCAATTCCTGCAGCGAGCGCAGATCGGCGCCGGCGCCCAGCAGATGGGTGGCGAAGCTGTGACGCAGCGCATGGGGCGTGGCGGTGGCCGGCAGGCCGAGGGCGCGGCGCGCGCGGGCCATCGCCTTCTGCACCATGCCCTGATTGAGCGGGCCGCCCTTCGCCCCGCGGAACAGCGGCTCGCGAGGAGCGAGCGGCCAGGGACAGGCGGCGGCGTAATCCGCCACGCCGTCGCGAACGATCGGCAGAATCGGCACCACCCGCTGCTTGCCCCCCTTGCCGGTGACGCGCAGCGTCTGCCCCAGCGGCACATCCGCGCCGGTAAGCGACAGCGCCTCCGCAATGCGCAGGCCCGCGCCATACATCAGCAGCAGCACGGCCCGATCACGGGCCCCCACCCAGCCTTCCGCGGCGGAGATTTCCACCGCATCGGCGATGTTCACGGCGTCATCCGGGGTAACGGGGCGGGGCAGGCCCTTCTTCACCCGTGGGCCGCGCAGGCGGGGCGGCGCCGCATCGGCGGCGTTCGCCTGTTCCCGTGCGAAGGCGAGGAAAGACTTGAGCGCGGAAAGCTCCCGCGCGGCGGAGACATTGCCGAGCCCTTCCGCCCGGCGCGCGGCAAGCTGGCGGCGCAGGGCAGCGGCATCGAGCTGCGCAAGCGCCGGCCAGTCCTCCGCCCCGATGGCGTCGATCAATCGGCCGGCGGCGGAGACATAGGCCCGGACTGTATGGGGGGAGCGGCGGCGGGCAGCGGTGAGATGGCCATGCCATTCCCCCAGCAGATCGGCCCGGCTCATGCCGCGGTCAGCGAATCGGAGATCAACTGGCCCAGCAGCGCATCCAGCACCGGCATGCCCTGTTCGGTCACGCCGATCCGGCTGCCGCTGCGCCAGGCCATGCCGAGGCGTTCGAGCAGGGCGAGCCGGCCCGCCTCCAGCAAGTCCGCCTCTGCCAGTCCGAAGCGAGCGGCGAGGGCGGGGGGATCGACCCCTTCGCGCAGCCGCAGGCCCATCAGCAACGCCTCGGCCGCCTGCTCGCGCGGAGCGAGGGCGGTTTCTTCCTGCAGGCCATGGCCATTGCGCCGCACCGCCTGCAGATAGTTTTCCGGCTTGCGATGACGCTGCGTGGCATGGCCACCGCGCCGGCCATGGGCGCCGGGGCCGATGCCGCAATAATCGCGATAGCGCCAATAGGTCAGATTGTGGCGGCTTTCCTCCCCCGGCCGGGCATGGTTGCTCACCTCATAGGCGGGCAGGCCCACCACGGCGGTGAGCTCGCGCGTCAGCGCGAAGAGATCGGCCGCCGGATCATCCTCCAGCGGGCTGAAGCTGCCGCGCCGCACATCGGTGGCGAATCGCGTGTTGGGTTCGATGGTCAGCTGGTAGAGCGAGAGGTGGCCGGTTCCGAAGGAAAGCGCGCGCAGCAGCTCCGCCTCCCACTGCTCGGGCGTCTGCCCGGGGCGGGCATAGATCAGATCGAAGCTGACCCGGGAAAAATGATGCTGCGCCACCTGCAGGGCGGCCAGCCCTTCTTCGGCATCGTGCAGCCGGCCGAGGAAGCGCAGCGTCTCGTCATCCAGCGCCTGCAGGCCGAGCGAGACACGGTTGATCCCAGCAGCCGCCAGCGCGGCGAAGCGCAGCGCCTCCACCGAGGAAGGATTGGCCTCCAGCGTAATCTCGATATCGGGCGCGAAGCCCCACAGCGCCTCCGCCTCCGCCAGCAGGGCGCCGACCAGTTCGGGCGGCATCAGCGAGGGCGTGCCGCCGCCGAAGAAGATCGATTCCAGGGGTTCGCCGCTGGCCAGCCGCGCCTCGTGCCGCATGTCGCTGAGCAGGGCCGAGCGCCATTCGCCCACATCCACGCTGTCGCGGACATGCGAGTTGAAATCGCAATAGGGGCATTTCTTCAGGCAGAAGGGCCAATGGATGTAGAGCGCGCGGGCCACGGGCCTGTTCTAGCTGCCGAATTGCTCCGCCACCAGCCGGGCGAAGGCATCGGCGCGGTGGCTGATGCGGTGCTTTTCCGCCGGATCGAGCTCGGCGAAGGTGCGCTCCATGCCGCGGGGCACGAACACCGGATCGTAGCCGAAGCCCATCGTGCCGCGCGGCGGCCAGGTGAGCGTGCCCTCGGCGCGGCCTTCGTAGATCGCATATTCGCCATCGGGCCAAGCGATCGCCAGCGTGCAGGAGAAGAAGCAGTCGCGCGGCGTTTCCAGGCCCATGGCGGCCAGCATGCCTTCCACCTTGCCCATGGCCATGAACCAGTCCCGCCCGGGCTCGCCTTCGAACCACTGCCGTTCGGCCCAGTCGGCGGTATAGACGCCGGGCCGTCCGCCCAGCGCCGCGACCGACAGGCCGCTGTCATCAGCGAGGGCAGGGAGGCCCGAAGCCTCCGCCGCCGCCCGCGCCTTGATCAGCGCGTTTTCCACGAAGGTGGTCCCCGTCTCCGCCGGTTCCGGCAGGCCCAGTGCCCCCGCAGAGATGCAGTCGAGCCCATAGGGCTGCAGCAGCGCGCCGATTTCCTTCAGCTTGCCTGCATTATGCGTGGCGATCACCAGCTTGCCGGAACCGAGGCGGCGGGTCATTTGCGGGTCGCCGCTTCCTGTGCCGCGAAGATCTGGTCGCAGCCCATGCGGGCGAGGCGCAGCAGGCGCAGCAGGGCTTCCTCGTCATAGGTGGCGCCTTCGGCCGTGGCCTGCACCTCGGCAATATTGCCGCCTTCGATCAGCACGAAATTGGCATCCGCATCGGCCGCCGAATCCTCGATATAGTCGAGATCGAGCACCGGGGTGCCTTCGCAAATGCCGCAGCTGACGGCGGCGACCTTGGCGGTGATCGGATCCTGGCTGATCGCGCCGGAGGCCATCAGCTTGTCCACCGCCAGCCGCAGCGCCACCCAGGCGCCGGAGATGGAGGCGGTGCGGGTGCCGCCATCGGCCTGGATCACGTCGCAATCGAGCACGATCTGGCGCTCGCCCAGCTTCTCCAGGTCCACCACGGCGCGCAGCGAGCGGCCGATCAGCCGCTGGATTTCCTGCGTGCGGCCGGACTGCTTGCCCTTGGCCGCCTCGCGGCTGCCGCGGGTGTGCGTGGCGCGGGGCAGCATGGAATATTCGCCGGTGACCCAGCCCTGGCCCTTGCCGCGCAGGAAGGGGGGCACGCGCTCCTCCACGCTGGCGGTCACCAGCACGCGGGTATCGCCGAAGCTGACGAGGCACGAGCCTTCGGCATGCTTGGTGAAGCCGGTCTGGATGTCGATGGCGCGCATTTCGTCAGGCGCGCGGCCGGAAGGTCTCATATCGAATACTCCATTGAGGCAATCGCCTTTTCGCGGGCCGCCCTAGCGACTAGATTGGCCCCTGTCATGGCTTCCCCACCGCTAACCGAACTGACCGACCGCGCGCGCGACATCTTCCGTCTGGTGGTCGAAGGCTATCTGTCCAGCGGCCATCCCGTGGGGTCCAAGGCGCTGGCCGCGGGCGGGGAGATCAATCTTTCTCCCGCCTCGATCCGCTCGGTGCTGAGCGAGTTGGAAGCGTTGGGCCTGCTCGCCGCGCCGCACACCAGCGCCGGGCGCATGCCGACCGAATCGGGCCTGCGCCTGTTCGTGGACGGGATGATGCAGGTGGCCGAGCCGACGCAGGAGGAGCGCACCGCGATCGAGCAGCGCCTCTTCGAACCGGGCCCGGTGGAGAAGGCGCTGGCGGCGACGAGCGCGATCCTCTCCGACATCAGCTCCGCCGCGGGCGTCGTCACCGTGCCGCGCCGCGAGCCGAGGCTGGCGCAGATGAGCATCGTGCGGCTGGACGAGCGGCGCGCGCTGGCCGTGCTGGTGGGGCAGGACGGATCGGTGGAGAACCGCCTGGTCGAACTGGGCGAGGGCACATCCGCGTCCGCCCTGCAGGAGGCGTCGAACTACATCACCGCGCGTCTCGCGGGCCGCACGCTGGGCGAGGCGGCGCGAGCGATGCAGGCAGAGATCGCCTCCGGCCGCTCCGCGCTGGACGCCGCCAGCAGCGAACTGGTGGAGCGCGGCCTGGCGGTGCTGAGCCAGGACGCGGCGGCGCGCCCGGTGCTGATCGTGCGCGGCCAGGCCAATCTGCTGGACGACGAGGCGCTGCGCGACATCGAGCGGATCCGCTCGCTGATCGACGATCTGGAGAACAAGCAGTCCGTTTCCGAGCTGCTCGATTCGGCGCGCGAGGCGGAGGCGACGCGCATCTTCATCGGCAGCGAGAACCGGCTGTTCGCACTCTCCGGCTCTTCCGTCATCGCGTCCCCCTATCGCGATCGCGAAGGGCGCGTGGTGGGCGTGCTGGGGGTGATCGGGCCGACGCGGTTGAATTACGCCCGGGTCGTGCCCATGGTGGATTTCACCGCCCGATCCCTGGGCAAGATCATTGGCTAATCTGGACATATCGATGAACGAAAACGAGAACCCGCGCGACGAGGCGATCGAGAAGGAGCTGGACGGCGTGCCGGAGGAATTCCTGGCCGAGGATAACGCGGAAGACACCGCGGGCCAGATGGCGCAGGAACTCGCCGCGCTGCGCGAGGAGTTGGCGACCGCCAAGCAGGAGGTGCTCTATGCCAAGGCCGACACGCAGAATGTCCGCCGCCGGCTGGAGAAGGACATGGCGGATGCGCGCGCCTATGCCGCCACCGCTTTTGCTCGCGACATCCTTTCCGTGGCCGACAATCTCGCCCGCGCCCTGCAGGCGATCCCGGGGGAACTGCGCGAGGACGGCAAGATGCAGGGGCTCGTCTCCGGCATCGAGGCGACCCAGCGCGAAATGGACAAGGTGTTCTCCCAGCACGGCATCAGCCGCATCGCCGCCAAGGGCCTGCCGCTCGACCCCAACCAGCACCAGGCGATGATGGAAATCCCCTCCGACACGGCCGAGCCCGGCACGGTGGTGGACGAAATGCAGGCCGGCTACATGATCAAGGATCGCCTGCTGCGCCCGGCCATGGTGGTAGTGGCCAAAAAGCCGGACTGAGCCCGCCCTGCGGCGGGCTGCAGGAACAACCCGCCCGCCGCACCGTAGTAGCCCCAAGCGTTTTACTACGGAGGATCACGACATGAAGAACCGCATCCTGATCGCGCCGGTGCTGCTCGGTGCCGCGCTGTCGCTGGGCGCCTGTGCCGACAATTACGCGGCCGAAGGTGCTGCGGTCGGTGCCGCTGCCGGCGCGGGCATCTCCGCCGTCACCGGCGGCGATATCGGCACGGGTGCGGCCGTCGGTGCCGCCGCCGGCGGCGTAGGCGGCTACCTCGTGAAGAAGGACGGCAAGTGCTATCGCCGCGACCGCGACGGCCGCGAATACGAAGTGCGCTGCCGCGACTGATCGGTCTCTGCAGAACATTGTGCCGCGCCCGCTTCCGCAAGGAAGTCGGGCGCGGTTTCGTTTGGGCTTCTCACCCCGCGCCGGGGAAGTTCACCAGCAAATCGTAAGCCGCCGGATCGCCGATCCCCGCCACGCGGGCGCCCCGGCGTAGAAGAAAGGCGTGGCGGACGATTTCTGCCTGTTGCTCAATCCCATATTGCTCCAGCCGCCAGCCCGGACGGAGGGCATAGTGATAACGGCACCACGGATGGCGGTGGAGCAGCAGATACCATTCGCCCCGCGAATGCGTCTGCCAGACATGCGTCATCTCGTGGATGAAATGCCCCTGGCTGGCGAGGCCGGCGAGGGAGAAATCCTCGCAATAGGCCTGCCCGCGCGGATGGAAATGGATGTGTCCGCGTGGCGCCATCGTCACCCTGCGCGGGTGGAAGGGGAAGAACTTGCTCCGGCGGATGGTCACGCGGGGATAGTCGATCGCCATCCCGAACACCGTGCGGGCCAGCGCAATCTCACCCGCCGTCAGCGGACGCGCACCGCCAACCGGGCAGGCCGCGCCCGCAGAGGTCAGCGAGCGTCGCCCGCAGCAAGGATTTCCACCGGGAAGCTCACCTTGTCGCCCCCGGCGAAGGTCAGCGTCACCTCCGTGGTGCCGCCGGCGACCAGCGAGGGATCGAGGTCGCTCACCATCACATGCAGGCCGCCCGGGGCGAACTTCACCGTCTCTCCCGCGCGCACCGGCTGCTGGGTGATCTCCTGCATGTCCGCCTTGCGATCCCATGTCGCCATCATGTGCAGCGTGGCTGTGCCGGCGCCATCGACGAAGGCGCTGCGAATGAACATGTCCTTCGTGCCAGCATTGGTGATGGTGAAATAGACCGCGGCCGGATTGCCGGCGACTGGGGGCAGCGACATGCGCCCGTCCGTCACGCTGATCCCTTCGGGGGCTGCCGGATCGGAGGGGGCGGTCGTCTCGTCAGCGCCGCCACTGCACCCGGTGGGGCCAAGCGCCGCGAGCGCCAGCGCAAGCGCCGGCCAAATGCTTCTGTTCATCGGTTCCTCCCCCTTGTCGTGGAGCGATTTTCTAGCGACGGGCCGGTCTTGTGCCAAGCCAAAGCACACCTATATCGCCCACGTCTTGAGCCGCCGAAGCGTCTCGCCGAATCTACGGGAGGCGGACAGTGCGGCGTCCAATCGAAGAAGGGATGTGGGGAACACCATGGCCAAAGTTATCGGTATCGACCTGGGTACGACCAACAGCTGCGTAGCAGTGATGGACGGGGGCAAGCCCAAGGTCATTGAAAATTCCGAAGGCGCGCGCACGACGCCTTCCATCGTCGCCTTCACCAAGGATGGCGAACGTCTTATCGGTCAGCCGGCCAAGCGCCAGGCAGTGACCAATCCGGAAAACACCCTGTTCGCGATCAAGCGCCTGATCGGCCGCCGGTTCGACGATCCGCTGACGAAGAAGGACATGGGGCTGGTCCCCTACAACATCGTCAAGGGCAAGAATGGCGACGCGTGGGTGAACGCCGGCGGCGAAGATTATTCGCCCAGCCAGATTTCCGCCTTCATCCTGCAGAAGATGAAGGAAACGGCCGAGAGCTATCTCGGCGAAACGGTCACCCAGGCGGTGATCACCGTTCCGGCCTATTTCAACGACGCCCAGCGTCAGGCGACCAAGGATGCCGGCCAGATCGCCGGGCTGGAAGTGCTGCGCATCATCAACGAGCCGACTGCGGCGGCGCTGGCCTATGGTCTCGACAAGGACGATGGCAAGACCATCGCCGTCTATGACCTTGGTGGCGGCACCTTCGACATCTCGATCCTGGAGATCGGCGATGGCGTGTTCGAGGTGAAGAGCACCAATGGCGACACCTTCCTGGGTGGCGAGGATTTCGACAGCGCGATCGTCGAATATCTGGCGGACCAGTTCAAGTCGAAGGAGAACATGGATCTCCGCAATGACAAGCTGGCCCTTCAGCGCCTGAAGGAAGCCGCCGAAAAGGCCAAGATCGAGCTTTCCAGCTCGCAGCAGACCGAAGTCAACCTGCCCTTCATCACCGCCCGCATGGAAGGTGGCAGCTCCACCCCACTGCATCTGGTGGAAACGATCACCCGCTCCAAGCTGGAGCAGCTGGTCGACAAGCTGATCCAGCGCACGCTGGAGCCATGCAAGAAGGCGCTGGAAGATGCCGGCGTGTCGAAGGACAGCGTGGACGAGGTGATCCTGGTCGGCGGCATGACCCGCATGCCCAAGGTGCGCGAAGTAGTCGAAGGCTTCTTCGGCTCCAAGCCGCACACCGGCGTGAACCCGGATGAAGTCGTGGCCATGGGTGCTGCCATTCAGGCCGGCGTGCTGCAGGGCGACGTGAAGGATGTGCTGCTGCTCGACGTGACCCCGCTTTCGCTGGGCATCGAGACGCTGGGCGGCGTGTTCACCCGCATGATCGACCGCAACACCACGATCCCGACCAAGAAGACGCAGGTCTATTCCACGGCCGAGGACAACCAGCAGGCGGTGACGATCCGCGTGTTCCAGGGCGAGCGTGAAATGGCGGCGGACAACAAGCTGCTCGGCCAGTTCGATCTGGTCGGCATCCCGCCCGCTCCGCGCGGCGTGCCGCAGGTGGAAGTCACCTTCGACATCGACGCCAACGGCATCGTGAACGTGTCCGCCAAGGACAAGGGCACGGGCAAGGAACAGCAGATCCGCATCCAGGCCTCGGGCGGTCTCAACGATTCCGACATCGAGCAGATGGTGCGGGACGCGGAGAAGTTCGCCGACGAGGACAAGAAGCGGCGCGAGCGGGCCGAGGCGAAGAACAACGCCGACAGCCTGGTGCATGCAACCGAGAAGCAACTGTCCGAGAATGGCGACAAGATCGACGCCGGGCTGAAGTCCGAAATCGAAGCGGCCATCGCAGAGACCAAGACGGCGCTCGAGGGCGACGATCTGGATGCGATCAAGTCCAAGGCCGAAGCGCTGACCAATCTCGCCATGAAGATGGGCCAGCAGATCTACGAGAAGGAGCAGGCCAATGCCTCGGCCGGCGCCGGCGAAGGTGCCGCGGCGGGCAAGGACGGCGACGAGGAAGTCGTCGATGCCGAGTTCTCCGAAGTGGACGAAGAGAACAAGGGCTGATCGTCCTCATGCAAACCCGACCCGCCATCGGCGCAGCCCGCGCCGGTGGCGGACCGGCTTAGGGGTCAGCTATGTCTGCCATGGAGATGGATTTCTACGAAGTGCTCGGGGTGAGCCGCGACGCCGATGGCGCGACGATCAAGTCCGCCTATCGCAAGCTCGCGATGAAATACCACCCCGATCGCAATCCCGGCTGCGATGACAGCGAGGCACGGTTCAAGGCGATCAGCGTCGCTTATGACTGCCTCAAGGATCCGCAGAAGCGGGCCGCATACGACCGGTTCGGCCATGCTGCCTTCCAGCAGGGCGGCGGCGGTGGACCGCAGGCTGATTTCGGCGATATCGGCGATATATTCGAAACGATTTTCGGCAGTGCCTTCGGCGGCGGCGCGGCCCGCAGCCGGGCGCGGCGCGGCGCCGATCTGCGCTATGACATGGAAGTGAGCCTGGAAGAGGCGTTCCATGGCCGGCAGACCGAGATCAAGGTTGAGGTTTCCGTTGTCTGCGACACCTGCGGTGGCGACGGCGCGGAACCGGGCACTTCGCGCCGCACATGCGACCTGTGCCACGGGCACGGCAAGGTGCGTGCGCAGCAGGGCCTGTTCGTGATCGAGCGGGCCTGCCCCAATTGCCACGGGCGGGGCGAGGTGATCGACCAGCCATGCCATGAATGTCGCGGCGAAGGCCGGGTGGACCGGGTGCAGGCGCTGGAGGTGGATATTCCGCCCGGCGTGGACAATGGCACGCGCATCCGCCTGTCCGGCAAGGGCGAGGCGGGGCCTCACGGCGCGCCTCCCGGCGATCTCTACATTTTCGTGCATGTGCGCCAGCACAAGGTGTTTCAGCGTGAGGGCACCACTTTGCTGACGCGAGTGCCGGTGAGCTTCACCACGGCGGCGCTGGGCGGCTCGATCGAGATTCCCGGACTCGACGGCGAAACCAGTGTGATCGAGATTCCCGCGGGCATCCAGTCCGGCCGCCAGCTGCGCAAGCGTGGCGCCGGCATGCCGGTGCTGCAGGGCAGGGGGCGCGGCGACCTGGTGATCGAGATCGTGGTGGAAACGCCCACGCATCTGAGCGCAAGGCAGAAGGAATTGCTGCGCGAGTTCCGCGAGACCGAGACGGGCGAGGAATGCCCCGAAAGCCGCGGGTTCCTCGATCGGCTGAAGGACGCCTTCTCCAGTTAAGGGTGCTTGCGTTCGTGCTATGTTCCCATTAAGCGCGGTGGATGGCCAAGCCTAAACGTCGCTATGTCTGTGCCGACTGCGGCAGCGTGAGTTCGCGCTGGCAGGGCCAGTGCGCCGATTGCGGGCAATGGAACACGCTGAGCGAGGAAGCGCCGGAGACGACCTTTTCTGCCCGGCACGATCTTTCGGGCGGCGGGCGCCGACTGGCCTTCGAACCGCTCGACGCGCCGGCGGAGGTGCTGACGCGGCGCTCCACCGGGCTTGAGGAATTCGACCGGGCGCTGGGCGGCGGCATCGTGCCGGGCTCGGCCATCCTGATGGGTGGGGAGCCGGGGATTGGCAAATCCACCCTGCTGCTGCAGGCGGCGGCTGCCGTGGCGCGCAGCGGCGCCGAAGCCGTCTATGTCAGCGGGGAAGAGGCGACCGGGCAGGTGCGCATGCGCGCCCGGCGGCTCGGCCTGTCCGATTCGCCGCTGAAGCTGGCGGCCGCCACTTCGGTGCGCGATATTCTTACCACCCTTCACGCAGGACCGCAGCCTGCGCTGCTGATCGTTGATTCGATCCAGACCATGCATTCGGACGTGATCGAAGGCGCGCCCGGCACCGTCAGTCAGGTGCGCGCCAGCGCCTTCGAACTGATCCGCTATGCCAAGGAAAACGGCGTGGCGTTGGTGCTCGTCGGCCATGTCACCAAGGATGGCACGATCGCGGGCCCGCGCGTGCTGGAGCACATGGTGGACGTGGTTATGAGCTTCGAAGGAGAGCGCAGCCACCAGTATCGCATCCTGCGCGCGCTGAAGAACCGCTTCGGCGCAGTGGATGAAATCGGCGTCTTCGCGATGGAAGGGCAGGGACTGGCGGAGGTCTCCAATCCTTCTATGCTGTTCCTTTCGGGGCGGGAGCAGCCGGTGGCGGGGAGTTCCGTCTTCCCCGCGCTGGAAGGCACGCGGCCGGTGTTGATCGAGGTGCAGGCGCTGATCGTGCGGCTGCAATCGGGCGCCACGCCGCGGCGTGCCGTGGTGGGGTGGGACAGCGGCAGGCTGGCCATGCTGCTCGCCGTGCTGGAATCGCGCTGCGGGCTCAATTTCTCCTCGGCGGAAGTCTATCTCAATGTTGCCGGCGGCTATCGGCTCACCGATCCGGCGGCCGATCTGGCCGTGGCGGCGGCGCTCGTCTCGGCGTTGGCGGACAAGCCGTTGCCCTTGCGGTCCGTGTGGTTCGGCGAAGTGTCGCTGTCGGGCGAAATCCGCCCGGTCGCGCACTCCGGCCTGCGGCTTCGCGAAGCGGCCAAGCTGGGCTTCGACCGGGGCGCGGGGCCCGAAGATGCGGGCAAGGGTGTGCCGGCGCTGCGCTATTCCGGCATGGCCACTTTGCCGAAGCTCGTTGACCGGATCATGGGCGGGGAATAATCTGGCTGCGGATGGCTGGCTTCGACATCATCGTTCTGCTGATCGTCGGCGCGGCCGCGGTGGGGGGCTTCCTGCGCGGTTTCGTGCAGGAAGTGCTGTCGCTGGCTGCATGGGCGGTGGCGGTGATCGCCATCTATTTCCTGCATACCGATCTCACCTCGATCCTGTTCGGCTATACCGATTCTCCCACTGGTGCCGCCGTGGCTGCCTTCGGTATCCTGCTGATCCTGCCCTATGGCATCATGAAGATCATCGCGCGCACCGCGGGCAAGGCTTCGCGCAATTCGGTGCTCGGCCCGGTGGACCGGGTGCTGGGCTTCGGCTTCGGCGTGGTGAAGGGCGTGCTGATCGTGATCCTCGCCTTCTCCGCGCTGGTGCTGGTCTATGACACGATCTGGGGCCCTTCGGGCCGGCCCGACTGGATCAAGACGGCGCGCAGCTACAGCTTCATCAACGCCAGTTCGGACGAGCTCGTTCAGCTGATCGGCGAGCGCAACCGCCGCCTGCGCGAAGAGGATGCGCAGGTCGATTCCGGCGGATGAGCGGCGCGGCCACTCTCTACACGCCCGAACTGCTCGCTCTCGCAGTCGAACTCGCGGCATTCCCTTCCCGCGCCGAAGCCGCTGCCCAGGGGGAAGCGCGATCGCCCACCTGCGGCAGCACCATCGCGATGGACCTCGCGCTTGATGGCGAGGGGCGGATCGAGCAGCCGGGGATGCGCGTGCGCGCCTGCGCCGTGGGGCAGGCGGCGGCGGCGATCTTCGCCCGCCACGCCGCGGGGAAGGACCGCAGCGCCATCGCCGCCGCACAGCAAGCGATCACCGCCTGGCTTGCGGGGGAGGGGCCGTTGCCCGACTGGCCCGATTTCGCGCTGCTCGAACCTGCGCGTGCCTATCCCGGGCGCCACGGGGCGATCCTGCTGCCGTGGAATGCCGCGCTGGCCGCCCTTTCCACCACGCCCGCCGCACGCTAACCAGCGGGCGGGAGAGCGGAGGGGAATTGTATGGGCGCGGGCGCAGCAGCAGCATCGCAGGGGGAGCCGAGCGCGAAGGAGATGCGGCTCGTCATCGCCGCGTCCTCCGCAGGCACGGCCTTCGAATGGTATGATTTCTTCATCTACGGCACGCTGGCACCGCTGATCGCGGCGGCGTTCTTCCCTACCGGCAATTCCACCCTCTCGCTGCTGCTCACCTGGGCCGGCTTCGCCATCGGCTTCGGCTTCCGGCCGCTGGGGGCGATCCTGTTCGGCTATCTGGGGGACCGGCTCGGCCGCAAATACACCTTCCTCGTCACGGTGACGCTGATGGGCGTGGCCACGGCGGGGGTGGGGCTTATTCCCGATGCCGCCACCATCGGGCTCGCCGCGCCGATAATCGTGATCCTGCTGCGGATCATGCAGGGCCTCGCGCTGGGCGGCGAATATGGCGGGGCGGCCATTTATGTCTCGGAACATTCGCCACCCCACCGCCGCGGCTATTTCACCGGCTTCATCCAGGCCGCGGTGGTGGGCGGCTTCGTACTCAGCCTCGCGGTGGTGCTCGCCTGCCGCTTCCTGATACCGGCCGAAGCCTTCGAAAGCTGGGGCTGGCGCCTGCCCTTCCTGCTGTCGATCCTGCTGCTGGGCATTTCGCTGTGGATGCGCCTCAAGCTGTCCGAAAGCCCGGTGTTCCGCGCGATGAAGGAGGAGGGGGCGACCTCGGCCAATCCTTTCGTGGAGAGCTTCACCTATCCCGGCAACCGCAAACGCATTGTCATCGCCCTGTTCGGGGTGGCCTGCGGGCTGACCATCGTGTTCTACACCGCGCTGTTTTCCAGCCTCTCCTTCCTGAAGGGGCCGATGCGGGTGGAGGACACCGTGGCGGAGCTGCTGGTGGGCTTCGCCTGCCTCGTCGGCCTCGCGTTCTTCGTATGGTTCGGCCATCTGAGCGACCGGATCGGCCGCAAGAAGCCGATCGTCTGGGGCTATGCCGCCGCGCTGCTGCTGCTCTTCCCCTGCTTCTGGGCCATGGCTGCGCTCGCAAATCCGGGCCTCGCCGCCTCGGAACGCAGCGCGCCGGTGAAGGTGGCGGGCCCCGACTGCAATTACGATCCCTTCGCCCAGGTGCAGGCCACGCCCTGCGCCCGCCTGCTGGACGACATGACGGCGATCGGCGTGCCCTATGCCGTGACTTCCGCCAGCACGCTGGCGGTGGGCGTCGGCGATGCCGCCTATCTTCCCGATGCCGCCGCTCCGGCGGAGGCGGCGCCGCAGCGGCGCGAGGAGCTGAAGCGCCTGCTGGAGGCGCAGGGCTACAGCTTTGCAGATCAGGTGCCGCCGCTGGCGAACATCCTCGGCATATTCGGCCTGCTGCTGGTCCTTGCCGCGCTGTCCGGCGCGACCTATGGGCCGGTGGCATCGCTGCTGTCCGAAATGTTTCCGCCCAGGATCCGCTACAGTTCCATGTCGATCCCCTACCATTTCGGAGCCGGCTATTTCGGCGGCTTCCTGCCCCTGATCTCGGGCTACATCGTCGCCCGCACCGGCGATATCTTCGCCGGCCTGTGGTACACCTGGGTGCTGCTCGTCGTTGCGCTGGTCGTGGCGGCGTGGGGCCTGCCGTCCGGGCCGCCGCGCGATTTTGCCGATGATGCCGCCTGAGCCGCCGCCGCCGGCGCTGCGGCTGACCGTCGATACCGAGGCTCTGGCCGAGAACTGGCGCCTGCTCGACCAGCTCTCCGGCAGTGCCGCAGCCGGCGCCGCCGTGAAGGCGAACGCCTATGGCCTCGGGGCCGATGTGGTCGTTCCGGCGCTGGTGAAGGCAGGGGCGCGGGATTTCTTCGTTGCCCACTGGAACGAGGTGGCCACCGTGCTGCGGCATGTGGCCCCCGATCGGCTGTCGGTGTTGCACGGGCCCGTGCGCGCGGAAGAGGCGGCCTTTGCCCGCGCGGCGGGGGTTCGCCCGGTGATCAACAGCCTGCAGCAGGCGCAGTTGTGGATCGAAGCGGGCGGCGGCCCCTGCGACCTGATGGTGGACACGGGCATGAACCGCCTCGGCATCTCCATGCACGAGATCGGCGATCCGCTGCTCGGCCGGCTGGAGACGCACACGCTGCTGTCCCACCTCGCCTCCGCTGACGAAGACGTGCCGCAAAGCGAACTGCAACTCGAACGGTTCCGCGAAGTCACTCGCATGCTGCCGGCCCGCCGCCGCAGCCTGGCGAACAGCGCGGGCATCGCGCTGGGGAGCGACTATGCCTTCGATCTCACCCGTCCGGGCCTCGCGCTCTATGGGGGCGTGCCGCGTAGGGAACTGGCGGGGCGCATCCGGCAGGTTGCCCGGCCGCAGGCGCTGGTGCTGCAACTGCGAGAGATCGCCGCAGGGCAAAGCGTGGGCTACAACGCCCGCTTCACCTCTACCTCGCCCATGCGCCTCGCCACGGTGGCGCTGGGCTATGCCGACGGCTTCCTGCGCTGCTGGAACGGCAAGGCGGCGTTGCGGCACGGCAGCGCGGAGCTGCCGCTGCTCGGCAATATCTCGATGGATCTTTCAGTGCTCGATTGCGGGGCTGCGCCCGATCTGCGCGAAGGGGACTGGGTGGACATTCCCTATGATCTGCCCGTCAGTTCGGCGCTGACCGGCCTCACGCAATATGAATTGCTGACGATCCTCGGCACCCGGTTTTGCCGCGCAGCATGATCGCGGCGATTGCGCTGCCCGTGCTGCAAGTGCTAAGAACTCCTTACGCAACAGGGAGCTTGCCCGCATGGCGAGAGAAGACGAGGCGGGCCAAGCCCCCATCATCATCAAGAAATATGCGAACCGCCGCCTCTATAACACGAAGTCTTCAAGCTACATCACGCTTGACGATCTTTCGCGGATGACGCGCGAGGGCGTGGATTTCCAGGTGCTCGACGCGAAAACGGGCAACGATATCACCCACGCCGTGCTGACGCAGATCATCATGGAAGAGGAAGCGAGCGGGGAGCAAATGCTGCCGGTCAGCTTCCTGCGCCAGCTCATTTCCATGTACGGCAATTCCATGCAGGCGCTGATGCCGCATTATCTGGAAGCCACGATGGAGAACTTCCGGGTCAATCAGCGCAAGCTGCAGGAAACCTTTACCGCCAGCATGGGGCCGGACGCCTTCGCCAAGATGGCGGAAACCAACATGAAGATGTTCCAGGCCGCTGCCAGCGCCTTCATGCCCGGCGCAAAGGCACCGGAAGCGAAGCCCGCGGCGAGCGGATCGGAGCTGGACGAGCTGCGCGATCAGCTTTCGCGGATGCAGAAGAAGCTGGACGAACTCGGCAAGTAACGGCCGAAGCGGCCGCGCCTTCGCGGCCGCAGTCCCATAAGCGCCATCGGCGCGCGCAAAAACTGCTGCCCCGCGGCCAGTGAGCCGCGCCTTGTGCTTCAACAGCGGCCGATATGGCGATAGGGGGCGGCTTCCAGTCATTACCGGGTGAGTTGAATGTCCGAAATCCGCCATGCCCTGAACGTCAAGCGCGCCGATGATTTCGCGCAGTGGTATCAGGAGGTCGTTTCCGCCGCAGACATGGCGGAGGAATCGGGCGTTCGCGGCTGCATGGTCATCAAGCCCTGGGGCTATGGCATCTGGGAACGGATGCAGCGCCTGATGGACGACCGCATCAAGGCGGCCGGAGTACAGAACTGCTATTTCCCGATCTTCATCCCGCTCGCCAATTTCGAGCGGGAGGCGGCGCATGTTGAGGGCTTTGCCAAGGAAATGGCGGTGGTCACCCATCATCGCCTGATCGCGGACGGCAAGGGCGGGCTGATCCCCGATCCCGAAGCGAAGCTGGAAGAACCGCTGGTGGTGCGGCCCACCTCCGAGACGATCATCGGCGACGCCATGAGCCGCTGGATCCAGAGCTGGCGCGATCTGCCGCTGCTGACCAACCAGTGGGCAAACGTGGTGCGCTGGGAAATGCGCACGCGCATGTTCCTGCGCACCAGCGAGTTCCTGTGGCAGGAAGGCCATACGGCGCATGAAAGCCGCGAAGATGCCGTGGCCGAAACGCTGCGCGCGCTGGAGATGTATCGCGCCTTCGCCGAAGAGCAGTTGGCCCTGCCGGTGATCGCCGGAGAAAAGCCGGAGAACGAGCGTTTCCCCGGCGCCGTCTCAACCTACTCGATCGAAGCCATGATGCAGGATGGAAAGGCGCTGCAGGCGGGCACATCGCATTACCTCGGCACCAATTTCGCCCACGCCGCCAACATCCGCTTCCAGGACCGCGAAGGCGGGCAGCAGCTGTGCCACACGACCAGCTGGGGCGTCTCCACCCGCATGGTGGGCGGCGTGATCATGACGCATGGCGATGACGACGGCCTGCGCGTGCCGCCGGCGATTGCCCCGCAGCAGGTGGTGATCCTGCCCATGCTGCGCGAGAAGCCGGAAGATGCCGCCCTGCTGGACTATTGCGAGGGACTGCGCACGGCGATCGCGCAGCAGCAGGCGCTGGGCGAACCGGTGCGTGTGCTGCTGGACAAGAAGCCGGGCAAGGCGGCGGCCAAGCGGTGGGACTGGGTGCGCAAGGGCGCCCCGATCATCATCGAGGTGGGCGGCCGCGACATGGAAGGCGGCAAGGTCAGCCTGCTGCGGCGCGATCGCCTGTGGGGCGAGGGCGGCAAGCCCGATTTCACCTATCCCGCGCGGGATGAGGCCGCGGCAGCGATTCCGGCGCTGCTCCAGGACATTCAGTCGTCGCTCCACGATGAAGCGCAGCAGCGGCGGGATGCCAACATCACTCGCGGCGTCGCGAGCCTGGACGAACTGGCGGAGTTCTATGGCGAGGATCGGCAGCATCCGGGTTGGGTGGAGGTGCAATGGTCGCGCCCCACTGGTGCGGCGCTGGACGCGGTGGTCGAGAGGCTGAAAGCGCTGAAGCTCACCTTCCGCAACGTGCCCATGGAAGCCGATGCGGCGTCGGGCAAATGCCTGTTCACCGGCGAGGATGCGGTGGAGCGGATCTACGTGGCCCGCTCATATTGAGCCTCGCGCCGGCGGGGTTGCGCCGACGGGCAGAGCGCGCGACAAGCGGGGATGCGCAAACTCGTTCTCGCGGCCGCCCTGCTCGCTACGCCCTCGCTCGCTCAGCCCGCGCACGCGCAGGCCGGTCCTGCGGATGAGGTGTCGCAGCAGCGGCTCCGCTCCGATGTGGAGGCGATGGTGGGCTTCGGCACCCGCCACACCCTGTCGGCCCAGGATGATCCCCAACGCGGCATCGGCGCGGCGCTGAGCTGGGGCGCGGAGCAATTCCGGCAGGCCTCCGCCCAATGCGGCGGCTGCCTGGAAGTGGTGATGCCCGAAACCATGGCGCAGGGGGATCGCATCCCCAACCCGGTCCGCCTGCGCGATGTCGTGGCCATCCAGCGCGGCAGCGAGCGACCGAACGAGGTCGTGATCGTTCAGGGCCATATCGACAGCCGCGTCAGCGACGTGATGGATACGCAGAGCGATGCGCCCGGCGCGAATGACAATGCCTCCGGCAGCGCGCTGGTGCTGGAGGCCGCACGGGTGCTGTCGGGGCAGCGTTATCCCTCCACCATCGTCTATGCCTTGCTCTCGGGCGAGGAGCAGGGGCTTTATGGCGGCAAGCTGCTGGCCGACTATGCCAAGGCGCAGGGCTGGACGGTGAAGGCCGTGTTCAACAACGACATCGTCGGCGGTTCCTGCGGATCGGACGGGGTCTGCGATGACAGCCATGTCCGCGTCTTCTCTGAAGGGCCACGTGCCGATCTCGACGCGCGGATGCGCTCCGCGCAGAGCCGCAATGGCGGGGAGAACGACAGCCCCGGCCGCAACATCTCCCGCTGGCTCGACAGGCTGGCGGAGGCGGATGCCGCGGGGCTCGACGTGCGCCAGGTGTGGCGGACCGACCGGATGGGGCGCGGCGGCGACCAGCTGCCCTTCCTTGCCGCCGGCTACCCCGCGGTGCGCTTCTCCGTCGCCATCGAGGATTACGAGCACCAGCATCAGGACCTGCGCACCGAAAAGGGCGTGACCTATGGCGACACCGTGGATGAGATGGACTTTCCCTATCTCGCCAAGGTGACCCGGCTGAATGTGCGCGGGCTGGCGGCGCTGGCGCGCGCACCCATACCCCCGGCGCCCGTAGCCAAGGCGGCGGTGCAGACCTTCACCGCGCTCGCGTGGGACGCCGTGCCGGGCGCGGCGTCCTACAAGGTCTATCGGCGGCGGACCGACCAGCCCTATTGGGAAGAGCAGCCGGTTCAGCAGGTCACGCAGACCCAGCTCGATCTGGCGGGCGTTCGCGGGGATGACTGGCTGTTCGGCGTCAGCTCCGTCTCGGCCGAGGGAGCGGAGAGCCCGGTCGCCAGTGCGGTGCCCGGCGGCGGCTTCTCTCCGCTTGTGGCCGAGTGATGCGGCGCCCATATCGCTGACATGGCCAAAGCAAAACATTCCGGCCTGCCGACATCGCGGCAGATCCTCGACTTCATCCAGTCTTCCGATACGCCCGCGGGCAAGCGCGAGATCGCCCGCCACTTCGGCCTGAAGGGGCAGGAGAAGATCGCCCTCAAGCACCTGCTGCGCGACATGGCGGAGGAAGGGCTGATCGACGGGCAGCGCACCGCCTACCACCGCATGGGCGGTGTGCCCAAGGTCACCGTGCTGCGCGTGGTCGATGTGGAGGATGGCGAGGCCATTGCCGTGCCTGATGCCTGGCAGCCGGACGACGCAACCCCGCCGCCGCGCCTGCGTCTGGTCGAAGGCAAGAAGGGCGGGGCGCTGCGCCCGGGCGACCGCGTGCTCGCCCGCACTGAGGAGAGCGGATCGGGGTGGCGCGCCTTCCCGATGAAGAAGCTGCCTTCGCGCACCGATGCGGTGCTGGGCGTGGTGGAAGTCGACGGTGCGGGCAAGGCGTGGCTGGCGCCGGTGGACAAGCGCATCCGCAATTCCTCCCCCATCGCCGATCTGGGCGGGGCGGAGCCGGGCAATCTCGTGCTGGCGGAGGCCGCCGGCCGCTCCCCCCGCGCGGGGGTGAAGGTGATCGAAGTGCTCGGCGATCCGCTCGCCCCGCGCAGCTACAGCCTGATCGCCATTCACAAATACGGCATCCCGCACGTCTTTCCCGAAGATGCGGTGACGGAAGCCGAGGCGGCGGCGAAGCTGCCGCTGGCGGAAGATCGGCGCGAGGATCTGCGGCACCTGCCGATCGTCGCCATCGACCCTGCTGACGCGCGCGACCATGACGATGCCATCTGGGCCGAGCCGGACGGGGAGGGCGGCTTCCGCGCCGTGGTCGCCATTGCCGATGTCAGCTTCTACGTCCGCCCCGGCGGCGCGCTGGACCGGGAGGCGCGCAAGCGCGGCAACTCCGTCTATTTCCCCGACCGCGTGGTGCCCATGCTGCCCGAGGTGCTGAGCGCCGATGTGTGCAGCCTGCATGAGGGCGAGGATCGCGCGGCCATGGCCTGCCACCTCGTCATCTCCGCAGATGGGCAGGTGAAGTCATGGCGCTTCACCCGCGCGCTGGTGCGCATCAGCGAGACGATCGCCTATGAGGATGCGCAGGCGCGGATCGACAGCGGCGAGGCGGGCGAGAACCTGCGCCACCTGTGGTCTGCCTGGAAGGCGCTCGCTTCGGCCAGGGCTGCGCGCGACCCGCTGGAGCTGGAACTGCCCGAGCGGCGCGTGATGCTCGACGAGCAGGGCCGCATCGCCGAGATCGCGGTGCGCGAACGGCTCGATGCGCACCGCGTGGTGGAAGATTTCATGATCGCCGCGAACGTCGCGGCGGCGAAGGCGCTGGAGAGCAAGGCCTCTCCGGTCGTGTACCGCGTCCACGAGCCGCCGACGCGCGAAAAGCTGATCGCGCTGCGCGAATATTTCGACTCGATCGGCAAGAAGCTGGCGCTGGGCCAGGTCATCACGCCCAGCCTGTTCAATCGCATGATCAAGGACATCGCCGATCCGGGCGAGAAGGCGCTGGTGATGGAAGCCGTGCTGCGCAGCCAGACCCAGGCCTATTACGGGCCGCGCAACGCCGGGCATTTCGGGCTGGCGCTGGGCAGCTACGCCCATTTCACCTCGCCCATCCGCCGCTATGCCGACCTGCTGGTGCACCGGGCTTTGGTGGATAGCTTCGGCCTCGAACAGCCGAGTCCCAAGGGCAAGCTGCCGCCGACCAGCGGGCTTTCAGACAAGGATCGGGACGACCTGACCAAGGTCACCGACGCGATCAGCCTCACCGAACGGCGGGCGATGGAGGCGGAGCGGGACACGATCGACCGCTATGTCGCCGCATGGCTTTCCGCGCGGGTGGGCGAGATCTTCAAATGCCGCATCACCGGCGTGCAAAAATTCGGCTTCTTCGCCACTATCGCCGCGCTGGGCGGGGACGGGCTGGTGCCGGTGTCCGCGCTGGGCCGCGAATATTTCTCCTACGACGAAGGCGCGCGCGCGCTCGTGGGGCAGGACAGCGGTACGCGCTATGCGGTGGGCGACATGCTCGACCTGAAGCTGGCCGAGGCGAACCCGCTCACCGGCGCGCTGAAGTTCGAGCCGGTGGACAGCGACGGATCGGCGATCGAACCGCGCGGCGCCCGTCCGGAAACGCATCGGCGCTCCAAGGGCAAGCCACCGATGCAGGGCAAGCGAGGCCGGCCGGCCAACATCCGTCATCAGGGCCGGAAAAGGAAATAGGCCCGGCTCAGCTGAGCCGGTCGATCTCCGCATCCGGCAGGGCGCCCGGCACCACGAAGAGCGGGCAGGACAGCGATCCGGCGGTGGCGGAGAAGTGGGTGACCAGCGGTCCCGGCGCGCCTTCGGGCGCCGCAGCCAGCACCAGCGCGGCCACCTCCGGGTGATCGGCCAGATAGTCCTTGATCACCGTCTTGGCGTCACCCACCCGCACGGCGATTTGCGGCATGCGCGCGCCTTCGCTGATGAGTTCGCCCGCCGCGCTGTTCGCCAGCACCTCCGCACGGTCGCGCGCCTCCTCCTCGATCGTGGCCTGCACGCCGCCGAAGGCGTTGAAATCCTGCTTGGGCACCAGGGCCAGAATATGCACCGCGCCCCCGGTCTTGGCGGCGCGGCGAGAGGCGAAACGCAGGGCGCTGTGCGCCTCTTCCGTCTCGTCAATGATCACCAGATATACGCGCATGTAGCCTGCTCTCCCTGCGCTGGCGTATCGGGCCAAAGCGGCGGGCGCGCAAGAACCTTGCTCCGGCGCGGCAAATTGGCCAGAGACGGGCGAAACCGGACCAGCGCATTTCGCCCCCAGGAAGGATACAGCGTCCCACTATGTCGATCGCCATCAAGATGCCCGCCCTTTCCCCCACCATGGAAGAGGGCACGCTCGCCAAATGGCTCGTGAAGGTCGGTGACAAGGTCGCCTCCGGCGACATCATGGCCGAGATCGAGACCGACAAGGCGACGATGGAATTCGAAGCCGTGGATGAAGGCGTGATCGCCGACATCGCCGTTCCGGAAGGCACGGAAGGCGTGAAAGTGGGCGCGGTGATCGCGACCCTGGCGGAAGAAGGGGAAGACCCGGCTGATGTGAAGCCGGCCGCGGGCGATTCTCCCGCTCCCGCTGCCGCACAGAAGGAGGAGGCGGCACCCGCCCCGGCGCCGGCCGCTTCCGCGGCGCCATCGCCCGCTCCTGCTCCTGCCGCCGCACCGGCTGCCACTGGCGACCGCGTAATCGCTTCCCCGCTGGCGCGGCGCATCGCCGCCGACAAGGGTGTTGACCTCGCTGCCGTGAAGGGCAGCGGCCCCAACGGGCGTATCGTGAAGGCCGATGTGGAATCCGCGCAGCCGGGCGCCGCTTCTGCCGCCGCACCGGCTTCCGCTGCTGCCCCCTCTGCCGCGCCCGCGCCGGCGCCCGTCCAGGCGCAGGATTTCGGCATCCCGCATGAAGAGGAAAAGCTCAGCGGCATGCGCAAGACGATCGCGCGCCGGCTGTCCGAATCGAAGCAGCAGGTGCCGCATATCTACCTCACGGTGGATATCCGGCTCGATGCGCTGCTGAAGCTGCGCGGCGAGCTCAATGTGGCGCTGGAACCGCAGGGCGTGAAGCTCTCCGTCAACGATATGCTGATCAAGGCACTGGCCAAGGCGCTGGTGGCGGTTCCCGCCTGCAATGTTCAGTTCGCGGGCGACAAGCTGCTGAAATTCACCCGCGCCGATGTCTCGGTGGCGGTTTCCATTCCCAGCGGCCTCATCACCCCGATCGTCAAGGATGCCGGCAGCAAGGCGATCAGCGCCATCTCCACCGAGATGAAGGATCTCGCCGCTCGCGCCCGCGACGGTAAGCTGGCGCCGGAGGAATATCAGGGTGGCACGGCCAGCCTGTCCAACATGGGCATGTACGGGATCAAGCAGTTCGAAGCGATCATCAACCCGCCGCAGGCCATGATCATGGCGATCGGCGCGGGCGAGAAGCGGCCTTACGTTGTCGAGGATTCGCTGCAGATCGCCACGGTGATGAGCGCCACGGGCAGCTTCGATCATCGCGCAATCGACGGCGCCGATGGCGCGGCGCTGATGAAGGCCTTCAAGGATATCTGCGAGGCACCGCTGGGCCTGGTGGCCTGAAGTGCATCCGGCCGCCTTCGCTTTCGCCGCTACGGCGCTCGCCACGATTCCCGTGGCAGCCGGGGCCGTGACGGGGGAGGGCGAGAATGTGCCGCTCATCGGGCGGGATGGGCCCGAAGCGGATGGCTGCGGCGGGATAGGCAAGGTGTTCGGCCTCTATGGTCCCGGCACGCAGGCCTACCTGTCGGTTCGGGAGCGGCAGGATGATCGTGCGCGCGAAAAGGATCGGCTCACGTCCGGCACGCTGGTGTGGCTGTGCGATGCGCAGGACGAGTGGCAGGGCATCGTCTATGCGGATGACGAATTGCAGGATCTCGGCGATTGCCGGGTGAGCAGTTCCGTGGCGGCGCCGGAGCCCTATAGCGGGCCGTGCCGGTTCGGCTGGGTCCACGCGCGCAATCTGCAGCTGGTGGCGCAGTGATGGTGTTTCCTACGCCCCTGAGCACCGGGCAAGATGCCGCAATGCCTCGTAATCCCACCATTTTTGACGCTTTTCATCGCGCCCGCGGGGCGCCAGGAATTTCTTGCATGAACCCTGTTCCAACGTGTTCCAAGCCAGAGGACGGCCATGACCGAGGGTGAGATTCACGCCGGCCGCGATCCCGCGATTCGGGTCACCGCCATGCCGGCGGACACCAATGCCTATGGCGATATTTTCGGCGGCTGGCTGCTCAGCCTGATGGACAGCGCCGCCGGCCTGACCGCTGCCCGCAAGGCCAAGGGCCGCGCGGTGACGGTGGCGATGGACGGCATGCAGTTCCATATGCCCGTGAAGGTGGGGGACGAGGTTTCGGTCTATACCGAGATCGAGAATGTCGGCCGCACCAGCATCACCATCGGCGTGGAAGCATGGCGGCGGGAACGGCATTCGGAGCATGCGGTAAAAGTTACCGAAGCGAAATTCACCTTCGTCGCGATTGACGAAAACAGGCGCCCCCGTCCGGTGGTCGACGGGACCGGAAGTTAGGAGCAGGCCAAGTGGCTGAGAATTACGACGTCATCGTTCTGGGTTCGGGACCGGGCGGCTATGTCGCCGCCATTCGTGCGGCACAGCTGGGCCTCAAGACCGCGATTGTGGAGCGGGAATTGCTGGGCGGCATCTGCCTCAACTGGGGCTGCATCCCGACAAAGGCGCTGCTGCGGTCGGCCGAGATCTTCCATTATATGCAGCAAGCCAAGGATTATGGCCTTGTTGCCAAGGGGATAGAGGCTGACCTTGAAGCTGTGGTGAAGCGCAGCCGCGGCGTGGCGAAGCAGCTGAATCAGGGCGTCACGCATTTGATGAAGAAGAACAAGATCGCCGTGCATATGGGCACCGGCACGTTCAAGAATGCGACCACGCTGGAAGTGAAGGGGGAAAAGGGCAGCGAGACCATCTCCGCCAAGCACATTATCGTCGCCACCGGCGCGCGCGCGCGCGACCTCCCGTTCGCCCCCGCCGACGGCAAGCGGGTGTGGACCTATCGCCATGCAATGACGCCGGGCGAAATGCCGGGCAAGCTGCTGGTGATTGGCTCGGGCGCAATTGGTGTCGAGTTCGCCAGCTTTTACAACGACATGGGCGCCGATGTTACCATGGTCGAGATGCTCGACCGGATTGTGCCGGTCGAAGATGCCGATGTCTCCGCCTTCCTGCATAAGCAGCTGACCAAGCAGGGCATGACGATCAAGACCGGCGCCGCGCTGGAAGAGCTCAAGGTTTCCGACAAGGGCGTGTCCGCGAAGATCAAGGGCAAGGACGGTAAGGTCGAAAGTGCCGAATATAGCCATGTGATCGTCGCCATTGGCATCCAGCCGAACACGGAAAACATCGGCCTCGAAAAGCTGGTGGAGATGGATCGCGGCTTCATCCAGATCGATCCCTATGGCCGCACGAAGAGCAAGGGCCTGTGGGCGATCGGCGATTGCGTGCCGGGCCCTTGGCTGGCGCACAAGGCCAGCCATGAAGGCGTGACCGCCGCGGAAGCGATCGCGAAGGAGCTGGGCAACAAGGATGTCCATCCCCATCCGCTCGACCGCAACAACATTCCCGGCTGCACCTATTGCCATCCGCAGATCGCCAGCGTGGGCATGACCGAGGCGAAAGCCAAGGAAGCGGGCTATACGGTCAAGGTCGGCAACTTCCCCTTCATCGGCAATGGCAAGGCCATCGCGCTGGGCGAGCCGGAAGGCTTCGTGAAGACGGTGTTCGATGCCAAGACCGGCGAATTGCTGGGCGCCCACATGATCGGCGCCGAGGTGACCGAGATGATCCAGGGCTACACCGTCGGCAAGACGCTGGAGACGACCGAAGCGGAGCTGATGAACACCATCTTCCCGCATCCCACCATCAGCGAAGCGATGCACGAAAGCGTCCTCGGCGCGTACGGCAGGGCGCTACATATCTAGCGGGCGCGGAGCGGTGTGGCGGACAGGGTGGGATTCGAACCCACGGTGGGCTTGCACCCACGCCGGTTTTCAAGACCGGTGCATTCAACCGCTCTGCCACCTGTCCGCTGGAGATGCCGGCTAGCGGGGAATGGGGCGCTTGTCACCTCGTGACTCTCCGCGCTGGCTGGGTTAATCACCGGGCAAGAGCGCAAAGCGCCGGCAAGGGGTGGAGGGAGACGCGACATGGGACGTTCCGCAATGATATTGGCGGTGGGGATGGCGCTTGCGGCGAGCTCGGCACCGGCGCTGGCCCAATCCTCCTGCAGCCGCGAATCCCTCGATGCGATCGCCGACAAATATGTCGCGGCGCAGACGGAAGGCATGGCGCTGCGCGTGCCGATGGGCAACTGGGTCCAGTATCGCGAGAATTTCGAGCTTTCTTCAATGACCTACGGCGGTATCCTGGCAACACCGCAGAAGATCGACTGGCACCGTTCCTTCGTGGATACGGACAGTTGCACGGTCTATGTCGAAGCAATCATCACCGATCCGGCCCATCCCTATGTCCTCGCGACCAAGCTCAGCACCCGGGGCGGATCGGTCAATGCGTTCGACGTGATCGTGACCGACGAGGGGGACTGGCTGTTCGACGCGCAGCGGACGCTGGCCTACGCCCGGCAGGAGGACTGGGGCGAAATCCCCGAAGGCGAGCGGGACAGCCGCCAGGTGCTGCAGGCTGCCGCGGATGCCTATCTCGACAGCTTCAAGGACGAGAGCGTGGAGGTGCCCTGGGGCACGCCCTGCGCTCGGCTCGAAGGCGGGCTCTACACCGGCAAGGGCCGGCCGGACGACAGCTGCAATGTCGGCGTGCCCGAAGGGGTGGATCTGACGAACCGGTCCTATGTGATCGATCCTGCGGTGGGCGCGGTGGCGGTATTCCTACGCTTCGGCGGGCCGGAGGGCCTGCCGGATGCTCATGTGTTCCGTGTGGAAAAAGGGCGGATCCGCTATGTCCACACCATCACCAATTGCGGTGATATGCCCAATTGCGGTTTTCCGCCGCTTTCCGAAATGCTCAAGAACAATCCAGCGTTACAACCCGATCTCCAGAAATAGGATTTCAGCGACATCATGACTGCATTTCTTTCCCGCCTGCGGACTGCGGGCCTTGCCGCCACCGCTCTTGCCGGTCTCGCCATTGCCACCCCGGCCGCAGCGCAGGGTGCGGGCTGCCCGCGCAGCAAGACGCAGGAGATCGGCGACAGCTGGATCGCGGCCGTGGAGGCCGGCAGCATGTTCAAGATGAACCTTGGCGAATGGGTGGACTACAGCGAGAATTTCGAACGCGGCTCGCTCGGTTCCTTCCTCAACAAGCCGCGCAAGGTCGACTGGCACCTGATGATCCAGGACACGGACAAGTGCCGCGTCTTCGTGGAAGCCGTGATCCTCGATAAGGAACGGCCGATGGTGCTGGCAACGCAGGTGGGCAGCGGCTTCTTCGGCGTGGGGCCGTTCAACAACATCGTCACGGATGAGGGCGACTGGCTGTTCGACGCGGAGAAGACCGCCTATTACGCCTCGCGCGAGGACTGGAGCGAGATCCCCGAAGGCCAGCGTAACACGCGCGAGGAACTGATCGCAGCCGCCAACGCCTATCTCGACAGCTTCAAGGACAAAAGCGTGCAGGTGCCCTGGGGCACGCCCTGCGCACGCCTCGAAGGCGGGATCTACACCGGCAAGGGCCAGCCGACCGACAGCTGCAATGTCGGCGTGCCCGACGGGGTGGAACTGACGGATCGCGACTACATCGTCGATCCCGCGCTGGGCGCCGTGGCCGTGTTCCTGAAGTTCGGCGAGAAGAAGCGGCCTGACAGCCATCTGTTCCGCATCGAAGATGGCAAGATCCGCTATGTCCACACCGTCACCAATTGCGGGGACGAGGTGAACTGCGGCTTCCCGCCGCTCTCCGAAATGCTCAAGAAGAACCCGGAAATGCAGCCCGACCTCGGCAAATAAGGGGCGTTGCGGCGCCCGGCCCGGGCGGGCGGTTCGTCGCAAAGAGGACACCGGGGCGCGGGCCCGGGCTTTCCATCCCGGCCCGCGCATGGCACAAAACCGCCATGCCGAGAAAATTGCTGCGTTTACTTTTCGCTGGCGGGGCGGCCTTGCTGGCCAGCTCCGCCGCTGCCCAGGACATGCCCTTCGATGCCTATATGCAGCTCGTTGCCGCCAAGGCGCGGGCGCAGGGGGTAAGCGAAGGCACGATTTCCCGGATGCTGGGGGGGCT
Source organism: Altererythrobacter sp. B11 (assembly GCF_003569745.1). Classification (NCBI taxonomy): domain Bacteria; kingdom Pseudomonadati; phylum Pseudomonadota; class Alphaproteobacteria; order Sphingomonadales; family Erythrobacteraceae; genus Altererythrobacter; species Altererythrobacter sp. B11. Next base: position 2,372,238 of record NZ_AP018498.1, read on the forward strand.
TTCGCCAAACCAGCGCGTCATCGCGCTCGATCGGGACAATGTCTCCAGCGGTGGGCAAAGCAGCGGCTATCCCCTGTTGGCGCCCTATATCCAGCGGCATAACACGCAGGCCCGCGTTACCCGCGGCCGGGCGCTTTACCGCGAGTTGGGCCCCATGGGAGCCAGCATCCAGGGCCGCTTCGGCGTGCCGCCTGAAATCCTGCTGGCGATCTGGGGCCATGAGACAAGCTATGGCGCAGTAAAGGGCGGGTTCGATCTCGCCGGTGCACTCGCCACGCTGGCCTGGGAAGGGCGGCGGCGCGATCTGTTCGAAACCGAGCTGGTCGACCTGCTCAAGATCGCGGATCGCGATGGGGTCTCGCGCTCGACCCTCGTGGGCAGCTGGGCGGGCGCCTTCGGAAATCCCCAATTCCTTCCGAGCGTCTATCTGCGGCTCGCGGTGGATGGCGATGGCGACGGCAAGCGCGACATCTGGAACAGCGAAGCGGACACGCTGTACTCCATCGCGAACTATTTCCGGGACGCTGGATGGCGCTCTGGCGAGCCCTGGGGCGTTCGCGCCTATACGCCGAACAGCGTCGATCGCTCGGCGATCGCAGCGCGGGTGGCATCGCCGGTGTGCCCACGGGTGCATGAGCGGCACAGCCGCTGGATGACGGTGCGCGAGTGGAAAGCGCTGGGCGTGATCCCGCAAGGGCCCATTGGCGACGACGTCATGGCCTCGCTGTTCGAGCCGGACGGGCCATCTGCGCCCAGCTATCTCTTAACTCAGAATTATCGGGTCATCCTCGAATACAATTGCTCCAACTATTACGCGATGAGTGTGGGGCTGCTCGCCGATGAGATTTCCCATTGATGTTAAGCAGTTGATAGCAATGAAGGTCTGCCTGCTTGCGGTGGCGGCAGGGCTGGTCGCCTGTGTGACGGCCGCCGCCGCGCAGCCCCGCGCGGCCGCCACCGGATCCGAGCCGCAGGGTCCGGCCGCCGATTACCCGGTGGTAGTCGGCGAGCCTTATCGCGTCTCCGGCTTGGAGTATGTCCCATCGGACGTGCTGAATTACGATGAGGTGGGCTATGCCGTGGTCGATCCTGATGCGAAGCAGGGGGTAACCGCCGCGCATCATACTCTTCCGCTGCCCAGCTATGTGGAGGTGACATCACTCGAGAGCGGGCGAACCATTCTGGTGCGGGTGGAGCGCCGCGGGCCCATGGACGGCAATTCGCTTATTGCACTGTCCGCTGATGCCATGGTCCAGTTGGGTGTCGAGGGCAGCGCGCCGGTTCGCGTCCGCCGGGTGAACCCGCCCGAGGAACAGCGGGCCCTGCTCCGCGCGGGTCAGGAGGCACCCCTGCGCATTGATACGCCGATGTCGTTGGTGGAAGTGCTGAAGAAGCGCCTCCCCGCCAGCGGGTCGGCATCGCTTCAGGCACCGGCAGGCCACGCGCCGGAGGAGACCTCCGCGCCGGCCAAGGACCAGCTCCCGATCGAACCGAAGGCCATATCGCCGATGCCCGCTGCCGCCGTGGCCCCTACGCCCGCAGAGGATCGCATGGTCGCAAACCAGAAGGGATATGGGGTCCAGGCCGCCACCATGTCCACCCGCGAACGGGCTGAGCGCGTTGCACGCCAGATCGGCGGCACGATCGCCCCTGCGGGCACTCTTTTCCGCGTGCGCACCGGTCCGTTCCCGACGCGCAGGGAGGCGGAGGCCTCGCTCGCCAAGGTGAAGGCTGCAGGGTATACCGACGCGCGAATCTTCACGACAGACTGAACGGCCGGCGCCCGGCGCTCCGGTGGCTGGAGCGGAATTGAAACCGACTATCCCCCTTCTTCTCGCCCTTGCGACACTGCCGGCGGCGGCTGTTCCTGCGGCTCCCTTACCGGGCTCCGCCCGCGCGACGCAGCCCGTTCGCGCCCCCGATGTGCCTGCGGCGCCTGTTCCGGCCGAGATCCCGGTGGCTCTGCTGGTGGATCTGTCCTCGGGCCAGGTGCTCTTCTCCCGCGATCCGGATCGGCGCTTCATGCCCGCTTCGGTGACGAAGGTGATGACAGCCTATTCCGCCTTTCGCCTGATCTCCGAAGGCAAGCTCTCGCCCGAACGGCATATCCTGATCAGCAAGGCGCTGGCGGATGAATGGTCGGGCGAAGGCTCTTCCATGTTCCTCAAGGCCGGTGATCGGGTGACCATCGGCCAGTTGCTGCTGGGCATCACGACGGTTTCTGCCAACGACGGGGCAGTGGCCGTGGCGCTGGAGGCTGCCGGATCGCTGGGCGAATGGCTGGCGTTGATGAACGCCAATGCCGCCGAGCTGGGTATGCGCGACACGCATTTCGGTACGCCCAATGGCTGGCCTGACGAGGGGCGCACCTTCACCAGTGCCCGCGATCTGGCGCTGCTGGCCGAGGCGATGGTGACGCGCTACCCCGAACTCTACCACCGCTATTTCGGCCATCGGGGGCTGCAATATGGCGGATATGCGCAAAACAACCACGATCCCGTGACCGGCGTGGTCGAGGGGGCGGACGGGATCAAGACCGGCTATACCCGCCAGGCTGGCTACAACTTCCTCGGTTCGGCCGAGCGCGGGGGGCGGAGGCTGGTCATGGTGCTTGCCGGATCGCCCACCGCGCCCTTGCGCGACAAAACGGCGCGCGATCTCCTGCGCTGGGGCTTCGATGCGTTTCAGTCCCGCGTCGTCCTGCCGCGCGACATGGCCGTCGGGCAAGCCAGCGTCCAGGGCGGCGCCAGCACCACCGTGGGTCTGAAGACAGAAGGGGACGTGCTGGCCAGCATGGCGCCGGGCAAGGATGCCGCAGTCACCATGTCGGTGCGTTATCGCGGACCGGTTCAGGCGCCGGTGAAGCAGGGGACCCGCGTCGCCTTCCTGCATGTCGCCGTTGCCGGCCAGGAAGCCTATGACGTGCCGCTGGTCGCCAGCGAAACCGTGCCGGAAGCCAATCCGTTGCAGCGCATCCGCAACGGCCTGCTGGGGATGTTCTCGTGATGCGGGGACGCTTCATCACCCTGGAAGGCGGGGAGGGGGCCGGAAAGTCCACCCAGGCCGCCCTGCTGGCCGACGCGCTGCGTGCCCGTGGCCTCTCGGTCCTGCTCACGCGCGAGCCGGGGGGTACGCCCGGAGCCGAGGCGATCCGGGGGTTGCTGCTCGATCCTGCGCAGAGCTGGGGCCCGCGCGCAGAAGCCTTGCTGTTTGCGGCCGCACGGGCCGATCACGTGGCTCAGGCGCTGGAGCCGGCACTGGCATCCGGCCAATGGGTGGTGTGCGACCGCTTTCTCGATTCAAGCCGGGCCTATCAGGGTGGCGCTGGCGGTTTGGCGGATGAGGATATCTGCACGCTCCACCGTATTGGTTCAGGCGGCCTGCTGCCCGATCTTACGCTGTTGGTGGAAATCGGGGCCGAAACCGCCGCCGAACGGCTTCAGCGGCGGGATGGGGAGGGCGGTGACCGGATCGGTGGGCGGGACAGCGCCTATCACGCTGAAGTCGCCGCCAGCTTCGCTCGCCTTGCTGCGGCGGAGCCTGGCCGCTTCGCGCGTATCGCGGGCGAGGGCTCTCCTGACGCCATCCACCAGCGGATCATGCAGGCGGTTGAGCGCCTGCTGGCACGGGCATGATGGCTTTCGCCGGCCATGATGCGCCGTGGCGCGAATGGCGCAGTGCGCTGGCCGGGCCGCGCATGCATCACGGGTGGATTCTGTCGGGCAAGCGAGGCACGGGAAAGGCGGGCTTCGCACTCATGGCTGCCCGGGAGCTGGTGGCAGAACCGGGTGTTCCGCAGCCCCCGCATGACCATCCTGACGTGATCGTGCTGGAAAACCTTCCCGCCACCAGCGAGGATGAGAAGAAGAAGGAAGCGGGCAAGCCCTTCAATCTCAAGCGCAACATTTCCGTGGATCAGGTGCGCGCGATGCAGCGGCGCCTTTCCACGCGGCCTACCATGGGCGACAGGCGTGCGATCATCATCGATCCGGCCGACGATCTGGAGAAGAGCGCCGCCAACGCGCTGCTAAAAAGCCTGGAGGAACCGCCGGCGGGCACTTACTTCCTGCTCGTCACTCACCGGATCGGCCGGCTTCTGCCCACGATCCGTTCACGCTGCCGCGTGCTGGGCTTCCCGCCGATCAACGATGCGGCGATCGATAGCATTCTCCAGCAGGCCGAGCCGCGGGCGGATCACGCCATGCGGCAAGCCGCCATTGCCGCCGCCGCCGGTTCCCCGGGCGCCGCGATTGACTTCGTCGCGCTCGATCTCGGACGCCTGCATGGGCTGATGACCGAAATCGCGGAGCGCGGGGATCCCGACTTCTCGCTCCGTGGCCAGCTGGCCGAAGCCATGGGAGCGCGGCCTGACAGGAAGCGGCAGCTGGCCGCAGTAGAACTGGCGCGCAATGTGGTCGCAAGCCGGATGCACACCACTCCCAAACGGTTTCTTCCTGCGTTGACTGAAGCGCACGCCGCGCTCGCGCGCCTCGCCGCGCAGGCGCCGACCTACAATTTCGATCCCGGTCTGATGGTCATGGAAATCGGCGGGTTGCTCACCAGTCTCGCCATGCCTAGGGAAGCGGCCCATGGCTGAGCCCTATTACATCACCACCGCAATCCATTACCCCAACGGCAAGCCGCATCTTGGCCATGCCTACGAAACGATCGCCGCAGATGTGATGGCCCGTTTCCAACGCCTGCGCGGGCGTGAGGTTCGCTTCCAGACGGGAACGGACGAGCATGGCCTCAAGATGGCGCAGAAGGCGCGCGACCTTGGCATCCCGCCGCGCCAACTTGCCGATGAAATGTCGTCTTTCTTCAGGGAATTGTTCGACAAACTGAACATTTCCTATGATCGCTTCTTCCGCACCAGTGAGGAAAGCCATCATCGCGCGAGCCAGGCGATCTGGAAGGCGATGGAGGCCAATGGCGATCTCTATCTCGACCGTTACGAAGGGTGGTACTCGATCCGCGACGAAGCCTATTACGACGAGAGCGAACTCGTCGCGGGGGAGGGGGGCGAGAAGCTCTCCCCCCAGGGCACACCCGTGGAGTGGACGGTGGAGGAGAGCTGGTTCTTCCGTCTCTCGCGCTATCAGCAGCCGCTGCTGGACCTTTATCGCGAGCAGCCGGACTTCGTTCGCCCGGAAAGCCGCCGCAACGAAGTCGTTCGCTTCGTCGAAGGCGGGCTGCGCGATCTTTCCGTCAGCCGCACGAGCTTCGACTGGGGCGTGAAGGTCCCGGGTGCCGAAGATCATGTGATGTATGTCTGGGTGGACGCGCTCACCAACTATCTGTCCGGCCTCGGCTATCCAGAGCAGACCGAGGATTTCGCCAAGTTCTGGCCGGCTGACGTACATCTGATCGGCAAGGACATCGTGCGGTTCCATGCCGTGTATTGGCCCGCATTCCTGATGAGCGCAGGCATCGCGCTGCCGAAGTCCGTTTTTGCCCATGGCTTCCTGCTCAACCGTGGGCAGAAGGAGTCGAAGTCCGTCGGCAATGTGACCGATCCGGGCCAACTCGCCGATCGCTATGGTGTGGATGTGCTGCGCTATTTCCTGTTGCGCGAATTCAGCTTCGGGCAGGATGGTAGCTGGTCTGCCGAAGCGATTGTAAACCGGGCGAATTCCGAGCTGGCCAACAGCTTCGGAAATCTCGCGCAACGGGTCATGAGCTTCATCGCTAAGAACTGCGGCGGAGCCTTTGCTGCAAGCGCACCTGTACAGGATGCCGATCGCGCGCTGCGCGACAAGGTCAGCCTCGCTTGTGCCGTGGAACTGCCGCAGGCGTTCGACCGGCTCGCCTTCGCTGCTGGCCTGGAAGCATGGATGCAGGCGGTGTTCGCCTGCAATGCCTATGTCGACGAACAGGCGCCCTGGGCGCTGCGAAAGACCGATCCCGAACGCATGGAGCGCGTGCTGGCAACGCTGGTCGGCTGCATCCGCGATCTGGCGATCGCGATCAGCCCGGTGACGCCGGTGGCGGCCGCCAAAATCCTCGACGCGCTCTGCGTTCCGGAAGATGGCCGCAATTTCGCGGCACTCTCCTGTGATCCCGCGCTGGAAGCCGTCCGGGTGGAGACTCCCAGCCCCGCCTTTCCGCGCCTGGAATTGCCGGCGGAGGAGGCAGCCTGATGCTGGTGGATAGCCATTGCCATCTCAACTACAAAGGGCTGGTGGAGGAACAGGGCGAAGTGCTGGCCCGCGCGCGGGGGGCGGGGGTTGATGCCTTCCTCAACATCTCTACGCGGCAGAGCGAATGGCCGGATGTGATCGCCACAGCCGAACGCGAACCCGATGTCTGGGCCAGTGTTGGCATTCATCCGCATGAGGCCGATCAGCACGCGGATCTCGGTGAAGGAGCGCTGCTCGAAGCAACGGCACACCCGCGAGTGGTCGCGATAGGGGAAACAGGGCTCGACTATTATTACGACAAGTCGGAAAGAGACATCCAGAAGGCGCTGTTTCGCCGCCATATTTCTGTCGCACGGGAAACCGGCCTGCCTCTGATCATCCACACGCGGGATGCGGAAGAAGACACTGTCGAAATCCTTGCGGAGGAGATGGGAAAGGGGGCCTTTCCCGCGCTGATCCACTGTTTCACGGCAACGGCGGGGTTCGGGCGCCGGGTGCTGGAGCTCGGCCTCACGATTTCGCTGTCCGGGATTATCACCTTCAAGAACGCCCGCGAACTGCAGGAATTCGCCCCGGAAATTCCGCAGGATCGCCTGCTGGTGGAAACCGACAGCCCGTTTCTTGCGCCGGTGCCGTTTCGCGGCCGCACCTGCGAACCCGCTTATGTGCGCAACACCGCCGAATTCGTCGCCGGCCTGCGCGGCGAGAGCCTGGACCAGCTGGCGGCCTACACCACGAGGAATTTCCGCGCGCTGTTCAGCAAGGTTTCGACGTGAAGCTGCTGATGCTCGGTTCCGGCACCTCGACCGGAGTGCCGCGCATCGGCAACGACTGGGGCGAGTGCGATCCGAAGGAGCCGAAGAACCGGCGGAGCCGCGTTTCCATCATCGTCCAGAATGATGACGGCAAGCGGCTGCTCGTCGACACGCCCCCGGATCTCCGGAACCAGTTGCTGGCGCAGGACATCGGCGCCGTCGACGCGGTCTTCTGGACCCATGACCATGCGGACCATTGCCACGGCCTGGACGATCTGCGGCCAATGCGATTTGGCCGCAGCGCGCCGCTGCCGGGATTTGGCTCGACGGCGACGGTGCAGCGGCTGCGCCAGCGCTTCGGCTATGTGTTCGCGGGCCGTTATGGCTATCCGACCATCGTTCAGCTTGAGACGTTGGACGTGGTGCGCATCATCGCAGGCTTCGCAATCGGTTCGGTGGAAATGCCGCATGGTCCGATCTGCAGCACCGGCTACCGGTTCGAAGCAGACGAAAAATCAATCGCTTACGCCACGGACTTCAACGATATCACTGATGACATGCTGGCGCTGTTCCGGGGTGTTGATCTGCTGATTACCGATTGCTTGCGGCGCGAGCCGCACCCGACGCATGCCTGCCTGGCCATGGCGCTAGAACTGGCCGAGCGCAGCCAGGCGCGCAAGACGGTGCTAACGCATCTCGACAAGAGCATGGACTATGCGACGCTATCCATGGAAGTGCCGCCCAACGTGCTGGTCGGCTACGACGGGTTGGAACTCGAGGCATGAGCCAAATGGGCCTGATCTCGATCGTGGCCTTGTTGGGTTGGCTCGTGCTTGCGCTCAGCGCCTATCGTTCGCATCGGGTAAGTGGCCGGAAAACTCTGGTGATGGCCGCGACGTGGGGCGCAATCTTCCTGCTGTTGGCCGGAATGATTGCAGCCGTGGGAGTGTAATGAGCCCGCCGCCTCCATACACAGAATTTAACATAATATATATTATCAGTCTTGCGTCATGTAAGCGCCAGCTTCAGATGAAACGGTTCGCCCAGTTCAAATGAGACTCGCCTCATCTCCCGCCGCTTGGGGCGCCAGTTATGGATGGAGGCTTACAATGGGATCCGACGAAGCCGTTGACATCGAGATCGATGTAAAAATCATACGACCCAATGTTGTCGGGTTCATGCCTCGCAGGCTCGATGCCGCGCTTCGCGACAAGCTGCTCGACATCAGCGCGCGGATGCGGCGTTGGCCTGGGCAAGCAGTTTGAAGCGCCCCGCTTCCCGCAGGCGGTCGACCACGAGTAATGCGCCTTCGTAGGTCAGATGCCCATAGTCGAACTGCGTAGGCACGCCCGACCGCGTCTGCGTGACGCAGTTCCGCGCGTCGCACATTGCCTGCAGTACCGAGACGTATCGCACATTATCCCCCGCGGCGCCGACCGCGGCCTCCATCGCGCGGTCAATCCGCTTCAGCCGCTCCAACTCGCGCACGTCGGCGACCAGATGCTTCTCGCCACGCGTTTCGGCGAGCGCAAGTAGGCGCGGTAGCGGCATCGCATACTCGACCGGGCGTCCGACGACGTAGACGCGCTCGGTACGCCGCTTCAGATAACGCACCGTGCGCACCAGGTCCCCCACCTCCTCCTCGCGCCAGCGCCCCGCGAGGATCACAGCCGCGAATTGCCGCTGGCGCACCAGCTGTTTCAGCCCCATGCCGATCAGGTCTACGCAGCGGTCGGCGCCCTCGGCGGCAAGCAGCGGGCGGCACCCTGTGGCTGTCACCTGCGCGATCTGCAGCTTGGGAAAGTTCGCGTGAAGCGCCTGATAATATTGCGCGGCATAGCTGTCGCCGATCAGCAGCACCTGCTCGTGCCCCGGCATCGGCGGCGGGACGCAGCGAAACGCGTCGAAGTCGTCATCCTCCTTGTCGGCCTCAGCGTTGATGAGGCAGCTGCCGGCGCGAAACCGCGTCTGGGCATCATAGTCGAGATAGGCGATCAGCCGACTCGCGCTCTGCTCCTTTTTGTCGGCGTGGACCCCACTCGAAAGGAGCACGACCGCGAGCACCGCGACCAACGCAGTCGATCCCGCACCAAAGGTGAAGATTTGCTGGCGATAGCGCGCGATCGACAGCCGCCGCGCCGGGCACTCGACGAAGCGATAGAGTAGCCACGCCGCGACCAGCGACGCGGCGAGCATCGCCGCGAGCCCCAGCGGCGCCCGCTCCGGCCCCAAATTCGCGCGTACAAGCACGACAATCGGCCAATGTGCCAGATAGAGCGAATACGAGATGCGCCCGACGAAGACGAGCGGCGTCAGGCTCAACCCGCACCCCGCAATGACCGGCGACGAGGCGCCGGCGTGGATGACCAGCGCCGAGCCGAGCACCAGCGGAAGCGCGACGAGACCCGGCACCGGCGCGGTTTCCGTAAAGAGTAGGAACGACCCCGCGATCACGACGAGCCCGGCCAACACCGCCCCGTCGGCGACGTGCGGTGCCAGCGGCCGCGGCCGCGTCAGCGCCAGCAGCGCACCGGCGCCGAATTCCCAGAAGCGCGTGACGCCAAAGAAAAAGGCTGCGTCCGAATCGCGCTCGACCAGCCACTCTGCATAGGCGAGCGAGGCGAGCGCCATCGCTGCGATCGCTACCACCTTCCATCGCGGCGCGTAGCGATGAAGCGCGAGAAGCAGGACGGGGAGGACCAGATAGAACTGCTCCTCGACCGCCAGCGACCAAGTGTGCAGCAGCGGGCGGATGTCGCCTTCGGCAAAATAGTCCGCTGCCTGATAGAAATAGAAGTTTGACGTATAGGTCATCGTCGCGACAGCCGCCCTGGCGACGCGTCTTACCTCGGTCGGAAAAAGCAGCGGCACCGACACCGCAAGGGTGATCAACACGGTGACAACCAACGCAGGATAAAGGCGCCGGATGCGCTTGGCATAAAAGCTCGCCATCGAAAAGCGCTCGGCAGCGAGTTCCGCATCGATCTGCCCGCCAATCAGAAAACCCGAGATGACGAAGAATATGTCGACGCCGGCGAAGCCGCCGGTCAGCTTGGCCGGGTCGAGATGAAAGAGCACGACGGCAAGCACCGCGATCGCGCGCAAGCCGTCGATGTCCGCGCGATAGAAGCGCTTCGAAATGCCGCTCCCGGCCGAGGTACCGCGGTTGCCGACAATCCACCCTGCCATCGATCGCAACATTGGGGAATCGCCTCCGGAGGTTGCCGCGACGGCCGCATCATCGCAAGCTGTGGCGGCGCCCGCCATGGCGCATCGGACTTAGTCTGTTCGGACGAAGGCGGCGCAGTTCCTCATCAGCTTCCGCATGAGTAAGGTCATCTGCGTCGATTAACTTGTGGGACTTCACGGCACCTGCTTCTCGAAGGTCCGCCGTCGTTTGTTTATCAAACTTGCCCAATGCGGCAGGTCCCTGCTTCCACAAGGACGCTCATGGCACTGCAAAGCGATCAAACCCTATCGCTGCGGCAGCTTTGTCTGACTTAGCTGCCGCTCCCTGAGCATCCAACTGACGTCCGCTTTCGGGACGTAGTCATCTAGGTTCGGATGACTGGAACTAGGGCGCATAGCGGTCTTCACTGATGGGCCCCCCGGGCGTCTGAGCGAGCCCACTGCTTGCGCAGCGGGTCCATAGCCTTTCATCGAAAGGTCGCGTTATGAGCTGGTGCGGCCCTCCGCTAGGAGGAGGGGCTACGTTCCGCACCAGCTCTTCCATACCGTTACTGGATCTTTTCAGCGGCGATGCGGACGTGCAAATAGGGTTGCGCCGTCAGGTGAGTCTCCTTTCGAACCGGGCGAAAAGTGTCTCTTTTCAAAATTGGTTTAACCCGTGACCGGGAGTGGGCGGCGCGTGTGGCCGCCCCTCGCGAGGTGTGCGGAACGAGAGCGAGGCTGGCAGTTCCCGCAGGCCTCGCCCCGCACAGGCCTAGGTGACCTTCTTGTAGACCGTGAGACCAAGCACGAACAAAGCGACGGCCACGATCACAAAGAGCCAGAAGAGAATCTTGGCAATTCCCCACGCGGCGCCTGCCAGCCCGCCGAAGCCGAGCACACCCAGAACGAGAGCGGCGACGGCGAATATTGCGGCCCATTTCAGCATGGAGCGATCCTTCTATCGAGATGTTGCGGTACTGTCGCCACGGCTAGGCAAGCGGCGGCGCAAATGTACCGGGTTTGCGTCTGAAGAATGCATGCTGCGGAACAGCGTTCCTAAACCCAGCTGGTGAAGCCGCGCGGAGCCTACTTGGGAGAAGCGCCGATCGCGCCTAGAGGAAGCCGATGACCGAACAGCTCCAGCGCCTCCTGGCGATCATGGCCCGTTTGCGCGATCCGGCCGAAGGTTGCGAATGGGATGTTGCACAGACCTTCGCCTCGATCGCGCCTTATACGATCGAGGAAGCCTACGAAGTCGCCGATGCGATCGAGCGCGGCGACATGGATGAACTGCGCGGGGAACTGGGTGACCTGCTGCTGCAGGTCGTTTTCCACGCACGCATGGCCGAGGAAGCCGGCTCCTTCGCGTTCGAAGACGTCGCGCGCGCGATTGCCGACAAGATGGAACGGCGCCACCCGCATATCTTCGGCGGGGACGACGAAGGCGGCGCCGGCCAATGGGAAGCCCTCAAGGCCGCTGAGCGCGAGCGGCTTGGCGCGCAAAGCGCCATGGATGGCGTGGCGCGTGCCCTGCCCGCACTGCTGCGCGCCGAGAAACTGCAGAAGCGGGCGGCGCGCGATGGCTTTGACTGGCCGGACCCGAGCGGCTCCGCTGCGAAGGTTCTGGAAGAGATGGATGAGCTGGCCGACGCCCCCGCCGAAATGCGGATGGAGGAAGCCGGGGACCTGTTGTTCGCCGCCGCCAATCTCGTGCGGGCTTACGGGGTTGCGCCCGAAGAAGCCCTGCGCGCTGCCAATGACAAGTTCGCGCGACGTTACCGCATGATGGAGCAGTTGGCGCAGGGCCGCTTCGCGGAGCTGGATCTGGATGCGCAGGAGCAGCTGTGGCAGCGCGCCAAGCAGGCTGAGCGCTAATTAAGCGCCTCAAACCGACCGAGTTCTTTCTCTGTCAGCCGAACCTCGATCCGCCGCTGGGGGCCCGTCTCCCCTTCTCCGGCGTCATCATCCGCCAGGACCTCACCGTGCGCATGCAGCCAAGCGATCCGCGCGCCGTCGCCCGCGGGCAGGAGGATGGAGTGGCGCCGCGCGCCTGAGGTCAGCACGAAGCTCAACCGGTCCAGCAAGGCGTCGATTCCCGCACCCGTGACGGCGGAGATTGGCAGAATGTCGGGGTCGGCATCCGCCAACGCCTGCAAGTCCTCAGCGCGTTCTGCAGGGAGCAGATCCCATTTGTTCCACAGTTCGAGGATCGGCATGGCGGGATCGGCCCCCTCCCCCTCGATCACGCCAAGATCGCTCAGCACGTCGAGCACTTCCTGCTTCTGCATGGCGCTGTCGGGATTGGCTATATCGCGGACATGGCAGATCACATCGGCGGCGGTCACTTCCTCCAGCGTAGCGCGGAAGGCCGCAACAAGCTGCGTGGGCAGATCGGAGATGAACCCCACGGTATCGGAGAGGATGGCCTTCTCCACGCCCGGCAGCGCGATCGCCCGCATGGTGGGATCGAGCGTGGCGAAGAGCAGGTCCTCCGCCATCACCTCAGCCCCCGTCATCCGGTTGAACAGCGTCGATTTGCCCGCGTTGGTATAGCCGACCAGTGCAATCACCGGCCAAGGCGCCCTGCCGCGCCGGGCTCGATGGAGGGCGCGGGTCTTGCGTACCTGCTCGAGCTCTCGCCGCAGCTTGCCCATGCGGGCGCGAATCAATCGGCGGTCAGCCTCGATCTGCGTTTCGCCCGGGCCGCCGAGGAAGCCGAAGCCGCCGCGCTGCCGCTCGAGGTGGGTCCAGCTGCGAACGAGCCGGCTCTGCTGGTAATCCAGATGGGCCAGTTCCACCTGCAATCGCCCTTCGGCCGTGGCTGCACGTTCGCCGAAAATCTCCAGGATCAGCCCGGTACGATCGATCACCTTGCGGCGGAGCTTCTCTTCCAGATTGCGCTGCTGGATCGCGGAAAGCGCCCCGTCGACGATGACGAGTTCTGCCTGCTCCTGCTCGCAGGTGGCGCCAATGCGTTCGATCTGCCCTTCGCCGAAGAGGGTGCCCGGCCGTACAACGCGCACCGGCAGGATGAAGGCGTCCGCCACGACAATGCCGATAGCCTGCGCCAGCCCCCTGGCTTCTTCCAGCCGGCTTTCGGGATCCTGCGTGCTTCGCTGGCCGCGAATATCCGGACAGACCACGAGGGCACGCGCGCCGCGCGTGACCTCGCCGGCGATATCGTCGTCGACAATCAGTCGCTTTCACCTTCTTCGTCGCCGAGATCCGTGCTGAGATCGACCGGCGAGGCGGGCTGAATGGTGGACACGGCATGCTTGTATGCCAGCTGCACGAAGCCTTCACGCTCCAGCAGCATGCAGAACAGATCATAGGCGGCGATCCGCCCCTGCAGCATCACGCCATTGACGAGGAACATGGTGACCTGCACGCCGGCGTCGCGGACGCGGGAGAGGAAGATATCCTGCAGCAGCCGCTGCTTCTTGCCATTGTCGCTACCCTGGCCGAACTGCTCGGCATCCACGGGGGCGCTGGGCATGATCGTGGAGATGGCGTGCTTGTAGACCAGTTGCGACTGGCCGTCGCGCCGCAGCAGGATGGAGAAATTATCGAACCACGTGACGATGCCCTGCAATTTCACCCCCTTCACCAGGAACATGGTGACGGGCATCTTCTCGCGCCGGAGATGATTGAGGAACAGATCCTGGAGATTGCCTGATTTCACTGCCGAGGCGGCGGGCGCGGGCGCCTTTTCCGCTTCAGGCTTGGCGGGGCGGGAACGAACGGACAGGGTACCCTTGGTCACCGAATGACTCCTCATTTTTGTTGGCGGACGCATACGCCGCAATCTGGCCATCCCGCTTGATGCGTGGATTTGCCGGACAAACCGACCCGAACCTAAGCAGCTTCGCTCGAATGCGCAATTGCCGATCGGTGTTACAGTTCCGCGAAAGTCACTCTTCTTCGTTCGAGCCATTGCGATCGCTCATGCCCAGAAGCTTGAGCTTGCGGTGCAGGGCCGAGCGTTCCATCCCGATGAACCCTGCCGTCTTCGAGATGTTTCCGGAAAAGCGGCGAATCTGGATTCGCAGATATTCACGCTCGAAGCTTTCGCGCGCCTCGCGCAGCGGCACGCCCATCAGGGATGAGATGCCGGCCCCGCTCTCGGCTGTGCCCCCCGTGATTTCGGGCGGAAGCATGTCCGGCTCGATCCGGTCCATCCGGTCGCGCGGGGTCAGGATTACCGTCCGCTCTACCACATTGCGCAATTGCCGCACATTGCCGGGCCAGTCGTAGGCCTGCAGCGCCGCCAGCGCCTCGGGCGAAATCTCGGGCGCCTTCAGCCCCTGCTCCCGCGCATAGCGGGTGAAGAAGTGATCTGCGAGCGCAGGGATATCATCGCGCCGCTCGGCCAGCGAAGGCACGGCGACGGGAACGACATTGAGCCGGTAGAACAGGTCTTCGCGGAAGCGTTTCTCCCCGATCTCCTTCTCCAGGTCGCGCGCGGTGGAGGACACGACCCGAACATCCACGCCGATCTGGCGATTGCCGCCGACGCGCACGAAGCTCTGTTCGGTGAGCACCCGCAGGATGCGTGCCTGGGTGCTCATCGGCATGTCGGCCACTTCGTCGAGATAGAGCGTGCCGCCGTCGGCAGTTTCAAGCAGGCCCGGGCGCACGAGCTTGCCATCCGCCTCCTCGCCGAACAGTTCCTGCTCGAACCGCTCGGGCGTGATCCGGGCGGAGTTGACCGTGACGAAGGCCTTCTCCGCGCGCGGGCTCCACGAATGCAGGAGCCGCGCGGCCACTTCCTTGCCGGCGCCTGCCGGACCCGTGATGAGCACGCGGCTGCCAGTGTTGGCGACCCGCTTCAGCGTTGCGCGAACCTGGTTGACGATGCCGGAATTGCCGGTGAATTCTTCCGCAAGGATGGCCCCTTCGCGCAGACGGGCGTTTTCCCGCCGCAAGCGCTCAGTCTCCGTGGCGCGCTCCACGAGCAGCAGCAGCCGCTCCGCTTCGAACGGCTTCTCGATGAAGTCCACGGCCCCGCGGCTCACGGCGGAAACGGCCGTGTCGATGCTCCCGTGGCCGGAGAAGATGATCACCGGAAGCTCTGGTTCGCGCAGCTTGATGGCGTCGAGCACTTCCAGCCCATCCATCGGGCTGCCGTGCAGCCAAACGTCCAGGAGAACGAGGCTCGGCCGCCGCTCGTCGACCATGCGCAGCGCGCTGACCGAGTCGCCGGCCGTCCGACACTCGTACCCCTCATCGCTGAGCACGCCGGCGACCAGTTCGCGAATGTCCTGTTCGTCATCCACCACGAGGATGTCGAGCGCCATCAACTGTTCTCCCTGAAATTCATTCGGCCGCCTCACTGCCGGAAGATCCGGCCATGCCCGCAGAGGCAGGATCGCGCGCGAAGCGCAGAGTGGCCCGCGCGCCGCCGCCGTCAGCGGGGGCGAAGGCCACGTCACCCCCATGTTCTTCAACAATCTTTTTCACGATGGCGAGGCCGAGCCCGGTGCCCTTCTCACGCGTGGTGACATAGGGTTCCATGATCCGGTCACGGTCCTGCGGCAGGCCGATGCCATTGTCCGTCACCGTGACAGTCAGATAGGTATCGTCCGCCGTCACCGAGACACGAATGCGCCCGCGGAAATCGGCTTCGGCGCTCCGCAACCGGGCATCGACCGCTTCAGCAGCATTCTTGAGAACGTTCGTCATCGCCTGGCCGAACTGGTGGCGGTCGCAGGCAATCGCCGGCGCAGCCTGATCCGCTTCGAAGCCGTAGTCGATCTCGGTATGGGCCACTTCCTGTAGGAACAGAGCCTGCCGCACGAGATCGACCGGATCCTCCTGCCGGAACACGGGCTTGGGCAGGCGGGCAAAGGAGGAGAACTCGTCCACCATCTTGCGCAGGTCGCCCACCTGGCGGATGATCGTGGCGGTCAGTTCCTCGAAAAGCTCTCCGTCCTCTTGGATCTGCTTGCGATAGCGTCGCTTCAGCCGCTCGGTCGCGAGCTGGATGGGGGTGAGCGGGTTCTTGATTTCATGCGCAATGCGTCGCGCGACGTCGGACCATGCGGCCTGACGCTGGTCGATCAGCTGCCTCGTGATGTCTTCGAAGGTAATCACATGCCCTTCCGCAGAAGGTGCGATCTTGACCGCCAGCGTGAGAAGTTCGCCGCCCTTGCCGTACTGATTGTATTGCACGATGCCGCTGCTGGCGCCGTTTTTCAGCAGGTTGTCGATCGAGGGCGCGATCTCCGCCAGTTGCAGGCCCAGCGGCGCCGGACCGGCGCGCTTTAGCAGCAATTCCTGCGCCGAACTGTTCATCAGCAGCACCTGCCCGTCCCGGTCCACGGAAACGATGCCGGCGGTGATCGATTGCAGCACGGCTTCGATGAAGGCGCGCCGCTCCGCCAGCTGGCGGTTCGCGCCGATCAGGGCGTCGGTCTGCCGTTCGATCTGCGCCGTCATGCGATTGAAGGCACGGTTGAGCAGGCCGATCTCGTCCGGCCCGGTACGCCCGGAGATGCGCAGGGCATAATTGCCGCTGCCGACTTCGCGTGCGGCCGAGACGAGATCGGTGAGGGGCTTGACCTGCCGATCCGCGAAGCGGAGCGCAAACCATACAGCGAGCCCCACCAGCGACAGCGATACGAAGAACAGCGCCAGGTTGAAACGCAGCTGCAGCACGCGCGCCCGTCGAGAGACGACGTCATAGGACTGGATGACGTTCTGCGCCAGGTTCCACTGTCGCAGCGCCTGCTCGTCGGGGTTGCGGGCGTTGTAGAGATAGAGACGCGCGGTCCGGTCAATCGGCGCAATGGCCTCGATGCGGTCGCGCCCGTCATGCACGATCACCGACTCCCCGGCCTTGAGCCGGGCGAGATCCTGCGGGCTGATCCGCTGTCGCTGCGTGTTCTCGTCCGGATCGACGATGGCATCGACCTGCAGTGAACCATCATCGGCTTCGCGAATGATCGCGCTTTCGCCCAGGTCCCGATAGAGAACGTGGAACACATAGGTGTCGATGAACGCGGGGCTGGTGATGCTCCGCCGCTCCAGCTCGCTGCGGATGTCCTTCGCCATGGCGAGCGTCTCGTCACGCACGTCCCGCTGGTTCTGGTCGTAATAGCCGCGCGCCAGCCGCGTCGCGTTTTCCAACACCCCGCGCGAATTGTCCGAGAACCAGAATTCAACACCCGACTGGAACAGAAAGCTGGCGAATACAGCCACCAGCAGCGTCGGGATCGCTGCCACAAGCGAGAAAAAGAACACCAGCTTCACATGCAGCCGCGCCGTCTGCCCGCCGGCGCGGCGGATCGCCATCCGCCGGCCGAACAGCACCAGCAGCGTGAGCGCCGGGATCAGCGTACCGATCAGCATCGCCGCCGCCTGCGCAGAAGGTACCGGCTCGCTCTGGTCGCCCATGGCGAACAGTGTGACGTAGGAGGCGCCGAGCATGATCAGCAGCGCAGAAGCGGCGCCGATCTCCAGCCACATGAACAGGTTCATGCGCCGGGCAGCGACCAAGGCGCGGCGCCACCACCGTGGCAGTCTGCTGACGCGAGTCATTTCAGTATCGGCATCGGCGGACATCGTTGCGCAGTTACAACGAACCTGTTGCATTTTTGCAAGGCCTTATTGCCCCGCAAAGCATGCTTACCCACGCTGGGAAAAGCCCTCCGGGTCAATAGCCAGATCGTCGAGCCTTTTCCGCAGCGTGTTGCGATTGATCCCGAGCAGTTGCGCGGCCCGCAACTGGTTGCCGCCGGTCTCCTTCAGCGCATGCTCGAACAGCGGCTTTTCGAACTCGGCCAGAGCTGCGTGGTAGAGGGTTCCGGGAGCAAAGCCGGCCCCGGCCAGCCAAGTCGTAACCGTTCCCGCGAAATCGCACTCCGCCGCGGCGGGCGCGTCGGCCTCTGCCCGGTCGGACAGCAGCTGCCGCACCGTCGCCGCGTCGATCTGCTCCTCGCGGGAGAGAAGTGCCGCGCGATAGACGAAGTTGCGCAGTTCACGCACGTTACCCCGCCAGGGTTGCGCTGCCAGGATGCTCGCGGCCTCCTTGGAAAGGCTGTGTTGCGGCAGCCCTTCGGCCGCAGCCCGACGAAGGAAATGAACCGCCAGACCCGGCACGTCTCCATCGCGCTCGCGCAGGGGCGGAAGGTGGATCGGCACGACGTTCAGACGATAATAGAGATCCTCGCGAAAGCTGCCATCCGCGATCATCGGGGCTAGGTCGCGATTGGTGGCGGCGATGATGCGCACGTCGATCGTCACCTCCTCGCGCCCGCCGACCCGGCGGATACGACCGGATTGCAGCGCGCGAAGCAGCCGCGTCTGCGCTTCGGGCGGCATGTCGCCGATTTCGTCGAGAAACAGTGTGCCGCCCTGCGCCTGTTCGAACTTGCCGATATTGCGGCTGACAGCACCGGTGAAGGCGCCCTTTTCATGGCCGAACAGCTCCGCCTCGATCAGTTCGCGCGGGATCGCAGCGGTGTTGACCGCCACGAAGGGGCCCTGCTTGCGCGATCCAAGCTGATGGATCGCCTCCGCCACCAGTTCCTTACCGGTGCCGGATTCGCCCAGGATCAGCACCGTAAGATCGTTACGCAACACGCGCGCGATCATCCGATAGACATCCTGCATCGCCTGGCTGCGGCCGATCAGCGGCAGTCCTTCCGGCAAATCCGGCTCCGCGCCCGCTCCGCTCACCGTCGCATCAGCCGCCTGGCAGGCCGCGCGCACCAGCTCGTCCAGATCGAAGGGCTTGGGGAAATATTCGAAGGCGCCGGTGTCCGTAGCGCGAACGGCGGTGTCGAGCGTGTTCTGGGCCGAAAGGATGATCACGGGCAGGTCAGGATAGCACGCCGTCACGTCCCCCAGCGTGGCGATACCGTCGCCATCGGTCAGGATGACGTCGGTCAGCATCACGTCGTATTCGTGCTCCCCCAGCATCCGGTCGCGGCAGGCAATGCTGTCGCACCGGTGCACGGTGAATGCCTCATCCTCCAGCGCAGCGGTGATCACCGTCGCGATGGAGGCGTCATCCTCCACCAGCAATACGCGCCTGCCCATGGCTCCCCCTCCCCTATTTCGCCATCGGCAGATGGATGCGGAAATGCGTCCACCCGCCGGCCTCGTCCCGCTCGTGGCTGATGCGCCCATCCATGTCGCGCACCAGCTTGTGCACGAGCGCCAGACCGAGCCCCTGGCCGTTTTTCTTGCTGGAAACGAAGGGTTCGAAGATATGGTCGCGCAGGGCGGGGTCGACGCCCGGCCCGTTGTCGCTCACCTGCACTTCGATCGGCAGCTTCACCGGGCGCCCGAGGCGGAAGACATTCATCACCAGCCCGCTGACGAAGCGCGTACGCAGCACGATCTCGGGATTATCCTCGTTCTGGCAGGCGTCCCGCGCATTGCTGATGAGGTTGATCAGAACCTGCACCAATGCCCCCTCGTTGCCCATCACGGGCGGGAGGGACGGATCGAATTCCTCACGGATCGGCACCGGCACGGTGCTGGCGGCGGTTACCGTGTCACAGGCGCGATGGACCGCCGCATGCAGATTGAGGGGCGCTACCGGCTCGGGCTGTTCGCGGCCCAGTCGCTGCATCCGATCGATCAACTGAGCGATGCGGTCCACCTCGTCGGTTATCAGCCCGGTGAGGCTGCGGTCGCCTTCATCCAGCTTGCGGGCGATGAGCTGCGCCGCACCGCGAATGGCTGAGAGCGGATTCTTGATCTCATGCGCCAGCACGGCCGGGCCGCGCAGGGCGCTGGGCCGTTCCTCTTCACCCATCCGCTCCCCCTGCCCACCGTCTGACAGGGTGACCACGCGCCAGCCCGGGCGCAGCGGCATGGGCGAGACGGTGAGGTTGGCGAGCACCGCGCGGTCATCGATCTGAATAGCCAGCCCGCGCGCCACCAGTTGCGCATCTTCCTGCGCCACAATCCTTTCCACGATGCGGCTCTCAGCAAACACCAGCACGTCGAGCAGCTTACGGCCGAGCAGTTTGCGGGAGCTACGCCCGATGATATTCTCGGCTGCGGGATTTACCTCCCGGATCCGTAGATCGGGGTCCACAAGCAGCAGGGCGAACGTCAGCCCGGCGATCTGCTCGCGCGGCTCGGGCGGCCCCGCCGCCGCTTCGCTCACGCCGCGCGCCGCCGCATGAACGGCTCGTAAAACCGCGCCACTTCGCCCAGCACCTGATCCGCATCGTCGATGAAGTTCACCTTGTTGCGGAAATCGGCCGAGCCGTGCATGCCCTTGGTGTACCAGCCCAGGTGCTTCCGGGCCATTTTCACCCCCACCTCGGTGCCATAGAGCTCCAGCATCGCGCGGTAATGCTCCATCAGCGTGTCGTACTGCGCGTCATAATCGGGGCTGGCGAGCACCTCGCCGGTGCGCCACCAGTGCATGACCTGTCCGAGCAGCCAGGGCCGGCCATAGGCGCCGCGCCCGATCATCACGCCATCCGCGCCGGATTGCTCCAGAGCCTGGGCGGCATCCTCGATCCCGCAGATGTCGCCATTGACGATCACCGGAATGGACACAGCCTCCTTCACCTTGCGGATGAAGCCCCAATCGGCGGTCCCCTTGTACATCTGGTTGCGCGTGCGGCCGTGGACGGTGATCATCCGGACACCGAGATCTTCGGCAATGCGCGCCAGTTCCGGGGCATTCAGGCTCTCATGATCCCAGCCCATGCGCATCTTCACGGTGACGGGTACGGAAACGGCCTTCACCGTGGCTTCCATCAGGCGGGTGGCCAGCGGAACCTCGCGCATCAGGGCGGAGCCGGCGAAGCCGTTCACCACCTTGCGCACGGGACAGCCGAAATTGATGTCGATTATAGCCGCGCCGCGATCCTGATTGAGCTTTGCCGCCTCTGCCATCGATTCCGGATCGCAGCCGACGAGCTGCATGGAGACCGGATCCTCGATGGCATCCCACGCCGCCTTCTGGATCGACTGGCGCGTCTCACGGATCATGGCCTGGCTGGCGATCATCTCCGTGACGTTGAGCCCCGAGCCATAGCGGCGCACAAGCCGGCGGAACGGCAGATCGGTTACCCCGGTCATCGGTGCGAGGACGACAGGGCAGTCGATCCGCACGGCGCCGATCTCGATCGGCTTGAGCGCCGGAGGTGAGGGAATTCGGTTCTGCATGGTAATGTGCCTAATAATTGGGCAGCGCATAGTGGATTGCGGGGGTGCTCGCAAGGCGCTAGCGCGCCGCCAACGCCATGGCCCCCTCCCCCGCCCCGCATTCGCCCGCTCTGGCTGCCGTCGTCGTCGCGGCGGGCCAAGGGCTGCGCGCGGGCCAGCCCTTGCCGAAGCAGTTCGCCCTGTGGCGCGGCAAGCCGGTGCTGCGCCACGCGGTGGAGGCGCTCGTCAAGGCTGGCGTGGGGCCGATCGTGGTGGTCATTCCCACCGGTGCCGAGGATCTGACCGCCGAGATACTCCAGGGTCTGCCGCATGTCTCTTTCGTATGCGGGGGCGCCACCAGGCAAGCTTCGGTTCTCAAGGGCCTGGAAGCCCTTTCGCACGCTGCCCCGGAAGTCGTGCTGATCCACGATGCCGCGCGCCCGGACTGCCCCGAGGCGGTTGTGAAGCGGCTTGTTGTGGCGCTGGAGCACGCGCCCGGCGCCATTCCGGTCCTGCCTGTAGTAGACAGTCTGGTGTATGCGGCGGAGGGCCGGATGGGGGGCAGCGCAAGGCGGGAGGAACTCCGCCGGGTGCAAACGCCGCAGGCGTTCCACTTCGCAGCGATCCTCGCCGCCCATCGCGCCTGGCAGGGCCGGCCCGATGCAGGCGATGATGCGCAGGTTGCTCGCGCCGCGGGGCTGGAGATCGCGCTTATCACCGGGGACGAGCGGCTGCGCAAACTGACCTTTGCGGAGGATTTCATGGACAGCACATCCACCCCGCCGCCGCGATATCCGCGCACCGGCACGGGCTTTGACGTCCACCGCCTAGCCGCCGGGGAAGAGCTGTGGCTGTGCGGCATCCAGCTGGCGCATGATCGCGGGCTCGCGGGCCATAGCGATGCCGATGTGGCGCTGCACGCGCTGGTGGATGCGGTGCTGGGCGCCGTTGGAGCGGGCGACATCGGCCAGCATTTCCCGCCGAGCGATCCGCAATGGAAGGGCGCCGCTTCGAGCCGCTTCGTGAGCCATGCGGTGGAGTTGGCCAGGGCAGCCGGATACGAAATCGGCAATGTGGACCTCACCATCATCTGCGAGGCGCCCCGCATTGGCCCACATCGTGACGCCATGAGGCAACGGCTTGCCGAATTGCTGGGGACAGCGGTAGATGCCGTGAATGTCAAGGGAACGACGAGCGAACGCCTCGGTTTTGCCGGGCGTGGCGAGGGTATTGCGGCACAGGCCGTGGCCACGCTGATTCCGCTGGAAAGGATGTAATCCCATGGTCGCTGCAAAGCATCTCTTCGCTGCGCTCGGCGCCGCCGCGCTGGCGATTCAGCCGCAGGCCGCCGCCGCGCAAGGCAGCTGCGTGACCGAGGCTGAAGTCGGCGCCATGGCACTCTACGCCATGCCGCAGGCGATCCAGGCGGTACGCCTGGGCTGTTCCGGCCAGCTGTCGAGCAACGGCTATCTGGCGCGGCACGGAGACGAGCTGATCGCCTCTTACACGGCGCTGCAGGATCGCAATTGGCCGGGTGCCAAGTCCGCGCTGCTGAAGCTTGTGACTTCGGGCTTGCAACAGCAGCCATCCCTTGAAAATCGCGGAGTTAACCTCGATCTTATTCGTCAGTTGCCCGATAATGCGGTGCGGCCTTTGGTAGAGGCCATGGTCGTGCAGAAGCTGCAGCCGATCATCAAACCCGAAAGCTGCGGCAGGATCGAGCGGGTCGTGGAAGCGATCGCCCCGGTCCAACCGGAAATCGCGGGCAAGCTTATCGGCGTCATCAGCGGCTTGGTGGAGCTCAAGCAGCCCTCCATCTGCCCCGTGGATTGAACTATCATGGATTCGCTTCTTCCCAAGGAAATCGTCGATCTCGCCCGCCGCGTGGTGGAGGAGAACGCCGCTGCCGGCCGCAAGATTGCGGTGGCGGAAAGCTGCACCGGCGGCCTCGTCGCGGCGGCGCTTACTGAAATTCCCGGCTCCTCCGCGGTGCTGGATCGCGGCTTCGTAACCTATTCGAACGAGGCCAAGCACGAGTGCCTGGGCGTGGCGGAGGATATTCTCGACGCCTTCGGCGCGGTTTCGGTCGCCTGCGTCTATGCCATGGCCCGCGGTGCGCTGGAGCACAGCGAGGCGGATGTGGCGGTGGCGATCAGCGGCGTGGCGGGGCCGGACGGGGGGAGCGAGAAAAAGCCCGTGGGCACCGTCGTTTTCGCCCGGGCCGTGCGCGGGAGCGAGGAGCCCGACGCGGAGGCCAAGCACTTCGACGAGACCGACCGTTCGGGCGTCCGCCGTCAGGCCACGCTGGTGGCGCTGGAGCTGCTGCTGCCGTAAAGTTCGTGCGCCCGCGTTTCGAACGCGGCCACCATCTTGCGGAAGGCGCGATCGAAATACTGCCCGGCGAGCATTTCGAACATCTTGTTCTTGAACGAGAAATCCACCCGAAAATCGATCTCGCAGCCGCCATCCGGCAGCGGGCGGAACAGCCACAGATTGTCGAGATCGCGCATCGGCCCGTCGACATAATGGACCTGAAGCCGATCCGGCCGGTGCTTTTCCACGCGTGAGGTGAACTTCTCGCGCAGCGCCTTGAAGCCCACCAGCATGTCCGCCAGCATTTCCTGCCCGTCGTCGGAACGCACCCGCGTCGCCACCACCCAGGGCAGGAATTCAGGATAGCTGTCGACGTCGGCGACGAGATCGAACATCTGCTCCGCGCTGTAGGGCAGACGATAGGTTTCGTGGATACCCGCCATCAGGCCCCGCGCTTTGCCAGACGCGCTTCCCGCGCGGCCTTCATCTGCGCGAAATCGTCGCCCGCGTGATAGCTGGACCGCGTCAGCGGGCTGGATGCGACTTGCAGGAAACCCTTGGCCCGGGCGATCGAGCCATAGGCATCGAACACCTGCGGCGTGACGAAATCCTCCACCTTCGCATGCTTCGGCGTGGGCTGGAGATATTGGCCCATGGTGATGAAATCGACATCGGCGCTGCGCATGTCGTCCATCACCTGATGCACTTCCAGCCGCTGTTCGCCGAGGCCGAGCATGATCCCGCTCTTGGTGAAGATCAGCGGATCATGGGCCTTCACCTCTTCCAGCAGGCGCAGCGAGGCATAATACCGCGCGCCGGGCCGGATGGTGGGATAGAGCCGCGGCACGGTTTCGAGATTGTGGTTGTAGACGTCCGGCCCCGCGGCGCAGATCGCCTCCACCGCGGCGCGCATCTTGCCGCGAAAATCGGGCGTCAGGATCTCGATCGTGGTGCCGGGCGTCTCCCGCCGGATCGCCTCGATCACTTTCACGAACTGCCCCGCCCCGCCATCGGGCAGATCGTCGCGATCCACCGAAGTGATCACGATATGCTCCAGCCCCATCTTCGCCGCAGCCACGGCCACGTGTTCGGGCTCCAGCGGATCGACCATCCGCGGCATGCCCGTCTTCACGTTGCAGAAGGCGCAGGCGCGGGTGCACACATCGCCCAGGATCATCACCGTGGCGTGCTTCTTCGTCCAGCATTCCCCGATGTTGGGACAGGCCGCTTCCTCGCACACGGTGTTGAGTCCGAGATCGCGCATCAGGCCGCGGGTTTCGTGATAGCCCTTGCTGACAGGGGCTTTGACGCGGATCCAGTCCGGCTTGCGCTGGCGCGGCTGGCGGGGTGCGGAAGAGAGATCGTTCATCGCCGCTCACTTAGGGAAGGCTCTTGCCACTGGCAATGGCGGGCGGCATGGCAGCGCGCATGACCACAGCATCTCCCGTACTTTCCGACCTGATCGAAGGCTATCGCCAGTTCCGCCAGAATGGATGGGAGCCCGAGCGCGAGCGCTGGAGCGCGCTCAGCGAGGGCCAGCAGCCGGCGGTGATGGTGATCGCCTGTTCCGACAGCCGCGTGGACCCGTCGCAGATATTCAACGTCCGTCCAGGCGAGATCTTCGTGGTGCGCAATGTCGCCGCGCTGGTCCCGCCCTTCGAGACGACGCCCGGCCACCACGGCGTGTCGGCCGCACTGGAATTCGCGGTGCAGGTGCTGCGCGTGCGCGAGATCGTGGTGATGGGCCACGGCATGTGCGGCGGCTGCCAGGCGGCGCTGACGCAGTCCATGCGCGGCACGGAACCCGGCAAGGGCGGCTTCATCGCCGACTGGATCGAAATGCTGGACGATGCGCGCCAGCCCATTGCGGAGCAAATGGGCACCACCGGACGCGACGCAGAGCGGGCGATGGAGCAGGCGGCGGTGAAGGTGAGCCTCGCCAATCTACGCAGCTTCCCCTGCGTGCGTGAAAAGGAAGGCCGGGGCGACCTGACGCTGCGCGGCGCCTTCTTCGCGATTTCGGACGGCGTGTTGCATCTGCTGGACGAGGAAAGCGGCACCTTCAGCCCGGCCTGAATCGCGCCCCGAGTGGAAACTCTGGAACACGCTGGAACAGGGTTCATCGCAAAAATATCCTTGCGGCGGAGAGCCGGTATTCTGGCGCTATCGCAAGCACTTGGAACTGCAAGTTGATGCAAGGTGAAAGATCTCGGCATGGGCGGCAACATGGCCGCGGTCGGGTGCTGTAGGGAAGCGGTGACCCACGCGCCGACCGGCCGGCCGCCCTTGCCTTCCGCCGCGCCGCCAGCCATGTGGATGCCATGCCCGAAGAAGCGCTCAAGAACATCGCCCTGCTGATCGACGCGGACAACGCCAGCCACCACGGTATCGACCCGGTGCTGACCGTTCTGGCCGAGCTGGGGCAGGTCAATATCCGCCGCGCCTATGGCAATTGGGCCAAGCCGGCGCTGGGCAACTGGAGCAAGATCACTCACCGCTTCGGCCTGCAGCCGATGCAGCAGTTCGATCTCACCAAGGGCAAGAACGCCACCGACATGGCGATGACGATCGACGCGGTCGACCTGCTCTATCGCGGCAAGGTGGATGGCTTCGGCATCATGAGTTCGGACAGCGATTTCACCCCGCTCGTCACGCGGCTGCGGCAGGACGGGCTGATCGTCTATGGCTTCGGCAGCGAGAAGGCGCCCGAGGCGTTCCGCACCGCCTGCACCCGCTTTATCGACGTGGACCAGCTGATCCGCACATCCGAAGCGGAAGATACACGGCCGAGCAATGGCAATGCCATTGACAACGAGCTGATCGAGCTGTTGGGCGCTGCGTGGAAGGCCGCGAGCCGCGATGACGAGGGCTACGCCCGCTTGCAGGAAGTGGGCCAGATCGCCGGCAACCGCTCGAGCTTCGACGTGCGCAACCACGGCTTCAAGCGCCTGTCCGACCTGATGCGCGCCGCCGGCGACAATTTCAAACTGGAACGCCGCGAAGACAACCAGCTTTACGTCAAGCGCCTGCGTTAGCCGCTCACTCGGCACAAAACCCGTGCCGACCCGTTGCGAACAGCAAGCAACGGGGATGGCATGGTCGACAAATCCGAGAAATTTCGCTGGTTCGTGCGCCTGGGCTATTTCTCGCGCGCGGTGTTCTACATCCTGATTGGCTTCCTGGCACTTACTGCAGGTTCGGCGGACACCGGCCCTGAGGGGGTGTTCCGCACGGTGCAGGATTTTCCTGCGGGCACGGCGCTGCTGTGGATCGTCGCCATCGGCCTCTTATCCTATGCCCTGTTCCGCATGTGCTCGCCCCTGTTCGACATCGAACATGAGGGGAGCGACCGCAAAGGCATTGCCGTACGCATCGGCCATGCCGGAAGTGCCATCGGCCATCTGGTGCTGGCTTACAGTGCGGTGCGGCTGGCCACCGGCAACGGCAGCGGCGGCGGGGATACGGCGCAGCAGGCGGCCGCAGGCGTGCTGTCGGTGCAGTTCGGCTCCTTCGTGCTCGGCCTGCTGGGCGTGGCATTCATCGCCACGGGCCTCTTCCAGGCAAAGAAGGCCTATTCGGGCGAGTTCATGCACCGGATCAGCGCCAGCGCGCCCGACGCGACCCGGTGGCTGGGCGGCGCCGGCTTTGCCGCGCGCGCCGTGGTGTTCGTGGTAATCGGCTGGTCGCTGATCCATTCCGCGTGGATCTCCAGCAGCGCGCAAGTGATGTCGCTGGGCAGCGCCATCTCCTCCCTCCATGACGAGGGCATTCTGTTCACGCTGGTGGCGGCGGGCCTGATCCTCTTCGGTCTCTTCAGTCTGGTGCTGGCCCGCTATCGTATCGTGCCGGATCTTGGCGCAGGCGGAACAGTCCCCACCTTTCGGCTATGACCGAGCAAGCGACTGATCGAGGCGCCGACGGAAAAGACCGCACGGCAGGGCTTTACCGGATGGTGATGGACAAGCACGTCTGCCCCTATGGCGTGAAGTCCAAATGGTTGCTGGAGCGCGCCGGCTACGTGGTGGACGATCACTGGCTGACCACGCGCGAGGAAACCGACGCGTTCAAGCGGCGGCATGACGTCAAGACGACGCCGCAGACCTTCATCGGCGGGAAGCGGATCGGCGGCTATGACGATCTCCGCGGCTTTCTGGGCAAGCCCCTGCCGGCTGACGGCAGCACGAGCTATCGGCCCGTGCTCGCGGTGTTCGGCGTGGCCCTTGCCCTCGCCCTGTCGCTGAGCATCGCGCTGTTTGGCAGCCCGTTGACGCTGCGCACGGCGGAATGGTTCGTCACCTTCTCCATGGCGATGCTGGCGATGCTCAAGCTGCAGGACGTGGAGACCTTCTCCTCCATGTTCGTCGGCTATGACCTGCTGGCGCGCCGGGCGGTGCCCTATGCCTACGCCTATCCCTATTTGGAGGCGCTGGCGGCGATCCTGATGGCCGGGCACCTGCTGCCGTGGATTTCGATCCCGGTGGCGCTGTTCATCGGCACCGTGGGCGCGGCCTCGGTGTTCTACGCCGTCTATGTGCAGAAGCGCGAAATCAAATGCGCCTGCGTGGGCGGCAGCGGCAATGTGCCGCTGGGCTTTGTTTCCCTGACGGAGAACCTCGCCATGATCGGCATGGCGCTGTGGATGCTGGGGCGGATGGCCCTTTAACTGCTCGACCTAGCTGGTGCCGCATTGCGCGGGGCCGACGCCTTCATAGACGATCCGGCCGTGCTCATCGCGCAGCGTCACGGTGCCTTCCAGCGCCATGCGCTCGTGCAGATCGAGATCCGGCGCCTGTGCTTCTGCCGCGCCCTCCCCTTCGAGCACCGCATCTTCGCCCTCGCTGCGCTGCCGCGCTTCGTCCGCCAGGGCCAGCTGCAGCACATAGGCGCGGCTGTTGTAGACGGTGTGGGTGCCCTGCTGCAGCTCGCGCGACCCGGGGTCGGCGGCGAAACGGATTACCTCCCCGTCGATCTTCATGAAGGCGTCGGCCGGGCGCGCCACCACGCGGGTGCCGAGATTGGTGCCGGGCGCATATCGGCAGCCAGCGCCCTGGAGATCATAGCGGGTGGCATCGTCCTCATTGATCGCTTCGGGCGCCAGCGGCTGCAGCGGAGCCATTGCGTCATTGGCCTGCTTCACCAACGCAATGTCCTGCTCGTCCTTTATTGCCTGTTCTTCCGGCGTGGGCCGGTCGGAACAGCCCGCAAGGAGAGCGACCCCGATCACCACTACCCCCCGCATCAATGCCTCCCGAAAAGTTTCTCTACATCGTCCATGGAGAGCTTCACCCATGTCGGCCGTCCGTGATTGCACTGCCCTGAACGCGGCGTCTGCTCCATTTCGCGCAGCAGTGCATTCATTTCCGTTACCGAAAGCGCCCTGCCTGCGCGCACGGAACCATGGCAAGCCATGGTGGCCAGCACATGTTCGATCCGTTCGCCCAGCAGCAGGCTTTCGCCGTGGCGGGCGAGATCGTCCGCGAGATCGGCCAGCAAGCTTTCGGGATCGGCACCTTTCAGCGCCGCCGGCATGGCGCGGACGAGCATGGCCCCGGGGCCAAACCGCTCGATAGCGAGGCCATATTCGGCGAAGCGGGCGCTGCTTTCCTCCAGCAGGTCACAGGCCGGCTCGTCCATCTCCACCACTTCGGGCATTAGCAGAGCCTGGCTGCCGGCGACCTTCTCGCCCGCCCCCGCAGCGCGCAGCCGTTCCAGCACCAGCCGCTCATGCGCGGCGTGCTGGTCCACGATCACCAGCCCGTCGGCGGCTTCGGCGACGATATAGGTCTTCGCCACCTGACCGCGCGCGATGCCGAGGGGGTATTCGGCCACCTCGGCGGGAAGATCGGCGGCCATCTCTGCCCGCCCCTGCGGCGCGGCCAGAGTTTGGTGGCTGTCCTGACCGGTCCAGCGCAGGCCGCCATCCCGCAGCGTGGGCGACGGCGCGGCCGTCCAGTCGCGGCCCTGGAAGATGGAGCGCAGCGCGGGGGCGGGTTCCGCCTGCACCGGCTCCGTCTGCCAGCGCGCCATCGCTCCGGCATCGGGCGCCTGCGCGCTGCGCCTGTCCCCGGTGGCCAGCGCCTGCCGCAGGCCGGAGACGATGAAGCCGCGGACGCTGGCGGCATCGCGGAAGCGCACCTCCGTCTTGGCGGGGTGGACGTTCACATCCACATCCTCCGCCGGCAGGGCGAGGAATAGCGCCAGCACCGCGTGACGATCGCGCGCCAGCATGTCGGCATAGGCACCGCGCACGGCGCCGGCCAGCAGCCGGTCCTTCACCGGGCGGCCGTTGACGAACAGATATTGGTGATCCGCCACGCCACGGTTGTAGGTCGGCAGGCCGGCAATACCCGTAAGGCGCATGGCGCCGCGCTCCAGTGCGATGGAGACACCGTTCTGCGCCAGATCGCGCGCAACGATCTGCGCCACGCGCGATTCCAGCGCGTCGCCCGGCTGCAGGCCCAAGATGCGCCGGTCCCCATGGTCGAGGGTGAAGCCGATGTCCGGCCGCGCCATGGCGAGGCGGCGGACCACATCGAGGCAGGCGGCATATTCGCTGCGCGCGGTGCGCAGGAACTTGCGCCGCGCGGGGATCTTGGCGAACAGCTGCTCCACCCGCACGCGGGTCCCGGGCGGCAGCGCGGCGGGGCCTTCCTCCGCCAGCGTGCCGTGATCCACCACGCGCTTCCACCCCTGCTCCGCCCCGCGCACGCGGCTTTCCAGCGTGAGCCGCGCCACGCTGGCGATGGAGGGCAGCGCCTCGCCCCGGAAGCCGAGCGTGGAGACCTGCTCGATCGCGTCGTCGGGCAGTTTGGAGGTGGCGTGGCGTTCCAGCGCCAGCGACATTTCGGCCGGGGTCATCCCGCAGCCGTCATCGGTCACCTCGATCCGGGCGAGGCCACCCTCCGCGATCGACACGGCGATTCTCCCCGCCCCGGAATCGATCGCATTCTCGACCAGTTCCTTGAGCGCGGACGCGGGCCGTTCGACCACCTCGCCTGCGGCGATGCGATTGACGAGCGTCTCCGGCAGGCGGCGAATTGCAGGCATTGCGCCATGTTAGCGCGCGCGCGGACGCATTTCGAGCCGGGCAGTGCAAAACTCCCGTTTCTATCGACGAAATTTTTGGCCTTTGGTAACGCTTCGGGCTAAGGAGCCGCCACCTTCCGGCATGTGTAAGCCGCCCGCTTGCCGGCCCATCCTACATCTCGCGGTAAGATACGGATTATTCGATGAGTTCCTTCTTCTCCCGCCTGTTCAAGTTCGGTTCTCAGAACATGGCCATCGATCTGGGGACGGCCAACACGCTCGTTTACGTCCAGGATCGCGGCATCGTGCTGAACGAACCTTCCGTGGTCGCCATCGAAACGATCAACGGGGTCAAGCGGGTGAAGGCCGTGGGCGACGATGCGAAGCTGATGATGGGCAAGACGCCCGACAGCATCGAGGCCATCCGCCCCCTGCGCGACGGCGTGATCGCGGACATCGAGATCGCCGAAGAGATGATCAAGCACTTCATCCGCAAGGTGCACGGGAAGAAGAGCCTGTTCCGCTACCCGGAAATCGTGATCTGCGTCCCCTCGGGCTCCACGTCGGTCGAAAAGCGCGCGATCCGCGATGCCGCCAGCAATGCCGGCGCGTCCGAAGTCTATCTGATCCTCGAGCCCATGGCGGCGGCAATCGGCGCGGACATGCCGGTGACGGAGCCGGTCGGCTCCATGGTCGTGGACATTGGGGGCGGCACCACGGAGGTCGCGGTGCTGTCGCTGCGCGGCCTCGCCTACACCACCAGCGTGCGCACGGGGGGCGACAAGATGGACGAGGCGATCGTCTCTTACGTCCGCCGCCACCACAATCTGCTGATCGGCGACGCCACGGCGGAACGGATCAAGCAGGATTACGGCTGCGCCACCGTTCCGGAAGACGGCACGGGCGAAATCATCACGATCAAGGGCCGCGACCTGGTGAACGGTGTGCCGAAGGAAATCACCATCAACCAGTCGCACATCGCCGAAGCGCTGTCCGAGCCGATCGGCGCCATCGTGGAAGGCGTACGTATCGCGCTGGAAAACACCGCACCGGAGCTGGCGGCCGACATCGTGGACCAGGGCATCGTGCTGACAGGCGGCGGCGCGCTGATCCGCGGGCTGGACGATCACCTGCGCGAGGAAACCGGCCTGCCGGTGAGCATTGCCGAAGATCCGCTGTCCTGCGTGGCGCTGGGCACCGGCCGGGCAATGGAAGATCCGATGTATCGCGGCGTGCTGATGAGCGCGTGAGGCCGCCGCAACCCCGTAGTTAAAGGAAAGGGCGGGCATGGCACCGCCGGCAAGCCGCCGCACCGGCATCAACAAGAAGGCGCAGATCGGCGTCTTCACCGGCTATCTGGTCGCTGGCTTGGGCGCGCTGATCGGCGCTGTCCTGCTGGTGGTCTCGCTGTGGCGTCCGGAAACCTTCTCCAGCCTGCGCGGCGGGGCGGCAGACGTCGCGGCCCCCGCCGGCGAAGCCGGGGCGGAGCTGCGCACCGGCGGGCATGACGTCTTCTCCGCCATTGCGGGCTATTATCGCGCAGGCAGCCGCAATGCCGCGCTGGAACGCGAAGTGAAGGTGGCCCGTGTCCGCCTGGCCGAAGCCGCCGCCGCGGCGCAGGAAAACAAGCGATTGAAGGCAGTGCTTGGCCTGTCGGAAGGCGAAACCAAGCCCATCGCCCATGCGCGACTGATCGGCTCCACTTCCTCCAGCGCGCGCAGGATCGCCTATCTCTCGGTCGGCCGCCGCGAGGGCGTGCTGCCGGGGATGCCGGTGAGTTCGCCCATGGGCCTGGTGGGCCGGGTGCTGGAAGCGGGCGAAACCAGTTCGCGCGTGCTGCTGCTGACCGATAGCGAAAGCATGGTGCCCGTCCGCCGGGCGACGGACGATGTGGTGGCCTTTGCCGAGGGCCGGTCCGACGGATCGCTGCGGCTGCGCCTGATCAACCTAGGCATCAATCCGATCAAGAAGGGCGATGTCTTCGTCACCTCCGGCGCGGGCGGCCTGTTTCACCCGGGCACCGCGGTGGCCATGGCGACCGAGATCACCAAGGACGGCGCGATCGCCCAGTTGCTGAGCAATCCCGCGGCGACCGATGTGGTGGTAGTCCAGCCGATCTGGCAGCCGGAGGCGGTGCAAGCCGTGAAGGAGCCGCTGCTGCCCGAAACCGCCCCCGCCGACTGATGGAGCGGCTCAATCCGAATGCCCGGCGGGATGCGTTCGGCAGCAAGATCAATCGCACGCATTCCACCCTGCTTGCCTATGGCCTGCCGTGGCTGACGATCCTTGCTGGATCGCTAACCCCCTTCCTGCCGGTTCTGTCCCCCGCGCCGATCATCCCGCCGTTGGGCTTCATCATCATGCTTGCCTGGCGCCTGCTGCGGCCCGGCCTGCTGCCGCTGTGGGCCGGGCTGCCGCTGGGCCTGTTCGACGATCTGTTCTCCGGGCAACCGCTGGGAAGCGGGATCCTGCTGTTCTCGCTGGCGCTGATCGCCATCGACCTGGTCGAGATCCGCTTCCCCTGGCGTAGCTTCTGGCTGGACTGGCTGACCGCCTCGGCCGCAATCGTAATCTATCTGGCGGTTTCGGCGCTGCTTTCCGGCGCTTCGCTCACCTTCGTGCAGCTTACGGTCATCCTGCCCCAGCTATTGCTTTCGGTCGTGCTGTTTCCCATCGTCGCCCGCATGGTTTCCCTCCTCGACCGTGTTCGCCTGATGCGCGTGCGACGCCTGGGCTGAGCGCGATGGCGGGATTCAAGTTCACCTCCAGCTCGCTCGCGCAGAGCTTCGACCGGCGCAGCTTCGTGGTCGGCGGCATACAGGGCGGCATCGGCCTGCTGCTGGCCGCACGCATGGGCTACATTGCCGTCGCGGAGAACGAGAAATATGAGATGGAGGCGGAGAGCAACCGGGTGAACCTGTCGCTCATCCCGCCCCGGCGTGGCTGGATTCTCGATCGTAACGGGGCGCCGCTGGCATCCAACCGCGCCGATTTCCGTATCGACATCATTCCCGATCGCCTGAGCGATCCCGACGCCACCGTGGCAGAGCTGACGCAACTCCTGCGCTTCAGCCCCGCCGAGCGGCAGGATCTGCACGATCGGCTGGAGAAATCCGCCGGGTTCCAACCTGTGCCCGTGGCCAGCGGCCTGGATTACGAAACCTTTGCCGCCGTCAGCGTGCGCCTGCCCGATCTCCACGGCGTGGTGCCCCAGCGCGGCTTCTCGCGCTATTATCCCACGGGCCCGGCGGTGGGCCATCTGATCGGGTTCGTCGGCCCGGCCTCGAAAGAGGAATATGAGGCCGACCCCAGTCCGCTGCTGGTGACGCCGGGCTTCAAAATCGGCAAGGACGGGCTGGAAAAGCAGTTCGAACAGACCCTTCGCGGCATCCCCGGTGCCAGGCGCGTGGAGGTGACGGCATCGGGCCGCATCGTGCGCGACCTGGAAACGCGCGAGGATGTGCAGGGCCAGGCGATCCGCCTGACCATCGACGGCCCGCTGCAGGATTACGCCGCGCGGCGCATCGGGCTGGAATCCGGCTCCGTGGTGGTGATCGATTGCCACACCGGCGATCTGCTGTGCATGTCTTCCATGCCCAGTTTCGATCCCAACAGCTTTTCCGACGGGATCGGCCGTGTGGAATATCGCATGCTGAGCGAGGACGAACGGGTTCCCCTGCGCAACAAGGTGCTGAAAGGCCTTTATCCCCCCGGCTCGACTGTGAAGCCCATGGTGGCGATGTCCTTCCTGGAAGGCGGGCTTGACCCGGAGGAGACGGTGAACTGCGCCGGCGGCCTGCGCGTGGGCAATCGCGTGTTCCACTGCTGGAACCGTCGTGGCCACGGCGCGGTGAACATGGCCAAGGGCATCTACCAGTCCTGCGACGTGTATTTCTATCACTTCGCGCAGCGGATGGGCATGAATGTAATCGCGCCGATGGCTCGGCGCTGCGGCATGCAGCAGCAGTTCCCCCTGCCGGTGACCAGCCAGTTTTACGGCACCGTGCCCGATCCTGCCTGGAAGCTGGAGAAATTCGGCCGCGAATGGCAGACCTTCGACACGGTGAATGCCACGATCGGCCAGGGCTACATGCTCGCCAATCCGCTGCAGCTGGCGGTGATGGCTTCGCGTCTCGCCACCGGCAACCAGATCATGCCGCGGCTGCTGATCGACGGCAAAAAGCCGCGTTTCCAGTCGATGAACTTCCATGGCGACCATGTGCATGTGATCCAGCAGGCGATGAGCGATGTGGTGAACGGCCCGGGCACGGCCGGCCGCGCGCGCCTGCCCATCCCCGACGTGCTGCTGGCGGGCAAGACGGGGACGGCGCAGGTCGTCGGCCTCAATATCGGCAGCGGCAAGGGCGGCATCTGGAAGCATCGCGACCACGGCCTGTTCATCTGCTTCGCCCCCTTCGACAATCCCCGCTATGCCTGCGCGGTGGTGATCGAACATGGCGGCGGCTCGGGCGCGGCCTATCCAATCGCGCGTGACGTGATGACGTTCCTGTTCGATCCGGCCAAGGGGCTGGAGGCGCTGCACGCGCTGGAGAAGCAGTGGGGGGGCACGGCGCAGGAGCGGCTGGCGGCGCAATATGCCAGCTATGCCGCTGCCGCCGGCGTCGACCTTCCCCCTGCCCCGCCCGATCCGGTGGCCGTGGCGCGCGAGGTGGATGCCGAGGCGCGAGCCGCCGTGCAGCCGACCGCAGTCGCCACCGAAGCCGTCGCACCCCCGCCCGAACCCGATGCTGCCGGAGGAACCCCGCGATGAGAGGCGTCGCCCTTCCCGCCCCGCTGGCCGATCTGCCCTGGCGCGTGCTGCTGCCGCTGACTCTGCTCGTGCTCTTCGGGGCGGCGGTGCTCTATTCGGCGGCGGGCGGTTCCTTCCAGCCCTTCGCCGCTTCGCACGTGCTGCGCTATGGCGTGTTTCTGGTGATGGCGCTGATCCTGTCGCGCTTTCCGCGCAATCTGGTCCAGCTGGTCGCCTATCCGGCTTACGCCGCGATCCTGCTGCTGCTCCTGCTGGTGGAGATCCTGGGTGCGGTGGGTGGCGGCAGCCAGCGGTGGCTGGATCTTGGCTTCATTCGCCTCCAGCCCTCCGAACTGATGAAGCCGGGGATCGTGCTGGCCCTGGCGAGCTTCTACCACTCTCTGCCCGCGGGCATGACGGGCAGCTGGCGCGCGCTGGTGCCGGCGGGCGTGCTGATCGCCCTGCCAATGGGCCTGGTGCTGATCCAGCCCGATCTGGGCACTGCGCTGGCCATCGCCTTTGGCGGCGCCGTGGTGATGTTCCTCGCCGGCTTGCCCGCCAAATGGTTCATAGGCGGGGGCGTGGCGGCAGTGGTGGCGGCGCCGATCGCCTATTTCTTCGGGCTGGAGGAATATCAGCAGAAGCGCGTGACCACATTCCTCGACCCCGAGAGCGATCCGCTGGGCGATGGCTATCACATCACCCAGTCAAAGATCGCCATCGGCTCCGGCGGCCTGTTCGGCAAGGGCTTCGGGGAAGGCTCGCAGAGCCACCTCAATTACCTGCCCGAGCCGCATACGGACTTCGTCTTCGCCACCATGGCGGAGGAATGGGGCCTGCTCGGCGGGCTGCTGGTGCTGCTGGTGTTCGGCATCGTATTGCGGTGGGGCCTCACGGTGGCGCGCGCCGCGCCCGACCGCTTCTCGCGCCTGCTGGCGGGGGGCATCACAGCCACGATCTTCTTTTACGTGGCGATCAATCTGATGATGGTGATGGGCCTCGCCCCTGTGGTGGGCATCCCCCTCCCTTTCATGAGCCACGGCGGCTCATCGATGATGACGAACATGATCTGCATCGGCACCTTGCTGATGGTGGAACGCTGGACGCGGGAGGCTTCGCCGGGTTCTTTGAAATAAGGCGAGATCAGGGGCTTCCCAGGCGCGAAACAACCGCTATATGAGCCCCTCCCGCGATTCGTGGGGTCCGCGGAAACGGCGGAGTGGACGCATAGCTCAGTTGGTAGAGCAGCTGACTCTTAATCAGCGGGTCCTAGGTTCGAGCCCTAGTGCGTCCACCAAATTTTCAAATAGAATCAGTATGATAACTGCCATTTTCTAGGGGGTGGTTTGCGCGCTGGCACCCGGGTGTCGCTATGGGTGCCATATGGGTGTCACGCGACTGCCGACCATCAGCGGATGCAGGCGGCCAGAGACGGACCCTAGATTCACGTCGCTCAGATCGAATTCCGTCGTCGCGCCAGAAACGCGCGGAGGCTATCGGTCGGGACAAGAGTCGATCTGCCGATTTTGACCGTTTCAATCTCGCCGGCGGCGATCATCTCATAAAGTGTTGATTTGCCGATCCCGAGCATCTGCGCAGCTAAGGGGATCCGGACCGCTAAGGGTTCCACAGCCTGGGTGATTCCGTCGGAATTCATCTTCCTCACTTCACCTATCCTTGGATGTCGCGTCGAACATCGGACCTGATCCGGTAACGCTTGCCTGCCTCAAAAATACGGTGGCGCCGAAGCGGCGGCGGAGATGCCCAGAGACAGCGTTTACATAGCGACGCTGTCGCCACTGGGTTGGGCTGTGGTAGACACCTATCGCGTGCCAATAGTCGCCAGTCGCCTTAAGTCCCGAGAGGAATATCCACCGGGCGGCTTGGACGTTGAAACAGGGATCCTCAATCAGCCACGACCGCACCTGAACCCGAGAGCGCCCCACCAAAGCGGCAAGCGTTGGCACCCAGAAGCTGTTCACCTGGAGCGGCCCGAGATCGTGCGTTCCGTTGGTGTTGGCGATTTCGGCTCCGATCCAGCCGGCTTCCTGATCCCGCAGCCCCCAAAGCGTCTTCTCGAGCCACATGCGGCCATCAGCCGCTTGACGAATGCATCGGCCGATCCGCACCTCATGATCGTTTGAAGGGGCGGCGCGGGCTTCGGTGAGGCCAGTTGCTGCGAGGAGGATCGCAAGAAGCAACATATGACGGAACCACTTCAGTTCAGCGATCATGGCCACCTCCATGATCTTGCGCAGCCGTATGCTGAAGTTCGGCGGTTGGTTGCGGAGCTGCTCCGCCCGGAGGCCCACCTACCTCATGTCCATTGTCGCGTTGCGCGTCGTGACTAAGGAGGGAGACGATCCATCGATCCAGAAAGCTCGCGGCCGATTGCGCGCGATGCACAATACGTCCGGCCAGTCCGTCCGGCTGGGACAGCCCCGCAGGCTCGCGCTGAGTTGCAAGCCGGTCCTTCCGTGCCTCTCGCTCCGTTCGCTGCTCCTGACGCAAGCGATCCCAGCGCTCGCTGTGACGATCCGCCCTTCCCTTGACGCTATCGCGCTCAATCCGTCCCAAGCCTTGCAACGAAGACGATTTCTCGCCGGAGCGCAGTTTCAGTTTCTCGGCCAACCGCTCCCGATCCTCGGTCCAGAGCTTCACGCCGAACCTCGCGCGGGTGATAGCGG
Organism: Altererythrobacter sp. B11; assembly: GCF_003569745.1. Classification (NCBI taxonomy): domain Bacteria; kingdom Pseudomonadati; phylum Pseudomonadota; class Alphaproteobacteria; order Sphingomonadales; family Erythrobacteraceae; genus Altererythrobacter; species Altererythrobacter sp. B11. The sequence continues at coordinate 2,410,198 of NZ_AP018498.1, forward strand.
TGTAATAGTTTTGACCGGTGACCAGCGGTGAATTCACCGGAGCAAGGACATAGACGCGGTCATAAGTCTTCGACTGAGCCGAGTAGACCGTCTCTCCGTAGCCATGGTCCCAGTTCTTGTGCCGGGACAGATCTACCTCCTGGGTCCTGCCGTCGCGATCCCACCGAATGGTCGCGAGTGGCCCCTCCAGGCGCTCGACCGTTCCGCGCTCTGCATTCTTGAGATCCAGCTCTCGATTGACCAAGCGCCACTGGATGCGGTCGCCTGCGGCAAGATCCCGGTTCTCCTCCCTGAACACATTGACCTGGGACGCACGTCCAAGCCGGGGATCCCATTCGATCGTGCGGCCATGCTCGTCCACCAGCTTGACGGTTTGGCGTCCGCCGGAGTCCCGCCCTACTCCGATCACCTTGTATTCTGCATCGCGAGCGATCCCGAGACCAACATTGTCGCGAGAGAACACGATGACCTGTCCCCGGGAATAGAAGCGCGCAAAATGCTTCTCCTGGTCGGTCATGCCGGATGGCGACAGAATCGAGAGCCGCGTCTCTTCAGCCGCAATCGCCCCTTCCGTCTTGAGCGCCTCGCGGACCTTGGTGTTGACGATCAGGCGGGTTGCGTTCTCGAGGACGAGAATGTTCGTCCTCTCGCGGTCCGCCGGACTCAGACGGGTCCAGTCGGCCACCAGAGAGATGGCGAGCTTCTCGCTGCTCTCTCCGCTCGTGACCTTGTCCAACGCGGCGAGCGAGCCGTCATAATTTTGTAGCCGGGCAAGCCTCACAGCCTGCGTCATCTTGTCCGTTTCTTGCCGGACGGGTTCCCTGAGTTCGGCCTTGGGAAGGCCGAGGCGCTGCATGAGCCAAAACGGCTTGCCTTGCTCGATCGCTCCAGTCTGGCGGGTATCGCCGACTAGAAGAAGACGTGCCCCAGTGGCCCTGCTGATTTCGAGCAAGCGCACGGCCTGGCGGTTGCCGAGCTGTCCGGCTTCATCGACGATCAGGACATGGCTGTCGTCAAGCCTTGCTCCGCCGCTGGCAACAAGGCTGGCCACGGTCCGGGCCTCGATGCCTGCCTTCTTGCCTAGTTCAGCCGCCGCCGACGAGGTCGGAGCCAGGGCGATGAGAGTCGCGCCGTCGCCAGCTGCTTCCCGGAGTGCACCGATAATGGTCGACTTGCCGGACCCGGCAACACCGTGAACGCCGACGATCCGGTCCTCGCTCCGGCCGAGATGGAGCAATGCCGTGCGCTGTTCCGGGGTCAGCTTGTGAGCGAGACCGCCATCCCGTAGGGCTTCGATCGAAGCGAGGGGACTGGCGTCCCCGAGAGCCAGGGCCAGATGGTCGGATAGCGCCAATTCCAGGCGAGCGGTCTTTCGCGACGTTCGCCCGCGGGTATGGATCTCGTCGCCGGTGCGATGGCGTGTCTCGAAAAGCTTCGCGCGAGCCTGATGCTCCTCGATCACGGGACGGATATCGACCAGCCGAACTTCACCAACGTGAGATGCTAGGGCCGTCTGCAACAAGCGGCCGAGGTTGTTGACCGCTTCCTTGCCTTCCGACTGACGAAGGCCGAACAGCATCGCGCGTGCCGCCGTCTGAGCTTCCACCTCGATTACGCGCTCGCCGATTTTCTCGGCGTCGGCGCGCGCCTCCATCACTGCCTCGGCATGTTTGCCAAGTCGTCCATCCCACCGCTGATGGAGCTCTTGGAGCGACACTTTCTGCTTTGGTCCCCGGGTGGCGTAGAAGGATTTCTGCCGGGCTGCCTGTCCGATCAGGCCATGCTCTTTTGCATGAGCCTCGATCTGTTCGGCGCGCTGGGACATGTCTGAGATCAGGTCCTTGGGAACACCCCTGATCTCGAATAGGCCGCGGCGGGGATCGAACTCGACGTCGTAGCCGCGTTCGCGCAGCAGGTGTGCCAATTCATTGCGGTACACCTGACCGGCCGCCATCTGCTCGGCGAACATGGCGCGCGTCTCGAGACTGACCCTGTTCGCCCCATCCCGCTCATCGGTGATGTTCATGACGACGACGTGCGTGTGAAGATGAGGATCAAGTTCGCGCGAGGCATGCTCGGTGAAGCGCGCCCAGATTAGCCGGCCGGTCGTCTTCTCGGTGACCTCACCATCGATGCGATGCCGCATCGTGGCGTGTTCCTCGAGATAATTGAGTGCGACACCAACCGCCTGCTCATGCGCCTCGATAATCCGCTCATCGCCGGCCACCAGCGCCATTATAGATACCGATTTGGGCGCGTTGACCGCGAAGTCCCACCCCGGATGATGCTGGATATTGCCGTCCTTCCGGCGGCGACCGAGTTGCTGGTCGCCGACTTTGCCGGCTAGTAATTCCTTGAATACGGCGGGGTCGACCTCACCTTCAAGTCCCAGTTCGGCAGCGATCTTGCCGCCCCATTCGGAATGCTCTTCGGAACCCTTGGTGTAGTAATCGCCGACCGTATAATAGCGGGCGATGTTGGCGGGTTTGCCCTTGAGGCGGATGGGATTGATCATGCCGGCCTCGCTGCGTTGCGAGCGCCGTCATGACGGCCGTGCTGGCTCAGGCGGAAGCCCGCCGGCTTTCCGAACAGCTCGAGCGGTGGCGGCGGGTTGCTCGCTTCCCCCTCCCGGCCATTGCCAGTGGGAGAAAATGCCGCCCCGTCATCGGTGGGCGTACCGGCCGATCCGGTGGCGTCGCTTGGCGGAGGCAGGGGCAATTCGTCTCCGGGGTCGCTGGGAGCAGCACGCCGCCGTTTCGCCGGTGCACCTTTCGGCTTGGCTGGCGATGTCGGCGACGCCGGCGTCGGGGGGACTGATGGCGTTGGAACCATCCGAATGGGCGCGGTACCCCGCTCTTGGAACGCCTCGCCGATGGAGGCGACTTTGTTGTAGCTGTCCTCGAACCGGACCACCGGAAGGCTGCGGCCGAACCGCAGATAGCCCATCAGGTTGGGCAGGTTGGTGACCTCGGTGTGCATGACGAGTGGCCGCGTCACCTGCATGCGCGAGAGGTTCACACCGTCCCGCATATCGTTCACGCCATAGGACATGCCCTCGTTGGCCTCGACCTGCTCGACCTGACCAAGATTCTCGCTGACATGCTTAGCGGTTGGGGTGTCGTTGGCCCGCAGCGCCACCCAAGTGGAGCAGTAACCAGTGATCGCCGCCGCATCCTGAATGCCGTAAGTCGCCTCGAGTTGGGGGTAGCTCTGAAACCCCAGGATACCGCAACCGCCATATTTGCGTGCGCGGGCGAGAAAATCGCCAAGCGAGGGCAGTCGCTGGAGCGTGGGCAGTTCGTCGATGACGCAATAAAGTCGGCGGTTGCGTTCGGGGGCCATGCTCATAATGGCGCTGATCGCTATATCGAGCCACACCGTGATCAGGGGGCGAAGTGACGGAAGCTGGTCCGCCTTCACGGTGACGAAGAGCCAGCTGTCGTCTTTCTCATTGGCGACCCAGTCGCGGATCGAGAACCCGTCGGCGGTATCGTCGAGATAGGAGAAGCTGCGCATAACGGAGGCAAGCTCGGCCTGGATGCCGGCACTGGTCCGCTCGCCCTCAGTCGAGATGAATGCCGCTGCATCCGTACCGGCCGCGAAGGCCGCAAGGTCTTTCAGCTTGGAGCGCAGCAGCGTGTCGAGCAGGATCGAAACGAGGGTGCGTTCCTGCCGGGCCAGTTTCCGCAGGACGGCAACCAGCGTGCCACGCGCGGCCTTCGCCCAGAAGGGATCGCCTGCTTTGTCAGGGATCGTGGACTCTGCGATCTGGTCGTAATGATAGTCCCGCGGGACGTCGACCCAGGGAGACCAGCAGTCCGCCCGTCCATCGAGCGGATTGAGCAGCACGTCGATCCCTGGTCGGTAGAATTTCTCTACGAAGGTGCCCGCCGTGTCATAGACGATGGCGCGGCGCTTCCGCTTCCGAATCCCGTCCAGCATCTTGACGATGATGTTGGTCTTGCCCGTCCCAGGGGCGCCGCAGATCAGGATGTGCTCCGGCTCGAAGGCATCGGGGACGTTGACGCCGCCGATTTCGAAGCTGCCCTTCGCGTGCCGCCACAAAGCTCGGCGAACCTGTCGAACCGTTCCGAAGCGCGCGCCGCGCAGGAATTGATTGGAGCCGAGGCCCCTCCCCGTCCGGGTGAAGTAGAACCATGCCCAGAAAAGCATGGCGAGTGCGAACAGGCCAGACAGAGCGGCCCCATGGAGGAGGTAGGTTTCGAACGCCGCCAGCGTCTTGTGCGCTACACCGGAATCTAGCAGCGCCTTGGGGTTGGTCCAATATTGTTTGCCTTCAGGCGTCTTGAACAGGATCGGGCTGACATTGCCGGGGACAGCATCCCCCATGAAAGTTGCCTGGCCGAGCTTCACGAGAACGAAGCGTTCATATTCCGAGGATTTTACGAAGGCATACCAGATGATGCCGCCGATCCAGATCACCAAACCCGCAAGGAAGGTCTGGTAGAAGACCTGCGTGGTCATGCGGACGTTGTGAACAATAGCCTGGCCGCCCCTCGTCCAGGAGCCCAGCGTGTCGTGACGAAAGATGCTCATGGCCGGTCCTGCTCGGGATCGAGCAGCCCCCTTTCGCGGAGGAGCCGGCGCGCTTCGCCCAATCCCTTCTGGAGAATGTCCGGGGATCGTTCGCCTACCGATGTGGCGAGGATGGCGAAGGCCTGAATGACCGTCGCATGAACCTCGTCGAAGCGGGCATGATAGCCCGATGGATCGGTGCCTTCGAAGCGTTCGAGAATGTCACGACAATGGGTCGCGGCGCCGAGACCGGCATTGCGCGCCTGTACGGAAAGGCGCGCATAGAGGTCATCGTCTATGCGGATAGTAATGCGTGCCAAGCGGCGGACTCCTTGTCCGGCACGCCAGCAACGTGGTGAAGCACAGCCATTATAGCCGAATAACGCTGCAATCTCAACAATTTATCGAAACTGCCGGTGGCAGCCGGAAAGTGCCAAGGCAGATCAACTGCTTAAGTCGGGATCACGCCTCGCCTGGCTGCCAGTGGCAGACGTCTAGTGCCAGATCGGCTGCCGCGCTGTGCCGCTGGAAAGTGGCCGAAAATCCGGGCGATTCGCGCCCGCAGCACCCGTGCGTGGGGTGCATTACATCCGCCTTTGGCGTGCGTGCCTCCTCCGCAGCGCGCTTGCCCGCTGCGCCCGTCGACTCGGGTCGGCCGGGGGCTTCTCTTCCGGGGGCCTGTTGTGGAGCGATCGTGCTCCCGGTGCGGGGAAGGCATTGCATGGCGATGGTCCTTGATAGATAGTCGAGGGCGGCGGGCAGACCTCCTTGAACAAGGAGTCTATGAATGCCCAAGATGACTGACCGCGAACGGCTCGCGAAGATCGAGGCCGATCAGCACAATCTCGCGCGTGAAGCCGAGACGGTGCGGCGTGAATTGCGCGCGCATTATGGAAAGCTGGCGACGGAACTGCCGGTCGAACGCTTAACCGAGCGCGAATTTCGCGACGTGCTGAGCCAAGCGATTCGGGTCGGCGGCGGCGTGGCGATTGCCGCGCTCAAGGGGCTGACGGCACAAGGCGTCCAGGCGGAACCGTCTGCGGGGTCGGCTCGCAAGCGCGCGGTTGTTCCCCCGGCTGGCGGTGATGACGCCTCAACGGCTGTGCATCCTTAGCGGAAAGGGGAGCGACGTTGGCGGGCGGCATGCCCGGCAAAAGGAGCGGCGCGGGGAAAACCGTTCGGGTTTCCCCCGCTCGTGCCAAAGGCACGACAAGGGGCCGGGAGCGGTTGCCCGCCCCGGCCCTTCTCTTGGTGGCTTCGCGATCAGGCCGCTATGACGCGGCGCTTCTTTTTGATCGGCACATCGGGTTCCTGATCGGTCCTCATGAAAACATGGGTCGGGACGCGGTGGCCCTTCTCCGGGTTGAACAGGTCATAGAGGCTGGACTGGATGCCCGACCCTTCGCATAGCAACGCCTCGACGGGCATAAGCTCGGCAATGTTGCGATTGCGCCGGAAGGCTTTGCCGTTGCCGCGCCCATAGAGGCCGAACGCGATGCAGACCACGCCCCGCTGTGCGGCCCATGCTGCGGCGGCTGCATCGACCCCAAGGCGCTGCCCGGTGGTGACAAGCACCATGTGAGGAATGCGCGTTCTGATCTGGTCGAGCCGTCCCCAGATAATCCGCCAATCGTGCCAGTCGGAAGGGCCGGAAACGACGACGACGGGGCCTTGCGGGTCGTATCGGTCGCGGCGACGCTCGGACCTTGCGCGCAGGAAGTCGAGCGCCGAAATCTGGCTGGCGGTGGTGACATGGGACGCGCGCGAACCCTTTGCGGGCGACCATGGGCGACCGGCATAGGCACGATACATTGCCGCCGCATAGTCGCGCATGGCTTCCATGGCGGCGCGCTGTTCCGCGACCGACTGGCATTCAAGCTGGGTGTCTTCCAGTTCCTTGTTGAACACCTCGCCCGGCTCCAGACGGCGGGCCATATCGCGAATGGTATCGGCCAGCCTGTCCTCGCGCCCTTCCAGCTTGTTTGCGACGAAATGGAAGCTGTTGACGAAGCCCCATGCGAGTTCCGGGGCAAGTGGGTCCAGTCGGGTATCGCCTAGCAGGTCGAAGATGGCGGCGATGATGCCGCCGCATTCCGCCTGTGCCGCGAGCGGATCGGGCATGAAATGTTCGGCCGGTTCCTCGTCCGGCTCGATGACGGTGAGGGGCAAGGGGTCGCCGAAGGATGCCACGAAATCGGGCGTGGCGATGGTTTCGGCATAGAGTTCCGGCAGGTCGGCAAAGCTGCTAACGCTGCGCAAGGCCGTTGGCTTGCTCATGGGATGGGTTCCTTTGGTCGGGTGACGGTTCAGGGTCCGGGGAAGCGTTCCAGCGCTCCCCCGGCCCGCCTTGAGTGCCGCTTAGAAGGGCACCTCATCGTCAAGGCTGCGTCCGCCGCCGGTATATCCGCCGTCCGGTCCTGCGGTGCTGCCGCCGGAGAAACCGCCGCCGGTCCGTCCGCCGAAGCCGCCCGACCGCTGACCGCCGCCATTGCGCCCGCCGAAACCGCCGCCTTGCGCCTCGCGCTCGCGTTCGCGCCGCCACTGGACATCGAAGCCGTTCGTCTCGTCCCCGAAAAGGGCGATGGGCAGCGGCTCGCGGAAGCTCGGATCGTCCACCATGCCGGACAGGAACACCTCGTCATTGGACTTCATGCGGCGTTCCCAGACCACGCCGATCTGGATTTCGTCGCCAGCGCGGTTCGTCTCGTAAATCTCATAGACGGGAGCGCTGTCGCTCTGTCGATCCTCGACGCGGCGCATGATAAGGTAGGGAAAGCGCATTTCGCGGGTGGCGATCTTGCCGATAATGTCGCTGGCGCGCTCGTCGAACTTGAAGCTACCGATCTTCATGACTTCATCCTTTCTCTGTGCTGTGGCTCGTTTCTCTTTCCCGGCCACATCTGAACCCTACTCCCTCCCCTCCATTACTTCCATGTCATTGATTTCTTGACAGAAATCCATCGTACCTGGTGAGCCTGAGCAAGAAACAGCCGCGCAGCGGCCAACAGACACAAAGACGCACCGGCCGCGTGAGCGGACGGTTCTGCTTGAATGGAAAGGGAGCGTGGACCGGCTGACAAGTCATCGCACCCGGAGCCGCCTTCGCAGGTCCGAAGGCGCAGGGCGGGGCTCTTGTCCGCAAGAAGCACGGGAGGGGCTCTAGCGAAGCTTGGCGAAAAGGGGCCGGCGCTTCTGTTGAAAACAGACAAACATCGCCGGCCCCTTTTCGCCTAGCGTAGCTTTGTCCCGACGCAATTCTTGCGGACGAAACCCGTCCTGCAACGCACGGATCCTGCGAGGGCGGCGAAGGGGGTGATGGCTTGTCTGCTGGCTCCACGATCCGCATCGCGCGACTAGCGCGATTCCTTAGGCGAAGCCTGCATTGCGATGGTCGTGCCGGGCATTCTGGCGTCTCGGGAAGAATGCCTCCCCTGCCCGGCGTCCCCGCGGAAGGGATCGTTACGGCGTCAGCCGCCAAGACCCCAAAGGGGGCTTGGTCGGAGCGGAGCGGAGATAGAGCCCGGTGCCCGCTTCAGCGGGCATCCGCCCGACCTCGGGACGCTTATCCTGTCGTCTATCGCTCGGAGTGCAATCCCGAGATGCCCCGCTTCCGCGACAAACCGGAGGCTTGCCCTAGTGCAATGCGCCGGATCGTGGTTGCCGGATCATCGCCCCGTGCCGAGCCTGCGCCATCGGGCACCATGGGTCGTGGACCGCTCGAAGCCATAGCCGGCCCACATAAGGTCATCATCAAGATAGGGGTCGTTGGCGAGGAGGTAGCGAACCGTCATGCTGTTGCCATGCTGGACCAGATATTGCTGGTTGATCATGCGGGCGGCGTCAGGCGGCAGGGTGGAATTGCTGAACCCCGGCGGGCCACCGGCGATGATGAAGGCGCCACAATATCGATCGAGCGTGAGCCACCAGGTTCGCAGGTCGTTGAAGAAGGCGCCGAAGATGGATTGATGGCCCGGCGCCGAGATCATCAGCGTGGGGTTCGTCGATGTCCGCAAAGGGATCGGCGAATGGCAGACCATCACGTTGATGGCGTCGGCGTCCTCGGGGATAGTCGCGTCCATCGCGCCCTCGCGAAACAGGGCATGCGCATTGTCGGCGGATGCAGCGATCCATGCGTGCATCTCCTGCTCGTCCTCGCTCAAGTCGCCGTCGAGCGCGCCATCCGCGAAGCGGGCGGACTCAGCCTCGATGAAGCGCAAGGTCTCAAGGTTGCGACGTTGGAGGTGACGGGCGAAACCATAGATCGGTATCTTGTCGGTCTCGGCGAGACTGGTGCCGGCACCCTCGACGATCTTCCTCCAGGTCGCACTGTTGGAGAAAGGCGTCTCGATCATATGGTTGATCGGACCTTCGATCGACCCTGCGACCCCGTCCGCGACATAGTCGTGGATGGCGTCCTCATAGCCGATGCGATCGATGGATTTGCGGTCGATGGCGAGGATATCGCCATGTCGTTCGACCACGCGAACCTTGTTCGCGTCGTCCGGGCAGGCAAAGCGACGGAGATAGAATTGCGGCACATAATGATGCCGCTTGGGCCTCTCGGCGGTCATTCTGGCGTTCCCTCGGCGGGGGTTCCAGCCCTGACCGATGCGGCCTGCGCGTCGATATCGAAGCCGTCGATCGAGAGGCCGACGATCATGTTGATGAAGGTCTTGGCCTCCGCGATTACCGCCTCGGCCTCATCCTTGTTGCTGAAGGAACCTTGGTGGACGACGGCGTTGCGGACGGTGTTGATCTTGCCCGCCGAGCTGATCAGGGCGCGTGCGGTTGGGCTTGTCCGGGGGGTCGCGAAGAAAACGGGTACGAACAGGCGCTCGACCTTCAGTGGGAGACCATTTGCCCAACGGAGGAACTGGTCGACGATGGCTGCATCGAATTGGGTCTTCTTGCCCCACTCGGTGCGTACCGCATAATTGGCGGCGATTTCCGCAGCCGTGGCGCAGCGCACGATCGCCGCGGATGGTTCATCGCGCCCATGGAGCCCCGACAATTTGGTCCATTGGGACTGGAGTTTCTCAAGGTCGGTGCGCTCATTATAGGGCTTCCGCGAAGATTTCCGGTGGGCATCGCCTTTGGCACTCTTCACGCATTCCCCCTGTGTCTGATTGCACGCACCTCTATCGCATCGTCGTCACCACGGCGAGGCTATGATGACTTGCAACTATGGGAGAAAGCTTCACCTTTTGGGGCGCGCGAGGAAGCGCGCAAGAGGGTTGTGATGATGTCGACGGCGGAGCAGTTACCCAGGATCTTTCAGGCCAATCTCGGGCGGTTCTTCGATCGCGTGATCTTGCCCGTCATGGACAAGCTGCCGTCCCATGCGGAGCTTGAGACCGGGGAGGCCGATAGCCTTGATCAGTTTCTCGATCGGGCGGCGGCGCAGGTCGACAATTATACTGCCAATGAGTCGGCGAAGGCGTTTGTCCTTACCCTCGCCGGTTTGTTCGAGCGACAAATGAGCCGCTGGGCGCGCGCGATACAGGATGCTGGGGGTTCCGATATGGGCAAGCTCAACGGCTTTGAAGCGCTGCTCGCCGGCTGTGCCGAGCGCGCCGGTATCGACCTTATGCTTGAGCCTCTTGGAGAGGCTCTGACGGAGATGTTCGTGGTTGCCAATGTCGTGCGTCATGGAGAGGGGCGATCCTGCGAAAGGCTGCGCGCGCTCGCCCCGCACCTCTGGGATGAGGAGGCTGTCGACTATCATGATCTCCTCCCCGGGACGCCAGTGGCAAGCGAACATGTGCGTATCCGGCAAGCGGACCTTGAGCGCTATATACGGGCGACCACGAGGTTCTGGGGCTTGGCCGATCCCCTTCCCCTGGCGGTGACGAACCCGCCTTATGGGCAGTGTCTCAGTTCGGATTTTGGCGATCGCGCGGCTCCAGCCTGACCGCGCTGGTGGCAGAGACGGAGATATTTCCGCTCAGCCGCCTAAGGTCAGCGTCTACAGCGAAGCGGACGTTCGATTACGCGGCCCGAGCGTTTCGATGATCCGACATTCGCCGATTGTCCCGCCTTCGCAGGAATCAAGCAGGGCCTTCAATTCGCGGCGGAGTGCGGAGAGGTCGGCCAGCTTGCGATCGACTTCGCCAAGGTGCTCGCCCGCGATTCGATCAACGCTGGCGCAATCCTGACTGCGATCGTCGGCGAGCTTCAGCAGCTCGCGGACCTGATCGAGTGAAAAGCCGAGATCACGCGAGCGGCGGATAAACGAGAGCCGGCCAAGCTCGGCTTCACCATAAGCACGATAGTTGCCGGCGGTCCGCGACGGCGGCGGCAGCAGGCCGATCCGCTCATAATAGCGTATGGTCTCCACCTTGGTGGCGGTCAGCCTGCCGAGTTCACCGATGCTATGCGCCATATCCATCCCTCAATCGTGCCCGCCAAAATGCACGCGGATCCCGCCGTTGACCACACGCCCTTCCAGCGGTGCCCAGGCATCGACGGTCCATGCTCCATCAGGGGCTCGCCCGGGAAGCAGCAGCGGATCATATTTTGTCTGGCGAATGTCGAGCAGATCCTCCGCATTGATGAACAGGCTGATCCTGCCGAGGATCAATTCGGCCATCGCGCCGATCTGGAAGTAGGGCTTGCCGTGAGACCGATAGGGATTGTTCTCAAGAGACTGGCGCCCGGTATAATAGGCCTCCAGCCCGATCTTGCCCTTGCCTTCTTTCTCCCAGGTACCAACGAGACCGCCAGAGTGGCGGGGCGTAAGTGGCACCAGCCTGCGGTTAGGACCATTGGGGTCCGGCTCGGTTGCATCCACATAGACGTAGCTGCCAGTGATGGAGAAGTCCTGCCAACGATAGCGGAGCAGCAGTTCGGCGCCGCGCGTGCGGGTTAGACCATTCGCATTGGCGAGTTTCACACGATCGACGCCATCGTCAACGAGCTGGACGGCATGACTGATGTTCGAACCGAATAGAGTGAAATTGGCTTGGATCGACCCCGCCTTGAAGCCGACATCCACCGACGCGGTGTTGGCGGTCTCGGCCTTGAGCCGGCCCAAGGGTTTGAGCCGGGACAGGCCTGCCTCCTCGATCTCCTCGACGAAGGGCGTGGGTGCATAGAAGCCCCGACCGAGCGAGGCTCGAATCGTCCAGCGTTCGGGATGATAGAGCAAGGAGAGGCGTGGGCTGATTCGAGACCCGTATTCGCTGTGCGCGTCCCATCGCAGGCTGCTCGCGAGCGTAAGACGGTCCATCAGAATCTGCTCGACTTGTCCGAACAGCGCTGGCGCGGTGTAGCTGTAGTTGAAGCTGGAAAACTGAGGCGATCGGAACAAGTCCGCCTGGAAAGCGGCACCGGCGAGCCACGAGGTCGGGCCAGATTTGGTCGTGTAGGATGTCTCGGCAAAGAAGCTCCGGCGGTGATCGTCCTCAATGGTCGTGCCGTAACGATGATCGTCATTCTGCGTCATGCCCGACGCACGGATGTGCAGGGTGCCGGGTGCAAGCGGAATGTCCGCCACTATGCCACCGTCCAGGCGCTTGCTGTCGAGCGTCTGCGGGAAAGGCTGCCCGCCGGGCGCGAAGTCTCCGGGTAAAGTCCCCCCCTCGCGTTGCTCGGTCATGCCGCCAACGGTCAGCATGATCTTCGCGCCGCTCGCGCCGGTCCAGAACAGGCGCGGGCGGATCGTCCATCGATCGTAGCCCGGAATATCCGCCCAACCGTCGTGGTTCAGATCCTGACGATCCTGTCGGCTATATCCTCCGGTCAGGGACACGTTCCAGCCGTCGCCGACCGGCGTCGTGGCGTAGATCGTCGCATCCTGTCCGCCGAGGCTTGTCGCGTTGAGCAAGATGTCGGCTTCGGGGACGGCGGACGACCGACGTGACACGAGGTTGATGACGCCGCCAAGCGCAGACGGGCCATAGAGCGCAGAGGCGGCACCCTTGATGATCTCGACCTGTCCCAGGTCGGTGGGCGGAATCTGGAGCAGGCCGACGGCTGGGAGCTGCCCACCATAGAGCGGCAGGCCGTCTGCGAGAAGCTGCGTATAGCGTCCCTTCAGGCCCTGCATGCGGATGTCAGCCGATCCGAGCGACGGTGAGGTGATCTGCGTCCTGATTCCTGGTGTCTCGCTGACGAGCATGGCGATATTGCCAGGCGTCATCATCAGCTTTTCCTCGATTTCCTCTCGGTCGAGCACTTCCACACGGATCGGCTCCTTGTCGGCGCTGCTTCCCGAGCGGGTGGCCTGCACGACGATCTCTTCGCCATTCGAGTTGTCGCCGATCTCGGTCCTCTCTTGCGCTACGGCAGGTCGAGCTACTGTGAAGGCCAACAAGGTCGCGATCGCGATCATCGATCCAGAATGTTTCGACCGTTCCACCTGAACCCCTTTGACCCGGCCACCATGAGAGTCCGGCGACGCGTTGTCGGTCGATACGGCCTGTAGTAGCTACAGGGTCAAGCATTCTGCGCGCCGTCGATCTTTTGCCCTCACGCCGTGAGCCTGATTGGTCTGGGTGGATCGCGAGCGGAAATTCAAACGGAGACATTATTGCCGGATGGGAGCGCGTGACGGCATGCATGATATGTTCGAACGAGATATCGCATTTGCTCCGGGGTTGGCCCTTTCCAATCGTCGCACCGGCGCGATAGGTTATGAGATGAGCAATGGCGGCTCGATCATCGGCTATGTCTCTCGTCGCGACATTGCCGAGACGATCCGGTTTTGCCCTGAGGCGGACAACCCAAGCGACGAGGACCGGGCTGGATTCCGGCACTATATGACCCCGCCCAATGTCAAGACACGAAGCTCGATCGGGAACATGCCATGAACAAGGCAAACCCCGAGCACCCCCAGCCAAAGGCGTTCGATCTGCTGGCGTCGCTGGCGGCCTTCGCGCAGCGTGAAGGAATCGCCCTCAACGATCCGACGCTGATCGACAGGTTCATGGCCGATGCCCGACCGAGGCTGGAAACGGCGCTGTCTGATGCAACCCTGATCCATGGCTCGCGGACCGAACGGCTGTTCGAAGCGACGGTTCTGACGCTTGGGCGCTATCGGATGCTGAAGACCGAGGACATCGGCCGTGTTCATGGCAGCGCGGTATCGCGTGCTCCGGATTTCCGGGTTGTTCTCGACGATGGCGAGCAATGGCTGGTCGAGGTCAAGAATGTCCGTAGCCAGAAGCCGTTCAGGCAGCGCACCACCATGTCGGCGGCTTACCTCGACTCGCTACAGTCCTATGCCGACATGGTCGGCACGCCGCTCAAGCTGGCGATCTTCTGGTCGCTCTGGAATATCTGGACGATCATTCCTCCGGAGCCTTTTCGCCGCCCTGATGGCGGCCTGCGCGTGACTATGCAGGAGGCGGTGATGGCGAATGAGTTCGGCAGGCTCGGCGAGGTGATCATCATGACGCGGCCACCGCTCCGTCTGGTGCTCGACGCCGACCGGAAAATGCCAAGAAAGTTGAGCCCGGAGGGGTTGGCGGAGTTCATGATCGGCGCGGCGCGCATGTACAGCGGGGACACAGAACTCAGCGATCCTCGTGATCGCAGGCTGGCGCAGATTCTCTTCCTGTTCGGGGATTGGACCGTGGGCGAGCCAATCGCACGGATGGATGGTGGCGAGATCGGAGGTGTCGAGTTCGTGGCGCAGCCTGAGGAGCCATCGGACCAGGGCTTTGACGGGATCGGCTGGGCCAGCCGGATTTTCAGCCGCTATTATGCCGCGCAGACGGTCGACGGCGATCAGGTGATCCAGCTCCATGGCGAGGCGGTGCCCGAATGGTTTGCGCCGCTTGGGGCTTGGGACTTCAAGAACAGCCGGCTCCCTTTATGGCTGGGGCACATCGAGCCGAACAGCGATCGGATCAAGGCCGAGTCTGATCCCGATTGACTGGTCGAGTCCTGCGCGAATGGCGGCGGCGATATCGCCATTCAGTTCGTCGGATCTCAGACCGAGAAGGGAAATCACGCGGCGGCGCAGCTCGGGAATATATTTCAGGAACTCGCGGTCCTTGCGCTGGTTCGCCAACAGCGTCTCGATCGCCTCCAGACTCCATAATATGGTGATCCAGCATTCCATGAAATCGACCGGCATGGCCTCGAAAGCGCGTGCGAGCATGACGCGCCGTATTGCGGGATTCGCGCCGCAGAAAAAGGCGACAAGGACGCGCACGACGAAGCGTGGCCAGCCAAGGAGGGCGCTGGATGTATTCAGGCCCTTCGGCAGATCAGGGCATCGGGCCTTGTAGAGGAGGAACAGGACCCAGTAGCGCAGCCGCAACACGTCGCTGGAACCGAGCGCCTCCTCGTCGGCCTCAAGTCCTTCGGTATAGCCAAGAATATGCCGCTCATAGAGCCGGGCGTCGACCGGGGTGGGCGCGAGCGATGGCTTGTCAGTTTCGCGATGTTCAACGGCTTCATCGGTGGGGTCATCCTCACGGTCGGTGTCGGCCTTTTCGTCCGAGAGGTCATCGAAAGCTGTGTCGTCTTCGGCGGATTGATCTGCTTGAGGGCCGCGGCCGGAGAGCAGATTGAGGAAGTCGCGAATCGTGTCGCTATATGTGCCGGCAAGACTGTTATCGCCCTCGCCGCCCGAACGGCCGGCGCCGGAGCGTGACTGGGTGAACTCCTCATAGCTTAATGGAACGGGCGCTGCCGGCTCGTCCACGCTTTTGCGTTCCTGCGTCCGGGCGGGCGACAGGGCGCGCGGCTGGGTCACGGCCTCGAAATCCGCGCGCACAAGGGTCTCAAATGCCTGATGCATCCAGAGATCGAAATCAGCGCCATCGGTGAAGGGCGCGAGCGCCCGGGCCACGCTGCCGGTCGCTACCTCCCGACGTCGGGCGCGCAATATCTCGCGATGCGTGATGTGCGCGAGGGTCGAGACGATATCGCCGGTGGCCAGGCGCGCGAAGCACAGGGACTTGTGCAATGCGGGCTCTACCGGTGCGCGCCGCCGGTTATCGATCTGGACGAAGGATCGCACCGGGATCGTCCCGATCAGGCGCGCAGACCGGTCGAGCAGTTGGATGTCTCCATCTGCCACATCCGCTTTCGCGGCTGTCCAGATGAGCTGGCCCTGGTCGAGTTCGAAGATGCCGGGCTGTCGGGCTTCGATGGTATCGAGCGGGATCGGGGATGTCACGATCGGTGGTGACAGGTCAGAGAGCTTGATTGGCGCGGCATCGGTCCAGCGTTCGAGGCCCAACGCTTGCCCCGCTGCACCGGCGGGAAGCCTGCGATAGATGCAGGCTTCGGCATTGGCGCCTGGCATCCCGGCTGATCCGAGGGCGGCACTGGTACAGTTGGCGCTGCCGAAGAGGATATGGTCGTGATCAGCGGTCGAGGCGATGATGATCTTGGCGTGCGTGAAGCGCCGGGATGACCACTGAAGATCGACGATCGTCGCCTTTCTGGCAAAGCGTGCATCGACCGGAAATTCATGATGGTTGCGGTCGATCGGCAGGATGATCCGGGTCGGGGAGAGGCGCTGCGAGAGATCGGCCAGCGCAGCGAGATCATGGTCCCAATAGGGACTGATTACCGTCAGACTCTGGACCTTCGCGCCCTGGATCAGTGACACGAACCGGTCTGCGATTCCCGTGTCGCCGGGCCCATGGAGGAAAGCGATGCCGGTCCCGTCCAGTTCGTGCACCGCATCTCCTGGTGCCCCGCCGAGCCAGGTCGCACGTTCTTGCGTCCATCGCAGCGCGTCGCGCGCTGGAGAACTGGCGGCGGGTACGAGTGCGTCGAGATAGCGCCAGATAGAGCGAATGATGTCCCGCTCGAGGCTGTCCATGTTCTTGCATTCGATCTCGATCGCGACCTCGGCGTTGCCGGCAAGGCCCGATGCGGTAAGGTTTGCGGAACTGACGATCGCCCGGGCGCTTTCGCGACCAATTTGCAGGATGATTTTCGGGTGGAAAATGCCGTTGGCGGCAGGCGGGCTGTAGAGCGCATAGTCGCGACCAAGGGCGGCAGGAAGGGCTGAGCCTTCCGAAAGCGCGAGCGCGGTCATGCGCGCGTCGGTCAGAAGGAGGAGGTTCGTGGCGCCACTGGCCATGAGCTGCGGCAGCATGATTTCCTCGACCGCAGTGAACTCCAGAGCAAAGCTGGTGGCGATTGCACTATGGAAAGGGCGGCCGCTGCGGCGACCCAGACGATCGGGGAGCTTCATCGGCCGGTATCCCGCGCTGCCAGACCGAGCGCCGTCAGGCCATTGTCGTCGAGAAGATGGATGTCGGCGAGAAACTGGATTGCGGATGCCAGCCGCGGTGTGGTGGCGACCGGCTGGTAGGCAGCAAGATAGACGAAACGCCCCTCTTGCTGCTCGAACAGGAAGGTATAATCGCCCTGTCGCCGCAGTTTCTGCATGGCGACATGGCTATGCCGCCTGATGATGCGCTCGATTATATAGTCTGCGATGAGCGTGGCGATGCTCTCCTCTTCCCTGCCTTCGAGCCATGATATTTCTGTCCGTAGCGAATGGGCCATCCCGCGATCGGGCAGACCTTGCGCGGCGGCGGCAGCCAGATCGGGACGGCCGAGGAGACGCTGATGAAGCGCAGCAATCAGCAGGCATGCGCTGACGGCCTTGTCGGCAGCGGCGCCGCGTGCGCCGGTGAGTTCGTCCCACATCTCGGCAAATTCGAAGGTACGTGGATCGAGGCCGAGTCGCAGCGCGCGCCAACTCAGGTCTGGATGGGGCTCATCCAGCGTTTCCAGATGGGTGAGGATATCAGCGCGGATCTCAGTAAGCGACTTGCCTTGAGCCTCGGCGTTGATGATCGCTATGCCCCACGCGAGCAGTGCGGCGCATGCTACCTGCATCATGTCCTGGCATTGATAGGCTTCCCAGGCGAGCCGCTGGGTTTCGAGGCTGGACGGAAGGGCCGGCTCGGGTGGATCGAAAAGATGCCAGCGGACCTGTTCGGGGCTTGGCCACTCCTCTTGCGTGAAGGCGGTTTCGAGGATGAGGTCGAGCGATGCCGCGCGGCTCGGCCCTGACTTGCTCGCGTCATCGGACCGGGCGAAGAGCAGTGTTTCGTAGAAAGTCCGCTCCTCGCTTTCTTCCGCGATCTGCGAAGGTGCGATGGGTTGAAGCCGGTCGAGTTCGCGAAGGCTTACCTTGGCGTCGACGATCTTCTGTCGCAGGAGTCTGGCGAGGTCCGGTCCGATGGCGTCGGCAAACAGGGAGGCCGCGCGACGGCCGAGATCCTTGGTGACGACCTGGATGCCGTGGCGGTTCTCGGTGAAGAGGTTCATTTCGGCCATCTGGCTGTAATAGGCGCCGCCGAAGACCCCGAGCGACTGGCGAAGATAGCGTTCCTGGGCGGGATCGGTCGAGGCGGCGGCTTCAAAGTCGATCACGCGTCCCGAGGTCGCGAGGCGGCGATTGGCCCATTCGATACCGCCGACGCCGGTTTCACCCGTCCGTGCTGACACGAGGGCGTAGAGTGCCTCGGCGCGGCGCACCCAGATGCGCCAGGCTTCGAAGTCGCTGGTCGCGCCCCGGCGGGCATAGGTTTCGCTCACCCAGCAATAATAGCCATAGTAGCGCATGCGCAGCGTGACGTTGCTGATGCCCGGGAGCAGTGACTGATAGAGCAGCACGCCGCTATTCTGCATGCCGAGCGGGTCGAGCCCGCGTTTTTCGGCTTTTTCGGTCCATTGTGGCAGCAGGTTCATCGGCCCTCGGTGACTGTTCGGGCCGGCGGCCTCATTTCGCCATAGTAATGAGGAATGAAGTAATGGTGATCAATCGAGCGGATCATTTTGCGGGACGGTCTGGCCGGCACGTCGTATCGAGGTTGCCGCGATGGCTGCGAGAACCAGGCCTGCGATCACGAAACAGAGGTCGCCGACGATGCGCCACGCCAGTACCCCCGCGACTCCGCCGAGCAGGAAGGACAGCACGGTACCCGTGTGAAGGCTCAATCGGGTTGTAATTTCCCCGCGATCCGCGGGGCCAGCCTTACCGCGAAGGATATCGAGCATCCTGGCGAGTCCGATGCCGATGTCAGTGGCCATGCCCGATACATGGGTGGTGCGCACCCGCGCGTTCGAAATATCGGTAACGATGGCGTTCTGCTGCCCCATGAGGAAAGCGAGGCCGATGATCAGCATCGGCACCCCTGCGGAGCGATCGAGGGCCATCCGCGTAAGGCCGAGCGCGGCAAGAAGAGCGGCTTCGGCCAGGATCACGCGGGCGTAGATGGTGCCGATCCCGCGCCGCAGGCCTGAGCCGATCGCGAGCGTCGAAACCATGGAGCCGATGATGAAGGACAGGACTATGGCGAGATAGCCAAGAGCATGCCCCCATTGTCCCATCGCGAGCAGGCTGGAGAGGGCGGACACATTTCCGGTCATGTTGGCGGAGAAAAAGCCGACCTCGTGAAACGCCGCCGCATTGAGTCCGCCCGCCACCCACGCCAGCGCGAAGGCAAGCTTGCGGTCCAGCCGACTGTCGCGTGCGTCGCCCTGGCGGATCAGCATTCCGCGATCATCCGCGCGGCTGCCCGATGCGCACGACTTTGGTGCGGCCTGTCTCGCCGCGAACGATCTGGATCGAAGAGACGGGCTGGCCCAGGGCGTGGGCGAGAAGGCGCAGGATCGCTTCATTGGCCTTGCCGCCCTCGGCTGTGGCCGTTGTGCGCACAAGAAGTTCCAGGCCCCCGGCTTGCGATGGCAGAAGGATTGCGTCGGCCGAAGCATTTGGCGTGGCGCGGAGCACGAGACGTCCTTCGCGATCCGCCAGCGCGCGGATTTCGATCGCAGAGGGCATCGGGATCCGGCGTCGCGCCATCAGCGCTTGCGAACGAACTCGGCGCGCAGCACGAGGCCTTTGATGCCGTCGAACTTGCAATCGATTTCCTGTGCGTCACCGGTCAGGCGGATCGCCTTGATGAGCGTTCCGCGCTTGAGCGTCTGACCAGCGCCTTTGACGTCCAGATCCTTGATGAGTGTCACCTGATCGCCGTCGGCGAGAAGGTTGCCGACAGCATCCCGGACTTCTGGCTGAACGGCGGCGTGCTGGCGCTGGGCAAGTTGGGAAGCTGGCAACCACTCGCCGCTTTCCTCATCATAGACATAATCTTCGTTGCTATCGGTCATCTGTCCTTGTCCCTTGGTCAGTCACTGTTGGCCGGCGACAGCCTGGCGCAAGCGCACACCGCGTCCGCCGGTCTGGCTGGTCGCATTCTCGCCGATCAGCTCGACACCTGCGCGTTCAAGCGCTGTGACGACCTTGACCAGCGTTTCCACGACGCCCCGCACCTGGCCGTCCGACGCTTCCATCCGCTGGATCGTGGGAAGCGATACGTTTGCCAGTTCCGCCAGTCGCTTCTGGTCGATGCCGAGCAAGGCTCGCGCCGCGCGCATCTGCTGTGAGGTGATCATGCTGCGCTTATGACGTATAAGACATCATATTTCAATCTTACACCATCACTGTCCATATGTTATACCCAAGCCAACCGGAAATTTGGAATATGGCAGACGTGATCTCGTGATGCACATCGCAATGAGGCGGATCGACCGATTCGGCGGCGCTCGGCGCATCATGGTGCGATGAAGACGGGCAAGCGGATCAGGGGCTTTTTCCTCCTCCAGAATATGATGCTGAAGGATTTCGTCCGGGAGGCAAGCGCGCGGCAGGCGCTTGCGCAGGAGGAGGTCGACCGACTTTGCCGGCTGGAGGCGCTCAATGCTGCCGAGCTTGAGAGATGGGAGCAGGATCTCTTCTTGGCCGGTGACCAGCCGACGTTTCGGCAGAGAGGCGGCGGGTAAGGAGGCCTGTTCATATCGCGCGAACGAACCCGGCGCTGCCCTGCTCGCTTACCGTCAGCGAGCGATTTCAGAGGCGGTTACAGGCTCGGGCTGATTTGAGGCATAGTTCCCCCCTTACCGGACCATCCGGCCATCAGGCCGGACCGATCCACAGCAATTCGAGGATGCTTGCTCCGCGCTGCCAGGCCTCGACCCGAACCCGTCGATCCTGATGCGTCCGAAGATCCGCGTCTGTCTGAAGGCGCCAGAGAGGCCCCTCCTCGACCTCCAGAAAAGGGCCACGCTCGTTGAGGCGCAGTATCCCGTGCAATCGCAGCGGCGCCTTGCTGTCAGTCATGGGCGATTGCCTCCGGGATGGAGACTGTCCGGGGCGAGCGGGATGAAAAAGACAGAACAGACATTGCCTCCGCATGGCATAAGCGTGTTCAGACTTGCAATCTTGTTCATTTTATGTTCTCAGGCACGCTGAGGAGCCACGCCATGATCCGCGATTATCTCGCCAGCTATGATTATAACTTGCCGCTGGACGATGCGGCGGTCGATCCTGATCTGCCACTGGTTCGCCGTCGGCTGGCGAGCCTCGCGGCGAGCGAGGGTCTGGATGGCGGCTATTACGAGGCCCAGGAGATGGCCGAGGCGTTTCTCGATGCTGCCCGAGAGGCGAATGCGGGCATCGAGGCGGAGGACAGCCCTGCCCGTGTTCGGCTGCGTGATATTCTGGATCGCGACCTTGCCTATCAGCATGAGCTGTTCGATGAAGTTTGCCAACTGCCGTTGGCGGACGCAGCCGCGCATCTGACCTGGCTTGCCGATTTGATGAAGCGGCGGGCAGATATGGCGCGGCCAATCGCGGCCGAGCTCGGTTATCGCCACTGACGCGGCCATCTTCGGTACAATCAAGCCTTTTGCCGCCCTTCATCTTCGACATGCGTGCGTGCATTGGCATGGCCTGATGCGTGACTTTCAGGCATTTCCCAGGCGGGTTGCCACCGAGCGAACGATGCGCGCTTGCTCGGGTCCGAGCGTAGCGAGAAGCTTAAGCTCAGCGTCTGTGAGTTCTTCCTCGGTGGAATAGGCATCGATGGTATAGCTGCCCCGCGCGAAGGTGTCGGCGGAAGGCAGCACCATGGCGGTGTAGGATTGTGGCCAGAAGCAGATGAGCAGCCAGGGCCAGTTCGGTATCTGAGGCTCATAGCGAGCGAAGATGATGTCACGGGTGCGCAAGGCAGACGGGCGCCGGTCGAGAAGAGCGGGCGCTACCGGGGTCATCCGCGGCTCGCACAGAAATGCCTCGAATTCGTGCATTTCTGCGAGGCTTTCGAGGATCACGGGGTAGTAGCGGCCGAGTGCCAGACCTCCGCCCGAAAAGCGAGGTGGGATGTCGATCAGCAGGATATCCGGCAATGTCGGAAGTGGCCGGTGATAATAGAGCCTCGTGGCGGCCAGGTCATCGATAAGTCGCATGAAGAGAGTTTTTCGGTGAAGCCGTTTGGCAGTCAACAACAGTCGCAGACAGATTGACGGTATCGTCATGCCGCGAGCCGTTCGACACCCGCATTGAACCGATCGATCCAGTCCCGCATCGTCGGTCGTTCGGCGAGTGGGATCTGGGCCGCGACCCGTTGGAAGTCGATCAGATCAACCGGTGCGCCGGCAATGATCGCGTCTATTTCGGAAGCAGGCAGCAGAGCGCGTTCACGGATGAAGTGGGTCATCGAGCCGGGGCGCTCACGCGTCGACTTGCGCCAGAGACCCTCGACCGTCACAAGACGCGAAGCGGCGCGAGCCTCCACCAATATGATCAGGCGGAGGCACCAGCCCGGAAGGGTGATCAACTCGCCCGTTTTCTGTGCGAGACAAAGCCAGCAAGCCGATTTGATCGGTACGGGCAGGCCTTCGGCACGGATCCGCGCGATGCAGGCGTCTCGATCCCAACCCCAGGCGCGCAGCGGATAATGATAGTCGTACAGGTCGCTGATATGGCCTTCGCGATGGGCATAGCGGCGGCTATCGGCGGGCGAGCTGTCATAGCCGATGAGCTTGACAACCTTGCCGCCTTCGGCCCATATTTTCCGCGCCGGCCCCCATGAATTAACCCATCGATCTTGCGGCTGTATTTTCCATTTCTGCGAGCATTAGGTCTGCATCGACCTGTCGTATTGGCTGCGCAAAGCCCGCATTTCCGACATCCCCAGTCCTCCTCCCCTTCCAAGACGCCCGATTAGGGCGTGACCGCCTTCAGGCAGTGGAGGGATCGGGCGCTTCGGCGTTGATGCGGATAGGGACGGGCAGGCGTATCCGATCGAGTTCCTGCACGAGTTGCGCGTTGCGGCGTTCAAGGCGCTCCGCGCGCTGTTCGGCCTCGAGGGCGCGCTTCAGCAGGCTGGCATTATGTGTTGCGAGGGCGATGTTCTTGGCTTCCACGTGCCGAAGAGCAGAGCGTGTGCGATCGGCATCGCCGGCGGCCATTTCAGTGGCGCCCTCACGTTGCGATTGAAGCTCGCGCAGGGCGTCAAGAACGTCGGCATGGTGCGTATAGATGATGTTGCGGCCGACCCCGGCTGCTCGTGCAAGAGCGGCGACCGTTGGCGCGGCGGACGGGTCTTTGGCAAGGACGCCAAGGGCTTCGCGCAGACGTGCATTGGTGTTCGCCCGGCGACGGGCCTGCGGGGTGGATAGGTCAGATTCAGACGTCACCGGCATTTCCTTCGTCGAGCTGGTCGAGGATACGGCGAGATTCCTGGATGCGGGCTTCGGCAAGTGCTCGGCTCTCGCGATCGAGGTCATCGCGCTGGATCAATGCGGTGTTTCGTTCAAGCCGCGCTTCCCAGACCGGCCTATGCCGGTCGGTCACGGCGAAGTTGGCGCAAGTCGAGCAGGTGCTTTGTGTGCGAAGCACCGGGTTCGGCTCGCGCTCGCCGCCGAGGCAAGCGGAGGTCTCCCGGCGGTAGAGGCAGTAGCCCCAGTCGCATACGCCGAGGCGCATATCCGTGCCGGCGAGGATCTCGGTGATATATCCATCGACGTCGCTCGATAGCGTGCGCCCGCGGAACGGCGATCGCTCGGAGAGCATGACGCCCGCCTTCCCGGCGACGTTCGGCGCCAGGAGCAGGTCTTCCAGCGCCTTGCGGGTTTCTTCGGCGGCTTGGTCGTCGATCAGCTGGGCAAGCTCGAAGTCGGTGCCCACATAGGCCCGGTCGGTCATCGCGCGGTGGACATGGCCGAGATGGCGTTGCAGCGCCGTCAGGCCGGTGCGGTCGCGCCGCCCGATGAACCGTGAGAACGTCTTGCGACCCTGATAGGTGGTCAGGTGCCAGGTTCCGCCTTGGTGTTCCGGCAAGGCAAGGAACGGCGCAAGTCGTTCGTTCAAGCGGATATTGACCATGGGTGATCGCAGTCGAGCGACGGGCATCATCGTCGGAAGCGGCGAGCGTCCCCGGCCGAGCTGGTGGAGCCAGAGGTTCCTCTTCCCGCTAAGTTCGCGAAGCGGAGCGGAGAGACGTTCGAGGATGTGGATCGCCCGCTGGACCGGCTCGGGCGCGAGCCAGCGATGGACGTCCCCATGTTCCGTCAGCGACGTCTTCGTGATCGTGCCGACCAGATAGACGTGTTCCTCGCCGTCTCCGTCGGCCGCGCGCCGTTCGAGGCAACCCTCCTCAAGCCTGAGTATTTCGGAGGCTCTCGCGCCAACGAGATAGGCGATGACGACGAAGCAGGCGTCGCCAAGGCGATCGAGCATGAACGTCAGGCGGCGCAGCGGCCATTCCGGATTCGGATACAGATCCGCGTGGGGGCATGGCTCAGCCAACATGGCGCGTCTGATATGCCAGTGGAGCCTTCGCCCCTGATGCTGTTGTCGAAACTTCTCATACAGATCTTCGAGGCGATCGCGCAGCGCGAGTATCTGGTCCGCTGGGTCACCGAGCAGTTCCATAGCGCCGCTGATGAGAGGCACGGCGATCTCGTCGGGCGTATAGGGATGGCCGCCATAAGGTTTCCAGTGCCGCTTCCCAACCGAACCGGCGCGAGGCGGCGCCATCAGCGGCGCGTCGTCCAGCTTGTCGCGCTGCATGTGGAACGTGCGGATCGTGCCGAGATAGCCTTCGGCGGTGCTGAGGGAGAGCCGTGAAGCGTTCCTGCCGGGACGGGCGCGCAACATGGCCACGAACCGGTCGACGGCGTCTTGATCGAGATCCTTGAAGCATCGGACGTTCTCGGCTGCCATCCATCGAACGAGGAAGCGGATGTGGCTGAAGTGACCATCGACCGTTTCCTTGCGAAGTGGCATCCGCCCTTCGGGCGGATCGGCCCGCAGCGAGAACAGGAACAGTTCGGCGGCGTGCCGGAGCGGCGTCCACTGATCGTCCGTGAACCGGCTCCCGTCCGGCATTTCGAAGCCCCAGTTGAACGTCGTGGCGGCGGGGACGCCTTCGTTTCCGAGCAATGGCGCCGGAAGTTGGGTAGGCGTGGATGTCGGGACGGAGGCCATGAGGCTATTCCAGGTCCGGCAGCGGCGGCAAGGCGGGTATGTGCCGTTCCGCGTCCGGCATCATTTCGGGCGGGAACGCCGGCAGCAGGTCTTGTGTCAGCGCCCGAAGGCTGGGGGCATAGAAGAGGCTGAACCGGATCGGGTCGATGCGTTCCCGCGCCGCTTCAAGATGCATGGTGGCCTGGACAATGCGCGCCAGATGACCCGGGTCGATCGGGACGATTAGGCCTGGACAGGCAAGGCAGCCTCCCAGTTTCGGGCACACGCGGCCAGGCTGTGCCTGCCCGCCGTCGACCGGTCGAAGGCAGTCGTGGCCGAACAGCGCCGTCACCCGCGCGCTGGTATCCGGCCCTTGATGTTGCGAGTCATGGGCGGGCGTCTCGCCGGTGACCCATGTGATCATCAGCGACTGGAGCCGAGCGATCGTATCGCGTTCGAGGCGGCGGACGGCCTCGCCATCGACATAGATGTCGGTGGTGGCGACATTCGCATGATTGAGGACCGCCTTGGCCGCCATGATATCGCCCTGCGACGCTGTGTAGTGGGCGCTTGCCATGCTGCTGCGGAACAGCTTGGGCGAGAAGTCGGGAAGCAAGGAACGGGACTTGCCCGGATGCGCATCGTTCCAGGAGGCGATCGCGCCATTATGCCGTTCGTAGAAGCGCAACATTGCCGATCGCAACGTGGCCTGCACGATATGACCGGCGTGATGCTCGCGCTCGAGGCGTCCTGTCGTCATGAGGAAGCGGTGGAGGAACAGCCGGTCGCGTTTGGACGGCTCCACATGCGGTAATAGGGGCGCCGTCATCGCAAGGAGCTTTTCGATCAGGCGCGGCGCCGCATAGGGTCGGCGATTGTCGAACGAGCGCCGTTGCATGCGCTTCACCTTGCCGCCGGCACGAGGTTTCACCCACTCGACCATGACGCGATGCCGCTCGAGCGGATGCGGCACGAGGCAGTCCCGCTTGATCTGGCGCAGCGGACCGGCGTTGGCCGCCGTCTGGATCAGCAGCACGATATAGAACGCAACCAGCGTGTCGGTCGTGAGGTGGAGATAACCCTCGAGCTCGCGGAACCCGCCTACCTCGGCGATCCTCTGCCGATCGGGCTTGTTAAGGTCCAAGCCTCGGTCGATCGGCATGATGCCGTGGCCGCGGCGATGGAGCTTCCAGATCCAGCGATCCCGTTCGGCGGTCCGCCCACTATGGAGCGGCACGTTCGGAAGATTGACGATGGTTTGCCCGTGCTGGAACTTGGCCCATGCCGTGTCGATCTCGGCATAGCAGACTGCCAGCAGGGCGCGCATTGCGGCTGGTGTCAGCCGGTCTTGCGGTAACCGCTGGACGCCGGCGAGCGGGATCGGATTGTTGGGAACGGCGAAGCCCGGTGCGAACAAGCCTGGATTGTCCGCGATCGCGCGCTTGAGGACGGGCCGGATCATACCGAACTGACCGGATTGTGAGCGGACGCCACGCCTGCGCCCGTCAGTGGGCATCGCCAGCCAGGTGATGAACCGGCGGATCGTTGCCGTGTCGAGGTCTGCCGCGCGCCTGACACGCGCGTCTTCGCGCAGGAACCTACCGAACACGCGCATCGCGAACCAGCGCGCGGTGCGGGTCGCGACGCTGGATGCCATATCATGATCGCGGAAAGCCCGGGCGATGGCGGCGCTGATATCGTCCGGCAACCCGAACAGCGCCGGGTCGAAGCGTTGGACGATCTTGCCCCATTCGTCGCGGAACTGGATCTCGACGACCTCCGCCGGATGGTTCGCCGGTGCCGGATCGAGTCTCAGCGTGCGATCGAGGCGGCCCCTAGCCATCGGCGGGGATCAGCTCGCCATAAAGATAGGCGAGGCTTTCGCTCAGGTCGCGCTCGTGCAGCTCGACGCAGCGCAGATAAATCGCGGTGGTTGTGATCGAAGCATGGCCGAGCAGCACCTGCACGACCTTGAGCGGGTTGAGATCGGGATTGGTGCGGGCCTGGATCTGAAGGCGGGCCAGCATCGCCATCGCGAAGGTGTGCCGCAGCCAGTGCAGCGTGCCCTGAAGTCCCGCGGCCGCGAACGCTTCCGCGAGCTGCGCCGTCAGGAGTTTTCGCGTCATGGCGCGGCCATGCTCGTTCAGCAGGAGATTAGGCGGCGCGCGATAGCCCCGGTCGGAACGGCGGATACCGCGGACGATCCGGGCGCGATCCTCGCCCGCATACCAGTGTGTATGATCAAGCAGCCGAAGCGGCGGATAGACCGTCCTTGGCCGGTCGCCCTTGGTGATATGGAGCGGCACGCCGACAAGTGGATCGCTGTCGAGGTAGAGTGGCCAGCTATCCGGGATCTGGTCGAGGGCGAGCGCGCAAAGCTCCTTGCGACGCAGACCCGCCCCAAGCGCCCATTGCGCGGCAAGTCGGGCGGTAGGCCTCAGATGCGCGAACAGCCGTGCCAGTTCGTCGGCACGCAGCGGTCGCGGCAGTTTTTCCGGGCGTGAGACGATCAGCTCATTGACCTGGCGCCGCTGCAAGCCTGGGCGATAGGCGCCGTCGAGCATCAGCGTCATCTTCTCGGTCAACCGGAACGGGCAGTGGTCGATCAGCCCCTTATCGAGCGCCCAGCCATAGAAGCGGCAGACGGTCGAGACACGCGCATTGATCGTGGTCCGGGCATAGGGCCGCCCGGTATGCGTGCTGGGATTCTCCAGCATCCGGTTGCGATAGGCGGCGATGACGCGTTCGTCGGCTTCGCGCCATTCGATCCCCGATTGTTCGAGCGAGTCGAACCAGTCGTGGAGATGCTCGCCGTAGGTCCGCACGGTTTCGGAGGCGTGGGCACGGCCGCTTAGCTCTGCATGCTCCATGAGCCAGACGAAGGCCGGCTCGATGATCGCCATGTCGGCGTCGAACAGAATCGGGAAGCCAGCGGGGACATTGGGCACGCCAGAGGCAGCCCGAATCACTGATACCACGGGCCATCTCCCTCGCCCGCACAGGTGCGATTTCGAAAGTAGCGCAACATGCTCGATTTGGCCGACGCATTTCGATGGAATGGGCGCTTTCCTCGCCATGCCGAAGGGTGTCGCTTCGACCAGCCTACCCCAAGCACTCACCGCGCCTGCTGACACCTGGCGTCCGCCTTGATATGAGTGGACGATGATCGAGGGGGGAAGCGGTGGCGCGTCGGGTATTCTTTAGCTTTCACTATGACCGTGACGTTCGACGGGTCGTGCAAGTCCGCAATTCCTGGGTGGTTCGTCCAGGTGGCGAAGCGCAGCCTTTCTATGACAAGGCAGAGTTCGAAGAGGCAAAAAGACGCGCGGGCGGCATAGAAAAATGGATCGAAGAGCAGCTCAAAGGCACGTCCGTGACTGTGGTGCTGTTCGGCGCAGAGACGTATGATCGCGAATGGGTCCGGCACGAGATCAAGAGAAGTTACGAGCTTGGGAAAGGCCTATTGGCCATCGACATCCATAGCGTAAAAGATCCGCAACTTGGAACTGATCGACAGGGGACCAACCCTCTCAGTTATTTTACAATAAAGCAGAATGGCCGAGATATTCCGCTGTCGAACCTATACGGGACATATGATTGGGTCCGGGATAACGGCTATGCCAACATGCCGGCTTGGATCGAAACTGCGGCAAAAGCGGCCGGTCGCTGACACCAATGAGTATCTATGAACTGGCCATACTTGGTGCGGCAACGCCAGAGGAGCGTGCAACACTGACAGCGACGCTCACGGATATCGTTTCCGACTTCGGATTGACGTTGGGGGACGATGTAGTTGTGCATAATGCGGCAACGCTGGGTGAGCGGCACAAGCCAGCAGCATTCGCGTGTGCGTATTTTGGAGGAAATGCCCAGCAAGATCTCGAAGCGGCCCAAGACCTGATCCGGGCCAGTGCGCCCATCATTCCAACGATTGCCGCTGGCGCAGACTTCAATGCTCACATCCCCCCGCTTCTCCAGCCCATCAATGGGCTAACGCGGCGCGCTGACGATCCAAATATGACTGAACTCGCGTCAGCAATGCTGGAATGCGTGGGCTTACTTCGTCGACAGCGACGGGTTTTTGTGAGCTATCGGCGCGTGGAATCCCGAGCAGCAGCGTTGCAACTTCACGATCTCCTTGCGTCCCGCGGATTCGACGTATTCTTGGACACGCACGACATTAGGCCCGGCGATCCGTTCCAAGATGTGCTTTGGCATAGGCTCGTCGATTCTGATGTTATGGTTATGCTCGACACGCCTACCTATTTCGATAGCCGCTGGACTCGACAGGAAATAGGAAGGGCGCGCGCGAAAGAGATCCAGGTCCTTCGTGTAATTTGGCCTGAGCATACGCCAAACAAGCTGACCGATCTTGCAGAGACTATATATCTTGATCCAGAGGAACTCGAGGGGCCAGATGGCCCAATAGTAGCCAAAACGGCGGATACAATCGTCCTGGAGGTCGAGCGGCTACGAAGCCGGAGCATCGCATCTCGATATATGTCGATTACCGGCAAACTCCGCGCTGACGTCGAGAAAATTGGTGCGTCAGTGGAAGGCGTCGGCGCACATCGGGCCGTCGCCGTGCGGTTGCTGGACGGCGAAAAGATCTGGGCATATCCGATCGTCGGAATCCCCACGGCTGAAATTTTGAACGATGTGGCCGATAAGGCGCGACGAGCGGAACAGCAGGAGATACCGGTACTGGTCTACGATCATATCGGCATCCGTGATGCATGGAATGCTCATCTCCGATGGCTTGGGGAGCATATTCGCGCGGTCCGCACGATTAAAGTTTCCGAAGCCGGATGGGCTCTTGCGGCATGGGAGAACTGACCATGACTGAGGCCATTTTTCTTTCGGCAGGCGTGCCGGATCCGAAGCGAGGCCCACAATATGCGGCGACCGCTGACAGTGTCGCGATTACAGCCGCAGTCTCCGCTTTGGTGCACGTCACGCTAGGACGCAGGCTGCTTGTTTGGGGTGGTCAACCCGCAATAACACCAATGATCTGGGTGGTCTCGCAAGACATAGGAATAAATTACGGACACTGGGTCCGGCTCTACCAGTCTCGCCATTTCAAGGACGAGTATCCCGAGGATAATGAGCGGTTCAACAACGTGGTTTATACGGACGAGATTGAGAAGGATCGGGAGAAGAGCTTGCTGGCCATGCGCGAGCGTATGTTTTCCGAACACAAGTTCAAAGCGGCAGTTTTCATTGGGGGTATGGGCGGGATTGTACAGGAATATGAAATGTTTCGACGCCTGCAACCGGACGCTGCAGTGATTCCAGTAGTCTCCACGGGCGGCGCGACGCTTGAAGTTGGGGCGCAGGTTGAATCTCTATCGCCCGACCTAGCGGAAGACCGGGACTATGTTGCGTTATTTCACCGCCACCTTGACGTTTCCGTCCGAGAGGAGCGCTTCGAAAGTCCAACTCTCCAACCGGATGTCGTTGAGAAGCGATTTTGGCAACCCCCTGCCACTGCTTAAACGGGACGGGAACTCGTTATTCACCAGCCAGCCACTCGCTAAGCTCGGTAGCTGTGTTCCTTTTCTCGTCGAGGACCATCCAGACGCGCTTTTGATGACCCTGTAGATCCCCCCAGACGATGCGGCGGTATAATCCCAGATACTCCCACGACGCCCATGCCTGCTCATGCGCGCTGTCGGATGCCGGGAACAGCGCGATCTTCGTCAACCCTTTATACCCATCCGCGACGCCCAACTCCCAGGGCACCCAACGACTGTCCTTGCTGTTCTTGCTTGCAAGAAGGACAAAGCGCTTGGTCTGACGAATACGGCTCTTTAACAGCCCTGCCGTTTCCTCCGTCGTGTATGGGGGCATTTCCGGGTCGATTTCATCGACATAAACCTTGGCGCCGTGCCCTTCTAATACACGAATGGCGCCAACGACGAGATCATCGTCCTTGCTTGAGTGCGAAAGAAATGTAGCACCCGACAGCGCCCGAGAAGAAGCAGATTTCCTGAGGTTTACCTGCTCGTTGATGTTCAATTTGCCAGCGAAATTACGAAGCTCGGATTTGGTAATATATTCTATCATTCTTGCCGCCCGCTCTTAATTCCGCGCAAAATCTCCGATTCTCTGCACTTCAGTTATTTGCTCGGATCGCAATGGCCTCTTCAATCCAAGTCTCGATCCCATTCTTAATCGAGTCATAGGCGGCTTTGCTATCTGCTCCGGAAGGAGAGACGAGCTTCACTATGGACGAAAGCTTCTTCCCTGTATTGGCGTAGCCTATTTCATCAAATGGATTGCTGCCTGCCACGCACGAGTTCCCATCGTGACCAAGAAGTTTGTTTATCCGGATACCCACCACGCCTTTGCCTGCGTCCCAACCTTTGACGATCTCGCGGATCACCCATGGCCGGTTCGCTGTTTCCGAACCGACGAGCACCACCACGCAACTCTTGCCGTACATGTTGTCATCGATCCATTTTTCGATGGAGGCTTTGCCCTTCCGCTTGACCTCCTCCCAAGCATTCGCAGTGCAAAGAGTCTGCCCTTCGAGGGCTCCGATGTTACGCACCTGCTGAGTACGCCAAAAATCGTTCGCGAAGTGAAAACTGAAGAAAACGCGCCGCGCCATAAGGCCCCCTTTTGTTCTCCGACCTTCTACAGAGGCGGCCATCGTTCCGCTAGAGAAATCGATTCGGAAACGAATGGCTTGAATAACAAGCGCGGCATTTTTGTGCGGCGCCTCATGCGACGCTTAAGCGTCGCTGCGCGACGCGAGGGACGGGCCGACCACCGCCAGCTCTTTGGGTTAGCGCGGCAGTCGGCCCGTCCCTCATCGCGCGCAAAGGAGACAGTTTCAATGGGTAGACCTAAACTGCAACTGTGGCGGCCGAAGCTGATCGATGGCAGTGTCGCGTTGGTGAGACAGTTCTCCAGAAGCGAGAAATAGGGCGGCCAGTGCTTGAAGCGCTTCGGCACATAGCGGACGACATGATGCTCGATATGATGCCGGTCCATCCAGCGCTGGAAGATCGGCAGAAAGACATAGGTTTCTTCGCGCTCGACGCCGGTGTCGGCTGTGAGGACGGCGGACAGGGGCCGCCCCCGCGCGACCCATTCGATGATCATCGCGGTGCTGTCGACGCCCATGCCCCAGGCGGCGATCACAGGGACGCCTGATAGGGCAGTAAGGCAAGCGTCGTCGTTCGCCGCCGCGATCGGCGGTCGCTTCGGATCGTACATGGCTGATCTCCAGGAAGGAGGTCGGGAGCCCATAAGCAACGTCGCCGTGACGGTTGGCGGCTGATCCCGGAGGCCGGGTGGCCGGAATGCGACGATCAATTGGCCCCCCGAGGCCCCGAGAGTCGGGAGGTGTGGCCGCTTAGAAGTCGAGTGGCACGCTCACCATCGTATCGGGGGGACATGGCTGCTCGGTCAGGAGATAGCCGAGGCGATTGACGACGTGCATGCCGTCGGTGATCTCGAGACCGTCGTCGCCCTCAATCACCGTCCAGACATTTGCCGCGGGTTGCGAGCGGATGAATTCGAGGTCCTGGCCGGAGGCTTCGAACAGGCATCCGCCCCGGCCGAAGTCGAACCCCGCCGTTGCGAGGAGATGATTGGGCACTGGCTGGAACCGGTCCACAAACTCATCTTCGGTGAGGTCCAGATATTGGATGGCAGGCGGTGGGGCGTCGCACGCCTCGTTTGCGGACTGACGCAATATTCCATCGTTCATGTGGTTGTTCCTCGTTAAAGAGAGCCGTTGCCGGCACGTGCGGGCGCCAGATCAGGCGACGAGCGTCATCAGCGCCTGACGGTGCTGTGGCCCCGTGCTGGAGACGCGAAACGGTTGGAGCGGATCACCGGTACGCAGCACGAATTGGGGGCGGCCCGTCTCGTGCCGCATCCGGAGCGCGACGGCATAGGCATGGTCGAAGGACGCAAGTGCTGCGCGCTTGGACGAACAGGGTTGCGTCGAGCAGAGGTTCGTCATGACTGGTGCTCCTCGGGCTGGTCGGGGTCGGCGAAGATGGGCAGTTCGGAGCAGGTGGGTTCGTCGCGGTCGAACAGGACCCAGGAGGCATCCCTGTCGAATGCCGCACTCAGGATCGCCCAGAACTCCTGGCTGATGTCCGGCGCCTCACCGCCGCACCCGACGACGCTGGTGTGGACGAAGAAGCCATAGGCATAGGGCTCGATCACCAGATCGAGATGGCCGACCTCGACACGTCCGTCCGGCCCGCGTGGCGCGACGGCGATGAGGTGATCGATGTGACGACGCTCGGCGACAGGCAGATGAGCGGTCGAGCAGACAAAGAGTGTGGCATGGCGCATGAGGGATCTCCTTCGCGATGGTTTGGTTACGGCTGGAGCGACGGGCTCAGGCCGCTTCATCGAGCGAAAGCGAGAGCGTCTTCCTGTCGCCGGAGATGGTCAGGCTGCGGTTGTCGGGAATGAGCCACTGGACGTGCTCGAAGACCGCATCGCGCAATTGGGCGAGAAGGGCCTCGTCCTCACCCAGCAGCAACAGGTTGGCGAGATTTCGGGCTTCATGCTCGAACGCGAGCGATTGCGTGTCCCAGCTGTCGTGCCCGCAATCGTCGGAATAACAGAACAAGCTGGCATGCATCAGGTCGGCAAGGGCATAGGGCTGCACATTGGCCTTGCCGTCAAAGAGGATCGTCGCCTCGTCGAGCGTCCAGCAGGCATTGCTGCAGACAAGCATGTCCGTGGACATGCAGTATGTGGTGGGTTCGGCCGGCGAAGGGCCGCCGGACCGCAGAAGGATTTCGGCGGAGATATTCTCGACCGGTCCGGACTCAAAATCGTCCGGCAGAGCGATATCGTCGGCATAGCGATGAAGGACGCCATCGCGCTGCACGGTGAAACTGCAGGACAGGAGACGCGGCAATTCGTCATACCAGCGATAGCCCTCGAAATCGCGGTTCTCGTGAACCAGGGGACCGCCGAGCGGTGTTTCCTTCGCAAGTGCGCGGGCAAGCGCTTGTTCGATATCGGGTTCGTGGTCGGACATGATGATCATCGGACCCGATCGAATGGCTGCGCCCTGGTATCGGTTGGACGTGTCGGCGATGTTCGGCGTCCAGGCATTGAGCCAGCGGTCGGCTTCGGGCAGAGCGATCCCAAGGTCGCGGGCACGCGCCCAGCCCTCGTAGGAGAGCCGATGAGATGTCTCGCGGCCGATGGCGCGGTAAAGCGCGATTTCGGCCGCTTCCCTGAGCCGGGAGAGTGCATCGTTTTCGACCATTTCCTTGCGCGCGGGGAGTACGAGCTGGAGCGCCGGCGCATCGACGATATCCACCCGCACCCGCCAGTTATGGGGCCTCTCGATTTCGCTCACGGTGGGAAGCCGGGAGGCGACCGTCACGCCATGGAAATTGATGCGGGGGGTGTGGATCGCCTCGGTGGTCCCGTCGTGGAAGATACCGATGCGACAGCCCTCCCATTCTTCGATGTGGCCGGCGCCGGCCAGAAAGTCCTCGCGCGGGAGCTGCGCGCCCTCGAAATGAACGGGGAGAGGGAAATATTGGGCCGCGAGGCGCAGCGCCGACCCAAGCTGCTCATCCCACGCGGGCGGCAGCATGATCTGGATCTCGGTGCCGCGCACGATCCCGCACGGCTTGATCGCGAGCGGCACTCCCCCTTCCCAGCCGTCAGCCGGGATGTGGACCGCCCACCCCCGTCCCGCCGCTTGCGACCATGAGCGGACAACCACATCCCGTCCGGCGAGGCTGAACACTCCCATGCCGGCGGGATCCTCGCGGGTGCGAATATCCTGCTGCCAGCCCGAATCGCCGAGCGTGAGGAGGTTGGCCGGATCGTCGATGCCGGAGCCGTCATCGTAGATGGACAGTGCGGTGCCGGCTGGGAGATTGTAAACCGCGACATGGATCGCGCGGGCACCGGCGCGGCGGCTATTCTGGAAAAGTTCCTGAAGCACGTCGCCGAGCGTGCCGTTGAACAGGCGCGAGACCTTGGTGATGAGCGACTGGCCGACCTCGGGCCGGATGGTGGCGGGAAAGGACATGGGATGCGACTCCTGTTTGGCGGAGACCAATTCCCCGCCACATGAGCCCTCATCCCCCTCCCCTTTGGATCACGGCGGGATGGAACGGATCGGTCCAGTCGATGTGGTCGATGATCCAGTCGGGAACGAAATCCCAGTCGAAGCAGAGTGGATAGTCGTTCTGGGCCTCGCGCCAGGCAGCTTCGACGGCATCGGTCCAGCCAACCACCGTCAACCGCAGCGCTGCGGTTCCAAGCGCATCGAACGTCTTGCCGATCGCGAGAGCCAGGCCGATTGCATCGGGATCGGTGATCGGCCTGGCGTGTAAGGTCAGAACGGCCTCCCAGAGGCAGGCGGCGGTCTCGAGACTGGCTTGGGAATATTGAGCCATGACGGGTCCTTTCAATGTCAGGCAGCGCGCAGGTCGCAGCCCTGGTAGAGACCGAGATCGGCTGCCATCAGCGTGTCGATGCCGGGCGCGAACCGGTCGAAGGCTGCGTTCAGATCGGCGACGGCGACGCGGTAGCTGGCCTCGCCGGGATCGAAGTCCAGGGCGAGCATCAGGGGGGGCAACCGAGCGGTCATCTCGGGAAAGACGGTGTGGATGATGAGCGCCTCGATCCGCCGCGCGACCAGGTTGAGCCGCGCGGCAAGGCCCAGGGGCGTGGCCAACTCACGTTCATACCAGGTGGCGGGCGCTACGACGTCGGCGATGCGGGTCGAGGGCACCCGGCCATTGCCGATCTGGGCCTGGATGACGACGCAGCGCGGGCGCCGCCGGGCCGCGACCTCGGCGAGCGGCACGAGGGCGCGATAGTGGTAGGTCGAGGCGGTGCCCGGGGTGCGGGACCGAGAGACGATGACGTCCATTGGTTGTTCCTTTGATGGTGGAGGCTTGGGGCTGCGCGTTCGGCAGCAGGGAGATCGCCGAGCGAAATTCGCCCGGCGCCCCTTCAAAAAAAGTCCTCCCCTCCGGCTCGTTAGCGGGACCGTTCGGCCTTCACGGCGAGGAGGTCTGCGAACCGAGCCTGGACCGCGGCAGCGTCAGGGAAATGGTCAGGAAGGCCGTGATGGGCCAGGATTGGCGCGCGGGCCTTCGCGATCAGCGAGGCCTCGGCCAGGCTCGGCATGCGTGGTGGCCAGCCCTTCACATACCGCAACTGCGGGGGCATGGCCGCTTCGAGCGCCCTGCGGTCCTGGGCTCGCAGCTTGGCACGCGTGACCTCGTGAAGAAGTCCGGCCGACAGCCATTGAGGCGAAACATCGGCGAGCCATCGTTGAGGCTGAAAGGAGAAGGTCGAGTCCGCCTCGATCGCCACCAGATGGCGGTAGAGATCGAAGTTGCCAGGGGCGGCAGCGGAGGCAGCCAGGTCGTGTGCCGATGCAAGCACGCAGAAAGCACAGGACAGGCGGGTTGTCCGGTATTGGACATAAGCTTCGTGCAGCGGCAGCCCGTGGCGCTCATGAATGCCGAACACATCGTCGGCACTCCAGTCGACGGCCGGATGCCAACTGAGCATGCGCGTGCCGGCGGCGTTGCCGAGCTTTGCGAAGCGTTCGTCAACACGGGAGACCGGGGTCGAGCGCCGGCTCGGGCTTTCGTCGCGGCGCAGGCCGATGACCGAAACGACAGTCTCGCCCCGGTAGCGGCGCGCCAGTTCGGGGCCGATCACCTGGACCTTCAGTTCGGACGTGCAGAAACGCAGCGATGCCGATGACCATGGGCCGATGAGATTATAGGTCTCAAGCGCCTCGTAGCGATGTTTGCCGGAGAGGAAGCGTTGCTCCCAGCGCGACACCATGTCGCCTGCCGATCGGCTGACAACCAGCATGGGAATCCCCAGCCTGTCAGCGATCGCTGCAACCATAGCCGGGGTCGAGCGCCATTCCGCCCGGCCGAGGTCCGCGTGGATCGCGATCCGGCGATCGCGGGGATGACCCAAGGCGTCGAGCAGCGCAATCGCGGCGTGGGCCGAAGCGGTGGAATCCTTGCCGCCCGAAAGATTGAAGGCGAACCAGGCACCGCGCCGCGCGGCGGCTATGACCCTATCGTCGATCGCAGGCAAAGGATCATCAGGCGCGGCAAGGAAGCCGCGCGCAAGAGCTGGACTCATGCGGTGTCTCCTCAGGTGCGGTGGATCGGCGCGACTGCGCGCCTGTCAGTGGCCGGCAGGCGACCTGTTGTCGTAGAGGGGCTCCGTGCCGGGCTCCCAGTCGCCGGGCAGCCAGATTCGGCCGTTATAGCTAATTCGCCCCACAGGCGTGTCGGCGACCAACAGCAGTGCCTCGGGGTA
This sequence comes from Altererythrobacter sp. B11, assembly GCF_003569745.1. Classification (NCBI taxonomy): domain Bacteria; kingdom Pseudomonadati; phylum Pseudomonadota; class Alphaproteobacteria; order Sphingomonadales; family Erythrobacteraceae; genus Altererythrobacter; species Altererythrobacter sp. B11. The sequence continues at coordinate 2,447,279 of NZ_AP018498.1, forward strand.
CATGCTGGCGCCCAGACCCAATCGGTCGCGGCGCTCGCAATAGAGGTCGGAGGCTTCCTTCCAGCTGGCTGCGGCAAGCTCGGCATAGCCTTTTTGGGCGATGCGAAAGGGTTTGCGCGAAGCACCCCGTTGCCGGATCCCGCCGAGGACCCGGGCGACATGTCCGGCATAGACGGCAACGGTAGCCCAGTAGGCAGCGACAAACACCTTGCGGCTCTCCCAACTCGATCGCGAACGATGGCGAGCGTCGGCGGCAAGGTCGAGCAGCAGCACTGCGAGCAAGGTGCGGGTATCGGTTGGCATAGCCTGAAGGAGGCGCGCGGCGGGAAGACCGAGGACGGGATTGCGAACCTCGGCCCTGGCGGAGCGGCGGGTCATGGCAGGGCCCCTCACCACTCGAAGATCTCAAGACCGTCGATGCAATCCGCGTCGCGGTCGAGAAGAAGCCAACGGCAGCCCTGGGCCCGCGCGAATTCGATGGCGGCCCAAAGCTCGTTTGGGACCATCTCCCGTTCCAGGCCGTCGAGGGGATCGGTGAGGACGAACCAGCCATAGCCGGCCTCGGCGACACCAAGCGGGCGAGATTCCGGGATCATCGGCGCCCATTGGTCGAGAAGGTCGGCGGTGGCGGGACGGATATGGCTGGTGCTGATCACGAGATGGCGACCGACGCGTAATGCGTTCGGCGAGCCGATCGGCGGCGCGTCGACCGAGATGCGCTCGGTCCAGAGATATTCTTCTTCGTGCGCGTCGAAGTAGATCGACCCTGCGTCTTCATCAGGGAGCGTCGAGGGATCGCGCGTGTCGCGTATCTCCGACCACCATTCTCGGCAGAATGAGGCGACCTCTGCCATTTACGCCTCGCGGGTGAAGGCGGCATAGAGGTTGCCTCCATGACGATGGTCGATGAACGCGACGTGGATGTCGGCCGACCAGGGAACAACGTGGTTTTCCACGAGCCGTTCGGCCTGTGCCAATTCGTCGCACAGGATATGTCCTGTCGGGTTTGCGTCGGTGATGGCCGTGCGTGCCTGGGCCAGCAGGCGCGCGAAATCGTCCCTTGTCATATGGGTCATGGATTGTCTCCTTGGAGATGTGCCGGGCGCACGAACGGGCAGTCCGAGTGTCCGATCAGGCCCGGTCGAGCGCCTGGGCGATGGCGGCGAGTGCGTCGGCGATATGCTGCTCGACCTCGTGCGTGGTGATGCCGAGGCGGGCCGCGATCGCGGTGAAATCCTCGTCGCCCAGGAAATCGGCCAGGAGAACCTGGCGGGTGATTTCCGGCAGTGCGGCGACCGCGCGGGCGTATCGGTCGATCGGCGCAGCGCCGACATCGGCAAGACCGGCCGCATCCACGCGCACCCATGCCCGCACCCAATAGCCGTCGCCGTCGCGCTGGACGGTCTGCTCGTCAGGGTCGATCCGTAGGATATGAGTGTTGGGCCAGCGTTCGCGGGCGGCGGCCACGATAGATAGAACAGTCTTGTCCGGTGCGAGAAAGGCGTCGATCCGCGCAGCGAGCTGGTAGCTTGTGCGACGCCGGTCGCGTCGCAGGCCGAAGCACGGATGGTCGTTGAAGAAATCGAGCGCCTCGGCAAGGAGGGCGCGAGCGTCATGGTCGGGCATGGTGGGGTTCTCCGTTGCGCCGATCCCTGACCGGCCCCCCTCCCTGCCCCCTTCCCTCCGGCTGGATACGCTTGCGTCAGGCTGTGTGGGCAAGCAGCGGGAGCGCCGTCACGTCTCCGGCGGGCGTGGCGCGATCGAGAATGGAATAAGGCAGGCTAGGTACCGCCGGCGGCGCGATCCGCGCCGATTTGGTGAGCGGGAGCAGATAGAAATGGTTTGATCCGTTCCGGAAGCCGTCATGTTACGGCCGTTAACGGGCGACAGCATGTCGGAAGCGCAACCCGGCTGTTCCGACGATATTATCGTCATCAGCGTGCGGAAATCACGGATGAAGGGACGTTAGATCAGTCGCGGCGAAGGAGCCGGCCTTCTTCCAGTACGACATCATCGAGACGAATGGAAATCGGCTTATCCATATTCGGGTGCACATCGCCTTGGTCGGTCGTGATGAAGGCGTCGTGCGTGACTGCATCCGCCGGGATTGGTCCATAATATGCGAGAAGCGCGTGATTGAATGCGCTGGGCGGTAGCTCAAGGGCCATGCCGAGAAGGGGCGTCCGGCGATGGCAAGTGATCTCGCCCAATGCCGCAATGAACCGTTCTGGATTCCTGAGCGGATAGATATGACCTTCGCGGAACGGCATTTTGGTCCTCCTTCGTCGGCGCTTTATCATTTGAGCGGTCGGAAAATCATAATAGTTGCGCATTGCGCCACCAGACGGATCACGTCCTTTATATCATTACGCTCAAGCGGCATGAGCCAATAACGGTAGTACGGTGACGTCACCCCCGGTCGCCGCGCGATCGAGCACGGGGTAAGGCAGGCTTGGCACCTTGCGGGCGGCGATCCGGGCGGCGTTCGTCAAAGGAAATAAATAGGTGTGGTTGCCCGGGTGCTTCCGGCGGCGCAGAAAACCGACACGTTCGAGATCGGCGAGCCAGTGGGCGGCATCTTCGCCCGAACGACGCGCCCGAGCACCGGCGGCCACCAGCTGTTCGGCTGCATAGCGCTGACCGCATTCGTCGTTGCGGATCTTGGAGATCGCCCGGCTCGAAATCGGCTGGCCGTTGGGCAGTATGAGATCGATGCGCGCTGACGAGCGTCCGGTATAGCGGCTGCCCATCACGCAATAGAGCGTTCCGACATGGCCAGGCATGAACACCTGGCCTTGTTCGTCGGTGCGACGGATCGGATCGGCATAGGAGATGACCGAAACGATCTCCGGTTTTTCGCGACGCAGCAGTTTGAAGGCGCGTGAGAGCATCCAGGATTCAGCGTTACCGCCTGTGTCGTCGAGCAGCACGAGGCGCCCGAGGTCGCAGGCGCTCCGCGGATCGGAAAGGCCCGCGGATTTGGGGACGCTGGCATTATTGACCGGGTGGGCGAAGACGCAAACACCGACCAGGTCGGATCGCCCGCCGGCACCATTTCGGAAAAGACCGATCGACAGGCGTGTAACCGGCATCGAGGCGGCATAATGATGCTGCCTCACGAACGGGGCAGCCTGTTTGACGGTGTCAATCACATCGACGGCGAAGCGCCGGGGATCGATTTCGGTGGCGCCGGGCACCCAGCGGCAGCGCCGATCGCGCCAGCGCTGGCTTCTGGTGGTGATCATGAGCGGCAACTCCGGTTGCGGTCGCGACTCCTCCCGCTGCGCCGCGATCGGCGGTGGGAGTAAGCCGGGGCTGCCTATTGCGCGATCACGCGACGCGTGAGATCGGGTATGCGCGCATTGTCGTAGGGACTGGAGACCGACATCTCGATCGCGTCGCGTTGGGCGCGATACCAGTCGGTCGCTTCGACCGTATAAGTCTCGGTCGCGTAGGGCTCGCCGCCGCTGGAGAATTCAACGGTGACGGTGAAGGTCTGCATTTCGACCTGGGCGGATGCGTGCATGATCGGATCCCTTCGATATGAAAAGGGCGGCTCCGACCTGTGTCGAAGCCGCCTCGGGGTGGACGGGTGTTGAAAGTTGGCCCGTTGGGCCGGCCTGGATGGTCAGGTGCCCGCGGCGCTGCGCCAGCGGGTGGCGGCTTCATCAGCCGTCAGCTGGCCATGGCTCTCGGTGCAGAAACGCTGAAATTCGGCGTCCCAGGCAAGGGACGTGGTTTCCAGCACCTGGATCACTTCCCACAGGAAAGCCGTGGCCGAGCCCGCCTCGGCGACCGGGACCCAGAGGGCGAGATTGTTGCTGTCCGCGCCGCATCGCTCGCAGGTCTGGCTGTCATAGGTCGCGAGCAGCGACCATTGCTGGGTGACCTCGTCCCAGGCGGCGTTCGCATCCCGGCAGATGTCCGCGCTGCCGCAATGGCGACAGCGCGGCATCAGCGGAGCCGCTGTTGGCGTGACTGATTTCGTCCCGTTCGCGAGCGGCGGATTTTCACCCTCGGAGAAACCGGGAGGGAGCGTCAGCGAGGAGTCGGTATAGGCGCTATCCACACCGGGCCAGATACCGGTCAGGTAAGTGGCGCCGCTATTTTCATAGTCCTCCTTCTGGCCTTCCCAGTCGTTGTCCTGGACGGCGAGCCGGCAGGCATCTTCGGCGGTGGCCGCCTGATAGGTCCGGTGCCGGAAAATCGGCAGCCGGTAGGTGCTTTCGATCGTGAAGCTCGGCATGGCGTCCTCCTCAGTTCGCCTTGGCAAAGAGCTTGCGCGCCTTGCCCTCGATCTCGAGCCGGGTGTCCTGGTTGGACTTCGCGCGTGCATGTGCGGTGATGCCCTGGACAAAATCGAACAGGCTGGCGGGCGGATGACCTTCTTCGGCGATCACCGACTGGATGATCTTCGCGGTGTCCGCCTTGGAGAAGCCATTCTTGCGCAGGAAGGAGTCGCGATCCTCGTCGGACCGTGCGACGATGCGGCCGCGTGCCGTCTTGATGCCTTCGATGAAGCTCATGGCCGAGGAGTCGGCAAAGGTCTCGAGTGCAGGCGCTGCTTCATGGGCGAAGCGGTTGGCGGCGAATTTCGAGTGGCGGATGGAGATCTCCTCGAAATTTTCGACGCCCCAAAGATTACGATTCATGCAAACCGCGCGCAGATAAAAAGTCGCGATTCCCAATGTCTTGGAGCCGACTTCTGAGTTCCAGCAATAAAATCCGCGAAAGAAGAGATCGGGATCGCCATTCGGCAATTTCCCTGCTTCGATCGGATGCGTGTCGTCGACGAGGAACAGGAAAACGTCGCGATCCGACGCATAGAGGGTCGTCGTCTCGCGCGTGACGTCGACATAGGGGTTATAGCGCATCGATCGCCAGTCGAGCACACCGGGAACCTTCCAGCGCGTATCGGAAACGCCGTTGCCCGCGATCTTCATGACGGCCGCGACCAGTTCATGGTCCCAGATCCGGCCATAATCGGGTCCGGTGACGGCCCGCAATTCAGCGCGACCCTCATGGGTCTTGAGAAGCTTCACCTGCTCGCCACGATGGCTAAGGAGGCCATGCTGGAGATTGATGCCGGCGAGGGCTGCAGGAAGGTTGCGCAGATAGGAGGCGGGAGCGCCCACGAGGCTCGACAGTTGACCGAACGACCAGTTGGTGGGGGCGATCGGCTCGGCTTCGCCGGGAACGATGAGGCTGAGGCGCTCGGCATTGTCCATGGTCGCCTCGACGCGGACGTCGCGGCTTTCTACGATCCGCGTGCGAGCACGCTCAGCGCGGCGACGAACGCTCTCATAGAGGTCGTCGAGGGACAGGAACTTCTCGTCATCGGGACGCGAATACCATTCGGACGAGACCCGTCCGATGTCGCGACCGCGGGATATGTCGACCTTGTAGGCGCCCGAGACCTGGGGCGCGTCGATATGGTGGGCAAGCGTTGCCATGGGACATCTCCTGGTTGGAACGGCCCGATCCGTTTCGGACCGGCCAACCCTTCCCCACCCCCTTCCCTCCATCCTGGCGCGTGGTGCCCCGGATCCGGGCTTAGCGTGCGAGATGGTCCCGGTAGATGTCGGCTGCCCATTGCTCGATCCAGAGCGTCGTCACGTCCTCGTGGCCGATGTCGCCGTCCTCGACGAGAGAACGGATTTCAGCGCGCGCCTGAGCAATTGCCTGCTCCCAGGGGTTGGCCGGGGTTGCCCTTCTGGCTAGCTTTAATGAGTTTGGGACCGAAAAGGTTTGATCGGGAGAGAAATTTGCATCAGGTCTCTGACCGGGGCGGAGGGGAAATAGCGCACAATGGCATTCAACGAAGATCGCCAGATACTTAATCTAACGGATAGCGAGCTCGAAGACCTTATCAAGAAGTGGCTCGCGAAGGTTGCAGACGCCTATATCGGATTCGAGCGTCCAACCGCATCGGCGGACATGGGTCGCGACGCCGTTGGCTTTCTCTCGCCCCTTCGGTACGATGGTGACTGGCACAACTACCAGTGCAAGCATCTGAAGGCACCCTTGGGCAAAGCCGAGTTCGTCACCGAGATCGGCAAGATTTTCTATTACGCGAACCAAGGCGAATTCACGCTGCCCACCAATTACATATTCGTCTGTCCCAATTCGGCGGTTCGGGACGTCAAGAAGGTGATCGACCGCCCCTCGCTCATAGCAGACTTCGTGATAGGCAATTGGGATGCCTACTGCCTCAATGGCATCGCGACGACACCATGCCCGCTGACCGCTGCTCTCGAGACGGCGATCCGCGCTTATGCGTTCGAAAATGTTGAACTCTGGAAGGCCAGCGAACTGGTGGAGAAGCCTCAGATGCGCGCCGTCCTGCATGAGCATCTCGATATCGATCCTGGCGAGGCCCCGCGGGTGCAGGTCGTTGACGTGCCGGAGGATGTCGCTGACGAGGAGGCCGCCTATGTAACCCAGCTTGTGGCTGTGTTTGCCGCCGCGAGCGGGACGCCCTTCACGGGTTACGCAGAGGTCGTTGCCAACGCGACCTATGGTGCCCAGATCATCAATGCCCGTCGACGGTATCTCGAACGTCAGGCGTTTCGACGCCATTTTCGTGACAATCTGCCAGCCAGCCAGATCGACAATGTTGACGAGGACGTGCACGAGACCGTGATCGATCGGTACCACGCGCTGGGCACGGCGCCGCTTTATGAGAGGCTTACGCAGATCATGGGTGTTGCCTCCACCGCCCAGGTTACCGGCGCGCTCGGACGGCACAATCGCGTGACTCCCAGCGTCAAACAAGGCGCGTGCCACCACTTCGCGAATGTCGGACGCATGCCATGGGCCTGAGCCTGCCCATTGCCCAGCCGCAACTCTTCAACACACCACTCGAAGCGGGCGTGCGAGCGCTGCTCATTCTCGATGCCTTTGCGCCTCACGCCTTCGATCTCGCGATGATGTCGCTGCTGGACTACTACATCGTCCACACCGGCGACGCTGGTGGTCCGCCCAGCCTTCACCCCGAGATCCATGCCCGTGCCGGCGAGTATTTCGTGCGCCGTCACCTAGTCGAGGAGGGCCTGCTGCTGATGGCGCGCGCATCGCTCGTCGAACAGGTATTTACGGGCAGCGGCATCGCGTTTCGGGCGCACGAAACGGCGACCGCGATGATCGATCTGTTCGGAAGTGCGTATAATCGCCGCCTCGCCGAAGCGGCCCAGTGGCTGGCACAGGAAGCCGCCGCCCAAGGCGTCGACGCCTTCATCCAAGGTCTGAGAGACCGCCTCGAGCGCTGGTCTCACGAGATCGTCGGGAGGGCCGCAGACAATGTCTGATCGGCGAAGAATCATCATCGACCAGCTGATCTTCACCGGACCCGAGCGAACGCCGGTTTCGGTCCAATTCAAGTCGGGCGTCAACATCATCTGGGGCGCTTCGAATACCGGCAAATCGTTCGTGCGCAAATCGATCGACTATCTTCTTGGCGGAGAGCTCCCGACCCTGCCTCCCGAAGGCAAGGGTATGGACAACTATCTCCTGTGGCTCACCCTCCCCGGCGATCAGAAAGTCACTTTACGATCATCCGCTTTGGGTGGTGACATCTACAAGGCCGACGGTCATCTCCAGGCCGTTGGTGAAGGTTCGCGTGGGTACGAGGTGTTTTCGCGCAAGCACGTCAACTCACCCAACGTCTCGCGTTTTCTCCTCTCTAGCGTCGGCTATCGCGAAGCTCAGCTACTGAAGAACGAGCGTGCGGAAAAGGCGCCGTTCTCGCTCCGCGTCGTTATGCGCTATCTGCTCATCGACGAGACGAGAATGATCGATGAAAAGAGCCTGCTGCTCGCGCACAACACTACGGTCACATCGGAAGACAAGGGGCTGCTCAAATTCCTGCTGACCGGCGTAGATGGTTCCTCGATCGCGCAGGTGCGGTCCGGCGATCAGCTCAGGGCAGCGAAGGAGGGGCAGATCGAGCTTCTCTCCCAGATGGCCGAGCAGCTGCGAAAAGCGATCGACGATACGGTCGAAACCACTGCGGTTATTGCCGATCTGGCTGCTGCAGAGCGGGAAAAAGCGGAACTTCTCGACGTAGTGGAAGAGCGCCAGAACAGTCTGGATGACCTTGCGCTCAAGGAGCGCGGCCTTTCCGATGACATTCAAGGTTACCAAGCGCGGATCGCGGAATTGAATGCCTTGAAGGTGCGGTTCGATGAACTCGCACGGGTTTACGCGTCCGATATCGATCGTCTCGAAGGTCTGGAAGAAGGGGGCTTCCTGCTGCAGCGCTTCGCCACGATCAATTGCCCGTTGTGCGGGGCGTCCCCCGACCATCAAAAACACGACCATGGCCTTGGCAGCATTGAGGAGCAGCGACACGCCACCGAGCTGGAGATTGAGAAGATCCGGGCCGAGGCACGTGACCTTGCTGCGGCGCTTGCCGACGCTGACGCTGAAATCCTGGAGGTTGAGCGGCTCATCGCCGTCGCAGGTGAAAGCCTGAACGAAGCGCGCCTTGCCCGAGTCCGGGCAGCACAGAGCGAGGTATCGGCACGATCCATCTTCCTCCGCGCGAGCGCGCGGTGTGAAAAGCTCGAATCCGACTTGGATAACAGGCGCCGAGTTGCCGATCTCGAGATGCAGATCGCACGTATCAAGGCCACAAGCGTGCAATCGCGACAACGCGCCGAAGGAATCGACGTCAATCTCGACCTTTCGAACAGCGAAGCACACGAACTCTCCACCGTGGTCAAGCAGGTCCTGAAGGCATGGAACTATCCCGGCGCAGATGCGGTGCATTTCGAGAAGAGCGACCAGGACATCGTCGTTGATGGCAAGCGCCGCCGCGACAATGGCGCTGGCGTTCGGGCGCTCTTGCATGCTGCCTTCAAGATCGGCGTACTCGTCTACTGCATTGAAAAGGGGCGGCCGCATCCGGGTTTCGTTATCTTGGATTCGCCGCTCTTCGCTTATCGTCCGGCGGAAGAGGATCGCTTCGAAGATCTCACGAACGACGAGTTGGAATTGCGCAAAGCCGATGTGGCGACGCACTTTTATCGGTATCTGCAGGGCATGGCCGACCAGGCCCAGTTCATCGTGATCGAGAACCACAAGTCCGATCAGAATGTCGTCATGCCGTACGCGAATTTTCAGTTCACCAAGAACCCGAGCATCGGTCGGGCTGGCCTGTTTGTCTGACGAGAACTGGGCGGCTGCGGACGGAAGCGAAGCAGGTACTCAGCGTCAGCTTCTAACCATGAGCTGAAGGTGCTGCGCAGACTGCGGGTAGCCAGAGGGGGAACCGCCCCCGCAGCGCTACGCCGTTTGGGTTTGCTACGCGCTACGAGGGCGGTTCCCCCTCTGGCCACAGCTCAAAATATGAGACTTGATTGTCTACATTACGACGTCCCAGCATTTGCCGCAGCCTGGCTAGTTGCAGACCGCCGGTCCCTTGACGATGAAGGCCATGGCTCAGGCGGCGTCCCGGCGCAGCCACTCATAGAGCAGATGTGAATCGGGATCATATTCCGAGCCGTTCGAAATCCGCACGAGCTTCCCATCGCAGGCGAAGGCGGAGGCGCGCGGAAAGCTCAGATAGGAGCGGCCCTCGAGAATGAGATCTCCTGAGCGAACCTGAGTGATTGCCCTCGTCGTTCCGAGCGAACGGTGTCCGGCTGGCGCATCGACGAGCTTCAGGCTGTCACCGGCTCTGACCTGCTTCTTGAACGCGGCAAGGGAGACTTTGGCTTCGACGGGATTCTTTGCTCCGCGACGCGCGGCCAATGCTGCCCAATAGGCCTGCCCAAGCCGTGCCTCGCAGTAAAAAGAGCAGGTGTGGAAATCCTGGAGCAGGTTGGAGCGCGTATAGCCGAAGCGTTCCATCTGGTCGCGCACCGCAATGAAAAAGTCGTTCTGCGCGTCACGCGCGGTAAGGTCCGCTGGCGTGTGGAGTATCTCGGCAATGATCTTGCGGACGCGTGCGAATTTTTCGGTCTTGATCGCGAAGCGTGTGTCGGGAAATTTGGTCTTGAGATGACCTCCGATGCGCGCGGCGAGCGTCGAGAGATTGTCGCCGGTTCGATAGAGGTCGCCCTCATAATAGAAGTTGCCCCGCTCATCGAACGGGGTCTGGCTGTACAGGCGCGTGGACGCGCCCGGCGTCGAAACGTCGGTCATGGTCTTTCTCCGTGTTGAAGCTGTGGCGGCCGGTGCGGCGGCCGGCTGTTGTCTGGCCTCTGGGGCCCCTAGGGTAATTCCATCGCGATGAAGGCGCGGGCGCGCTTCACGGCGACCTCATCGATCTGGCCCGCGACCTCGGGCGTGGTGGCCGCCAGGCGATCGATCGCGCCAAGCAGGCTCGAGAGCAGATGAAGCGCCGTTGGAGATGCCGTTGAACTATCCCAGCCCGATGGCGGCCCTGCGTGGCAATAGCCATGATCGAGCGACCCGTAGCGCCTGACGATTGCGAGCGCCTGGTCGGCTGTTTCGCAATCGTCGAGCGCGAAGCGACACGTCATTTGATCGACCGTGATGCCGGCGTAGAAGAGCGCCGCGGACACGCCATTTGCGAGTGTGCACCGCATCGGGCGGTTCGCTTCACGATGGATATAGGCGATGTTGCCAAGTCGATCGGTTTCACGAATTCGAACGGCGTCACGACGCGGTGCGGCGTTGGTCGTTCGAGAATTGTCGTCAGAGGCGAGCATTTCCGACCGCGCGTCGATCCATGCGCAATAGCCAAGACGGGTATCGTCGTTAGCGACCTCGGTTTTCCAGTCGTCGATGGGATGGTCGGGATCGTCTTCCCAATGATCACGGCGGCTCATGAAATGCCTCCCTCAAGCGCCTTTGAAAGCGCTTCCCGCGTGAATTCTATTTCGATCCGGTCCGGGAAAACCGCGCACCAACCCCCGCCGAAACTGTCGAGATAGGGTTTGGTACAGGTGAAGCTCCAGTCGAACCCGACCGGGGCAATCGCCAGCGACGATTGGCAGCAACGCTGGATCAGCCCGGCGATCGGCCAGGGCTGGAAGTCGATCGTGCTGTAGATGGTGACTGAACTGGTCATCGGATCGTCGGTCGAACTCTCGACCCGAATGTCGGCGCCGAAGTCGGGAAAGTTCGTATCGTCAAAGATCGCGGTAAAACCACTTATGGGGTTATTCGCAATGGTCGGCGGAAAGACTGCCAGCAATTCGTCGCTGAGGGGGGCAGGTTTGAAATCGCCCATAAGATCGGCGGCAAGCTGCCATGCCTCTTCGATCAACGCCGCTTCGGCGATCGAGCAGGTGAAGGCGAATGAGCCCTGTATGAAGTGGTCGGCCATGGGGCCTCCATGAAGATAATGGGCAGCCCAATTGCCGCGCCACTCACAACCACCCTCCTCCCCTCCCTTTGACTTGAGCGCCGAATGAAGGCACGAGTTCGTTTACGCTTGCGCAAGAGCGTCTGGTTCAAGACCTGTGTTTCCAGCAAGAAGAAGGGTGTTACATGGCCGAAACCGAAGATTCGGGCGTCATGTCTTTGACCGTGACGTTGCTCAGCGCGTATTTCGCGAACAACACGGTGCCGAGTGGCGAATTGCCGGCGCTCGTGGAGGGGACACGGCGGGCTCTCCTGGGCGGCGCGCCTGTTGCGATACCAGCCGCCGCTCCTGCGGCCGAAGATGTTGCGCAGGAGACGCCCGTGGCCGCGCCTGAAACGTCAGCGGCTTCACCGACGACGCCGGTGGCCGTGCCGGAATATAAGCCGATGGTCTCCATTGAGGAAAGCCTGGCCTCGGCCGATCACATATTGAGCCTGATTGATGGCAAGCCCTACAAGGCCCTGAAACGACATCTGTCAGCGCACGGGCTGACCCCTGCGGAATATCGCGGCCGTTATGGCCTTCCGGCGGACTATCCGTTGGTTGCGCGCGGATATTCGGCGGCCCGGAGGGAAGTCGCATTGAAGCTTGGTTTGGGCGGAAAGCGCAGAGGCTCACCTGCGCCGGTCGTTGAAGAAGTACCTGCCCCTGCGGTCGCCGAGGGGCCGGAGCCGTCGGTCGCGGAGACACCCCCGGCAAAGCCTGCACCGGTGCGTCGCGCGCGCGCCAAGGCCGTCGAGGCCGGACCGAAGCCCGCGGTGAAGAAGCCCAAGCGTAAGAACGCTCCTGCGGCTGTCGCTGAAGCGGTATCCGCCCCACCGGTCGTCGAGGCGCCCGAGCCTGCCGTGGCGGACACGCCCCCGGCAAAGCCTGCATCCGTGCGTCGGTCGCCCGCGAAGACTGTCGAGGCCGGACCGAAGTCCGCGGCAGAAAAACCCAAGCGCAAGGTCTCGAAGGGCGCTCCGGCCAAGGCTCGGGTTGCGAGCTCGGAGGCTGCGGAGAAGCCCAAGCGCAGTCGAGGCACAAAGGCAGACGCCGAGGCGGTTCCTGCGGCGGAACCTGTGCCCGAGGCCACGATCGCGGAGGGCTGATCGGTGCGGTCGGGGTCCGTCGTGGGTCCTGGACGGCTGCTCATGATCGCGCGGACTGCAGAGGCAATCAGGTCCGCGTCATCGCCAGGATTGCCTCGATGACCTCATTCGACCGATCGAGCGGAATGAACAGTCGGGTCTTGTACTGAATGACCTCGCTGAACACGCCGTGTGCCTTCAACCGCTCGCGGTCCTCCGGCCGGTAGTTGCGGATTTCGAGGCGGCGTGACCCATTGACGAGCGCGGTCGTCATCGTCGCGCCACCCAGGCCTGGAATTGCGACACCAGTGCCTTTCTGGGCGGCGGCGCCAAGTTCGGCAGCGGTAAGCGCGACCGTGCCGTCGAGACCGAACGCTGATTGCAGATCCGCCATCGCCGCCGGAGGGATGAGCCGGCCGAGGATCGAAGTTCCCTGACCATCGTCGATCCGCCAGACACGGACATCATCTTGTGGAAGTCGGTGCCACACCGGCAGGAGAAGCCCGGTCGCGACGTTGACGGTTTCGATATCGACCTTGGCTTCCGCCTCGTTCGCTTCGGTTTCCCAGAGTTGCTGAAATTTGTCACGGTCGATCTCTTTCCAGAGGCTGGCCCACATCGCGATTTCCTGCATGCGGGTTCCACCGGTCGGACGAACAAGCTGGCACATGGACACGATGCGCCCTTCCTCGTCCGTGATCGACCAGGACGGCACTTTGAGAGCGACGCGCTTGGACCGGCTGTTCCGGAGATAAGAGATTTCGCTCGTGCCGTCCCAGATCTGCATCAGCCGCTTCCAATGCATGACGCGCGGGCGCAGATGAAGCTCGAGCCGCAGCAACCTGGTTTCGGCCCCGGTCACCGGATCGGTGCGCAGTGTCTGCTCGGATCGGGTGATGATCTGTTCGGCGCGGATGGTCTCGACCCCGACGTCAAATGTGCCGGCCTCGCGCGCCGCATCGATGCGCGCCTGGATCAGGCCCATATATTCATCGAAGATCGCGTTCTGGGTCGCGATCCTGAGCGCGAGGATGCGGTTGAGCCAGCGCTGGATCGGCGGCAGTTTCTCCAGAAGTGTGCCGTCCTCGTCGGTGAGCTTGAGGCCGGTCATGCCCTGGAAGCTCTCCATGTTCACGCTCGAAAGCTTGTTGCCATGGAGAAGATGATACCATTGAGTGAGGGCTTCTCGCGCGTAGTCGCTTTCCAGATTATCCGCAGGATCGAACAGGTTCTGGCCACCCGTCTGGCGCTGCCCGCGTGTCAGCGCGCCCAGACTGTCGAGACGGCGCGCGATGGTCGAGATGAAGCGTCGCTCGCCCTTGCAGTCGGTCGTCACCGGCCGGAACACAGGCGGCATGCTCTGATTGGTGCGATGGGTGCGCCCCAGACCCTGGATCGCGACATCCGCACGCCAGCCCGGCTCCAGCAGGAAATGGACGCGGCGCTTGTCGGCCGTTTTGCAGGTCAGGTCAGCATGATAGGAACGACCAGTTCCACCGGCGTCGGAGAAGACAAGGATGGGTTTCAGCCCGTCCATGAATGCCTGGGTCTCGGAGAGGTTGGCGCGTGCGCCGCGCCGTTCGAGTTTCTGGGAACCGTCGCTGCCGATTACGATGCGACGCGATCGGCCGGTCACCTCGGCGACCTGGCTCGTACCGAAATGCGCGAGCAGCGCGTCGAGAGCAGCCGGAACCGGCGGCATGGCGCAGAGTTCCTCGATCAGCGCATCGCGCGTGGCCAAGGCTTCGGCGCATTCGACCATATTGCCCGCTTCATCACGCATCGGCTCTGATCGGAGCGAACTGTCGCTGGTGGCGAAGACACGCATCTGCTGTGTCGGGAAGGCGTTCTTGAGGTAGTCGATCATGGTCGCTCGGGGCGAGAGCTCCAGATCGAGATGAGCGCGTTCTTGCGGAGAGAGTTCGGCCAGCCGCCTGTCGAGGATAGCCTCGGCGGTGCTGACAAGTTGAACAACCGCGACGTTGCCGGCCGCGAGTTCGGTTTCGATCGCCTCAAAGACCGTCGGCATCTTCATCGAGATCAGCAATGCCGACCAGAAGCGCTGCTTGGAGCTTTCGAACCGGCTCAGCGCAGATCCCTTGGCCATCGCGTTCAGGGTTCGGCCCGAGGCGCGATCAACGATATTGGCGGCTTTCAATGCGGCGTCGACATTGCGATGAATCACGGCCCACGCGTCGGCATAGGCGTCGTAAATCTCGATCTGGGGGGGTGTAAGCTTATGCTCAAGCGGGTCATATTCGACCCCGGCGAAGCTAAGTGCGCGGGCCGTGTAGAGGCCCATGGCCTTGGTGTCGCGCGCCACGATCTCCATCGCCGCGATACCGCCCTCCTCCATTGCCGCAAGGAAAGCGTCTCTGTCCCGGAAAGCGGTGCCTGGCCCCCACAGGCCGAGCCGCGCGGTGTAGCTCAGATTTTCCGGCTTGGTCGCTCCGGTCGCGGAGACATAGATAACCCGGGCGCGCGGCAACGCGATCTGCAGCCGGACGCCGGCAAGGCCCTGTTCGGACCCCTTGGCCGCGCCAAACTCGGTCTCGGTGCCGGCCGCGTTCCCGAGTGCATGCGATTCGTCGAGCAGGATGACGCCGTCGAAGTCTGGCCCCGCCCAATCGAGCAATTGTTGCAGACGCGATGCGCGGTCATGCCGCTGAGAGCGGAGCGTGGCATAAGTGAGGAAGACGATCCCGCTAGCCATGGCGACGGGTTCACCGAGGGGAAACGCATCGAGCGGCTGGATATCGATTGGGACGCCCCCGAGCGCGCTCCAGTCCCGCCTTGCGTCCTCGATCAAGGCCGAGCTGCGCGAAATCCAGATCGCCCGGCGGCGGCCACGGTTCCATTGGTCGAGGATGATGCCCGCGCCTTCACGGCCTTTGCCGACACCGGTGCCGTCAGCGATGAAGAAGCCCGTCCGGTAAACGGCGCCTTCCGCATCCTCGTGCAACTGGTCGCCCGCCTTGTTGGGCGAGAAGGTGCCTTTCAGATCGCGCTCACAGGCTTCACCGGCATGGATGATCGTTTCGAGCTGGGCGTCAGACAGGGCAGCGAAAGCCTGCGGCTGGAACATCGGACGATAGCTGGGCGCGGGCGGCAGCACGGATGCCATGGCAACCGACTCCACCAATTGCTCCGGGTGGGGTCTTGCGCCGTGAATTTCGATGCGTGCAGGCCGCCAGGGCGCGTAATGTCCGACCGGATCGTCCGCTGGCAGCGGGGTTGCGCGGATCGTATAGTTGACCGGACTGGCACTTCCATCGGCCGCTATGCGGTCGGGGACAACCAGCGCGCGCTTCTGGATGCCGCCGAAGATCGTCGACGGCGATGGTTTGGCGGAGGCGCGCGGTCGCAGGGGGATGACGGCCGGCGCTGGTGGCTCCGGCTCGGGCACGGAAAGGCGCGGCGGGACGCCTGGGACCAGCGCCGCGGCTTCCTCGATCGTTTGGGCGGTCAAGCGTTCCGTTGGCCCTGTCCAGCCTTTGTCGAATATGATCAGGCGGACCGCGATGCTGGTGCCATGCTTGGCATAGGGGTTGCCGAGGATCGTGATTTCGACACGCGGGTTCGCGGTCTCGCAGACCATCGTATAGCCGGTGGCGGCGGTGCCGTCCGCTGCGAAGCTGGGTGGCATGATCGCGACGCAGCGGCCGCCCGGTGCCAACCTGAGCAGCGCGGAACGCAAATGGCGGGCGCCGGCGAAGCGGTCCTTACCCCGACCGTCGCTCCGGCTGAAGGGCGGGTTCATCAGCACGAGGCTCGGGGAAACGCCGGGGGATAGCAGGTCGTTGATGAATTCGGCGTCGTGCGTTGTGACAGGGTCGCCGAGCAGCTTTCCAAGCAGCGCGGCGCGGCCGGGATCGCGTTCGTTCAGGGTCATCGCGGCACCGAGCCGAACCGCTTGAGCGGCCAGCATGCCGGTGCCGGCAGAGGGTTCGAGCACCTGGTCGTCCTTGCGGATACGCGCGGCCTGCGCGGCGAGCCAGGCAAGCGAGATCGGCGTACTGAACTGCTGCATCTCGACCTGATGCTCGCTGCGATAGGTCTGGGTGGGGAGCGCCCGTTCGAAGCGGCGAAGCGAGGCGAATGCATCAGCGCCGTCCGGAACGATGCCGGTCCAGCCTCCAGGTGATTTGAGGAGGATAACCTGTGCGGCCTCAAGCGCATCATAAGCGTCGCGCATCGACCAGTTGCCCGTCGCGTCGGAGGCCGCGAAGGCTTCCTCCATCAGACGCCTGAGGTCCTGGCGGCGAATGGGCTGGCCGCGTCGGAGCAGGTTAGCCAACCGGGTAGCGACGTCGAAAAGACGCGTGGTCTTGGAAGTTTCAGGCTCGTCGGGATGTGCGAGCGCGAGCAAAGGAACAGACATGGCGGAACTCCGGATTGGATCAGGACCATCGCGGCCCACCACTCCTCCTCCCCCTTCCCTCCCGGTGTGCGGCCAGCATGAAAACAGGGCCGTGGCGTGAGGCCAGGCCCTGAGTTGGAGACAGAAGGTGAGATGGAGAACTTAGTGGCGCTCTATGATGATCCGAGGAGGATCACGGCAATCGACGGCTTCTCCTCAGACGGATGGTGCCGGCTGTCATAAGCATTGCGGCCCCCGCGACCGATGGTGAACAGGTCGAAGCTGGGCGATGTCCCACCATTCGCATTGGGGATGGTGGTCCCATTGTCGTGATACTGGATGTCGATGAAGCTCGGCGCAGCGCCGAGCTTATATTCGCCGAAGAAGAAGGTGATGCGGCGCCCATCGCTGGTGCGTGCGCTGATCGTGAAGTTCCCGTCGGGGATATCGATCGGCAAGGTCGGCACATCGTTGAAACGGGCGAAACCGATCGATTCGGCGTCGCGCGCGGTCATGATGGGGAGCTGAGTGATATCGGCCATGGTCGGGTTCCTCGGACCTGGTTCGCCGCTTGAGGCGCAAGTGGACGAAAAAAGGGACCGCAACGCGAGGCTGCGGTCCCATGGGCGTTGGATCAGGCGGCCTGCTGGAGTTCGTCATCCGAACCGGTGACGCTCTCGTCATTTGCGGGCACCGGCTCAGGCGCGATGGCGGGCACGCTGAAACGCATGACGTCAGGCACCCAGGCGAGAGCCGCTTCGCGCAGTTCAGCCTCGATGGGGACGGACCCGCCGAAGATCTTCTCGGCCGAGGTCGCGAGATCATGCTTCTTCGACGCCCCGTAGCGGCTCGACAATTCCTTGCCCCCAATCTCTTCGAGATGGGTCAGGATCGCTGCCTTGCTGCTGAGGCGATCGAAATAGTTGTTCGCGGTCGGACGCCACCAGGCCGCTACATCGATTTCGAGCTTGGTGCCGAGATGGTCGATCATGGCCTCGCCAGTCTTGCCCGCGACGACTGCGTGGAGCGTCCGGGCGATTGCCCAGGCAAGCCAGGCCGCACGAGCCTCATCGGGAAGCGCGCAGAAGGCGTCGTAGCGCTGACAGGCATCGCCAGCCTCGGTCCAGCTGCGATCGAGCGCCTCGTCGATCTTGCCCCATTCCTCGGCGGCAAGCGTGCCGCTCTGGTAGCCGGTGAGCCCGGAGAAGGGCTTGTCGGCCTTGAGTTCGGTCGCAAGATCGAAACCGCTCGAATGGCGGGTCGCCTTGTCGACCATCCAGAACGTTCCGAGATCGAGGGCGAAGCGCGGATCGCTGGCGATATGAACGCGCAGCAATTCGCTCTTCATCTCGGCCAGTTCCAGGCTGAGCCGCTGGCTGTACGCGGACCTTCCCGTGGCGGCGACGACATCGTCGTTGTCGACCTCGCCTTCAGCCTGCTCGTCCTGCTCCTCATCGTCAGGCTCGTCCACCGGAGCGACATAGAGTTGCTCGTGAAGGCGCGGCTGGCCGTCATGACCGATGACGACATAGGCGAGCGCCCCCGCCTTCTGCTCCTCGGAGATGATCGGTACGGGCTTCTCGATCGCGCGATATTCCGCTTCGAGCATTTCGACGCGGTTGGCTTGTTCGACCTGGCCGTCTTCATCAGCATCTTCCCAGGCTTCGTTGGCGGCCTCGATTTCAGCCTCGATCTCCTCGAGACGCGCCTGCTGCTCCGCCGTGAGTTCGGGCGTGTCGCCCTTGAGCGGGCGCAGGTCCCAGGTGTCGTTGTAACTGACATGGGTCGAGGGAATGATGCGGACTTCTGCCAGCCCCTCACGGGTACGCAGGTCTTCCGCGGCGGCCGCGAGCTTGTCCACCACGAGACGGTTAAGGAGATCGCCGTCGATCCAGCGCTCGGTCGTCGAGTCGGTGAACAGGTCGAGATCGACCCGGCCGCCTGCCTCGATATAGGCATCGCGCCCGACCAAAAGCGCCTT
Source organism: Altererythrobacter sp. B11 (assembly GCF_003569745.1). Classification (NCBI taxonomy): domain Bacteria; kingdom Pseudomonadati; phylum Pseudomonadota; class Alphaproteobacteria; order Sphingomonadales; family Erythrobacteraceae; genus Altererythrobacter; species Altererythrobacter sp. B11. The sequence goes on from NZ_AP018498.1 coordinate 2,466,025, forward strand.
GGGATCGCTGCCGACATAAGTGTCCTCAACGAGCTGACGTTTGATCTCGTTGACGTTGGCCCGGTAATAGCCGTCCTTGAGGAGTTCGAAAACCTCAGCCTGCTTGGTACGATCGCTGTTGCTGGCATAGGCAACGGCTACATTCAGCGTGATCTCGCCGTTGCGCAGAGCTTCGAAAATCGGATCGGCGAGATCGGCAAGGCGAAGCCGACTGCGCACGAACCGCTCGGTGAGGCCGAAGCGCTTGGCGACGTCTTCGGGGGTCTTCTTCTCGCTCTCGATGATGTCCTGGAAGGCCCGGCAGGTATCGGCCGGGTTCATCGTGAGGTTGAAGAAGTTCTCTTCGAGGCTGGTCTCGATCGCGTCCTTGGTATTGCCCAGAACGAGGACCGCCAGCTGATAGTCGGCAGCGAACACGCCCTTCTCGATCAGGCGATGGACCGCGTCGAGCCGTCGTCCGCCCGCGATGATGCGGTAATGTCCCTTCTTGCGCGACACAGGCACGCCGATCAGGTTCTGGCGGACGCCCTTGACGGCAATATTCGCCTCGAGCTGGGCATCGGCGACGGGATCGCCGACAGTTCGGACGTTGCTCGGCGACTTGGCAAGGTTCGCCGCGGCGACGAGGATGGGTAGTTGGGTCATGTGGATAGTCTCCTGGCGGGGACAGCCTGACCATCAGGCCACTTTCCGCCACCACTCCCCCACTCCCTCCCCTCCCACCCGGAGCACGTCGTTCCAGTCCTTGAAGCCGGGCGGCGGGAACTCGGTGTCGATATCGCGGCCCGGCATCGCGTAACTTTCGAACGCGTGGGCGACGCCGATTTCGCCGGCGATGTCATTGTCGGGGAAGAGAATCAGGCGCCTGACGCGGTCGGGGATCGCAATCTGATGGAGTCGTTCGCTGCCGAGCGTGGCCCAGACCGGAATCCCGAACAGGATCATTGCGGAGATTGCGGTTTCGACCCCTTCGGCGAGTCCAAGGATCGACGTCGCAGTGCTCAGCATGACTGCCGCGCGCTCGGGGCGGCCAAGCGTCATGCGTGGATCGGCAAGATCGCGGGCGCGCCGCGCATCGTCCCGATCGAAGAAGGTGCGCTGGATGGCGATGAAGCGCCCCTCATCATGAAGGCCGCCGTCGTGAAGAGCCGCGATCATAGCGGGCCGGAACTCGACGTCGTCCCCCTGTCCGAGAGGTGTCCGAGGATGGAAGCGCAAGGCACGGGGCAGCAGCGCTATTCGTCTGCGGCGGAGATAGATTTCGGCGGGTGTGCCGATCAATAGCCTGGCTTCATCCCATATCCGCAATGCCTGCTGACGCCGCCACAGGTCCGTTGGCATTCCCGCCGAGGCCTGAGAGGCCTTGTCCACATGGTGCAGCGCCTTTTCTTCGAGGCGCAGGATCTCATTGATGACGTCGCGTGAATCGCAGCCGGCGAAGCATTTGAAGAGCAGTGCATGGTCCCCCACGCGGACAGAGAGGCTGGGACTGCGGTCGGCATGGGCGGGACAACGGCACATCGCACCGCCCGGCTTCCAGACGCCTCCCAGACGCTTCACGATATCGGACCCGATAGCCTCGAGTTCCGGATTATATTTGCTTATGGTACGAGCCATGGGCGTGTCCCGAAAATGGGCTGCCCGCCGGTGGCCTCATCGGACGTGAAGAACGGCAGATGGGAAGAGACGGGCAAGCATTGGACGGGCGACCCGCAGATCGCCCAACCAATTTCCGCCCACTCCCCTCCATCGCCTTGGCCGGGATGGTGCGACTGGTCTAAGTTTATGGCGAGCGCCCATGCTCCCGGCCACCTACCCCAATGGGCCGAGATCTCCGGCAAACAACACAGGCTGGGATTCCAGTCTCTCGCCGGTTTCGGGATAGGTGATATCGAAACAGCGCAGCCGCTCGGTAAGATGTCTGGCGACGTTGCCAATAGCGACTATTCGACGGACGCGGTCCGTCCCCACCAGTTCGCCCAACAAGCCTGGAGAGGCGCTCGCCAGGGCAACTTCCAGATGGAGGGATAGTGTGGATTCGTCGAGTCGGCTCATCCTCTGAATGGAACAAATTAAGAACATTTTGTCAATGAGCGGCGGGCTACAGCCCTCCGATATCTTCGGCGAGCATGGTGGGCACGCATCGTTCCGGGTTGGTGAACACACGCCGCGTTCGCAGCATCACGTCGGCCGGTTCGGGAGACTTCCGCCTTGACCTGGGCGAGAACATCATCGTGCCGCTCTCGCGATGTTACCCGGCTGTTCTCGCAATCCTGAAAGGTGGACCTGACGTGAGCCCGTAGGAAACTCGGGAGGACAAGTCATCAGGCGTATGGCGATAGATCATTGTCGGCGGCGTTTGGGGAGTGAGCCCTTTCTTCAGTGCGTGCTGCTCAGTGATATCATCGAGGATACTCGAAATGATGCGATCGGCTTGGCGATGTGATTGCTCCCGTTCTCAGGTATTATTGATGACCATATTACCATCCAAAATGGAGCAAAGGTCATTGTGCAGCATTTACACGCAAAAATTTACAATATGAGCGGCGCGACATGAGTTTCCTTCTCGCATGAGAAAGGAGCTTCCCATGCCCACTCGCATCAGATTGAAGATCTATCGGCTGCGGTCCGCGTGGCTCTCGGGACTGGAGAGCGCACAATGATCGAGGGGCGACGGATAACGACGACGGTCAGCCGATGCAGCATGATTGGATTGGCCGAACAGGTACAACGACTGCGCGCCGACGAGTTCGGCAAGGAGCTTTTCACGATCCCTGCATTCGAGATGTTACTCGATCTCTACACCCGCAGGAGCGTCCAGCCGCGATCGCTGACATCGCTCACAGGCGCATCAAGCGCGTCGGAGCGAAACTCCCAACGGATCGTCCACCGCCTGGCAGAACGCGGTTTTGTGGACCTTCATCGCGATCCGTGCGACGGGCGCAGGATCATCGTCGAACTGAGAGAGGAAACGAGCGAGATGCTCGATCGCTTCTTCGATCGACTGGTCGAGATGGCCGCCGACATGCCCATGCATCGCGGCCATCAGAAATGAAGATTGGCCTGCTGCATTGCAGCATGGCGGCAACTGATTTTCGCGCCTTGCCAGATGTGAAAATCCAATGCACAGTTCTGGTGCGGTGCGGGAAATGGCTGGGACCCGGCTGCAGGATAATCCTTCCAGGCATGATGATGGGCTCATCCAAGGCGGTTGAGCGCAATTGTTGGACAATGTTGCCCGCCACCTTTGGGTGGTTTTGTCATGCTGTCTTCCGTTCAAAGAGGCGGCCGCACGTCGGTGCCCTTCGATCTCGTCCGGTGCGCCTGAGCTTATGTACGGCGTACAAGAAAGCGAAGGCGCGTGCGCGCCTGCGGCCGCCGTATACGAGGAACGCCAGTTCGTGGCCGTATATCGGGAGGAAGCACCGAAGCTGCGTTCCTTTCTTCGGCGACGGATATGGCTCGAGGACGACCGCGACGACATGGTGCAGGAGGCTTTCACCAGGCTGGCAGCATCACGATCGGCCAACGCCTGGAGCAATCCCGGTGCCTATCTGCACGGGATCGTGCGGCATCTCCTCGCTGATCGCGTGCGGGCCTGGGCCAGAAGCCGGTCCTTGGATCCCGTTGTCTGCGCAGCCGACCAGGAAGCGGCCGGGCCAGATGCAACGGCGGAGTTGAACCAAATGCGGGAGCGTTATCGTCTGGCTGTCGACGGCCTTCCGCCCAGGACGAAAGAGGTATATTTGTTACATCGTGTTGAAGAACTCGGATACAGGCAGATTGCGGAGCAGCTGAGCATCAGTATCCGAACTGTGGAGTGGCATGTGGCGGAGGCCATTGCGCGCATCGGCAAGAGCATTGGCAATTCCAATGGCTGAGAACGAACAGCCGGAGGGTCTGCCTCGTATGGATCAGTTGACGCGCGAAGGATCGCTATGGTTTGCGCGCATGCGTGGCCCCGATGCCCAGAGCTATCGCCCCCAGTTTGAACACTGGCTCTCATTGGGTGCATCGCACCGCGATGCCTATGACCGCGCGGGCGAAATCTTCGCATTGGGGCGGTTCCTCGCCAGCCAGAGGGAAGAAATCGAAGCCGAAGCCAACGACAATGGGCCGGTGGGCCATAATTGGAAATGGGCGGCCATCGCAGCCAGCCTTCTACTTGCGCTCGGCGCCGGCGGTTGGTTTGCGAACAGCGAGTTGCGCGGCTCGGCAGGTGGGACTCCCCAGCTGGCACAGTTGGATGCCCACACCGGAATCGAACGGGGTGTCTACGATACGGTGGTTGGTGGACGACGGAACATTCGCCTCGCTGATGGATCTCTCGTCGAGCTCGACGAGGGCAGCGAATTGTCGACGGAGTTCAGCGAGGTTAGGCGCGAGCTGAGGCTTAAGCGCGGCCGCGCGCGTTTCGAGGTTGCACATGAAGGCCGTCCATTCGTTGTATTGGTCGGCGGCGGCAGCGTGACGGCCCGTGGCACGGTGTTCGATGTCATTCTTGGCAGGGACAAGCGCGTCACGGTACGTTTGTTGCGAGGCGCGGTTGACGTCGAGCGCCCGCAGGGCGCGAAAGGCGGTCGGGGTGCCGCCCCCGCGGTGGCGAGACTGGAGGCCGGCGAGGTGTTGAGTTTCGCAGCGATAACACCGGTGGCGCTCGCGAGCGTCTCGGACAAGGCCGCGATCGAGCCCGTCATGCTTAAACCGGATGAGCCGCTGATCCGGGAATATGAGCGCACGCCGTTGTCCGCCGTCGTTGCCGAGGCGAACAGGGACTCGGCGACCTCGATCAGATTGGCAGACCCCGGCATCGGGGCTCTCAGGGTCAGCGGGCGCTTCCGCGTGGACAATGCCGATCAGGTTGCGGACCGCCTCGCGATATTGTTCGATCTCGACGTCGAACGAACCAAATCGGACGAAATCACGCTTCGCAAAAGATAGTCCGAGATTTTTAAACCCCCTACCCCGTAGATTGCAGTTTTGTTGCGATGCTCCCTGAAACTCCCGCCAGATTGTCGGGAATTTCATAGGGGGCAAGAATGGTTCAGATGCGGTCTCGGTCACGGTTTCGTTGTGCACTCCTTGCTGCGGTAGCGATTGGTACGCTTGCTCCGGGCGCCTCTGCGCTCGCCCAGGAGCAACGCCGCGTCGAGTACAAGATCGAGGCCGGTGACCTTGGGGAGGCCCTCAAGGCAGTCAGCCGCAGATCGGGCAAGGAGATCATCTTCACCTCCGAGGCGGTACTGGGACGGAGTGCCCCGGCGCTGCACGGGACCTACAGCGCGGACGAAGCCGTTCGCGCGCTGCTGGACGCTTCCGACCTCGTTGCGCAGTTCCGGAAGGATGTCATCATCATCCGGGGGCGATCGGAGCCGTCGGGCGGACTGACTGACCGCTCGGCGGATGCCAACGAAATTACAGTCACGGGCTCCAGAATCCGTGGAAGTGAGCCAGTGTCGCCTGTCATAGTTGCCACTCGAGATGATATTAGGCGCCAGGGCATCAGTGACCTCGGCACTTACGCCCGAAGCCTTGTCCAAAATTTTTCGGGCGGACAGAATCCAGGAATCGCTGCAGGTGGTCAGGGTGGCTCCGAAAACGTCACCTCCTCGTCTGCACTCAATCTTAGGGGGCTTGGACCCGATGCAACCCTGACCCTCTTCAACGGGCACCGAGTAGCCTATGACGCAATAGGCCAAGGTGTTGATATTTCAGCTGTACCGCTCGCGGCTGTTGATCGCGTCGAGGTTGTGGCTGACGGGTCGTCAGCGCTATACGGATCTGACGCGGTAGCGGGTGTCGCGAATGTGATCCTACGTCGGGATTATAGTGGCGCTGAAGCTTCCGCACGATTTGGTGCCGCCACAGACGGAGGCGATGTCGAGCAACAATATAATTTCGTGACAGGTTCGCGGTGGGCATCGGGCGGATTAATGACCGCATTCGATTTCCGACACTCAACACCCATCACCGCTCGCCAGCGAACCTACACGCAAACGAACGATCCGACGGAAACGCTGCTTAACGGCCAAACTCAATATAGCGTCGTTATGGCAGGCCATCAGAATCTTTCAGACAGCGCAAAATTCGATGTCGACGGTCAGTACACTCATCGCACAAACTCGATCTGTGTCAATTTCACGGCGACCGATGGCTGCCTTACTTCTGGCAGCAGCATAGATGTAAAAACCCAAAGCTGGACCCTTGCGCCTTCTTTGACATTCTCTGTCGAGAATTCCTGGGAGCTCCATCTCGGAACGGTTATCGGAGAGAGCAAAGTAGATCAGGGAGTCGATACGACATTTGGGAGCGTTCTAGTCGAGCATCAGAGCGGCCAATACACGAATCGCGTGCGGTCCGTTGAAGCCAGTGGAGAAGGCAAGCTTTTCTCCCTCCCCGGGGGAACGGCGCGTCTCGCGGTAGGGGCTGGACTGAGAAGCACTCGCTTCTTCATTGATGTAGCATCATTGGCTGGTGGGGTAACGACTCCTCGATCGGAATTTTCTGTTAAACGAGACACCTACTATGCGTATGGGGAGCTCTCGTTTCCTCTTGTTGGACCCGCGAACCAGGTTCCGCTAATAGAGCGCCTCACGCTGACAGGTGCGGTCCGCTACGAGGACGTAAGCCACGTCGGAGATGTAGCAACGCCCAAGCTTGGCCTCATCTATGCTCCATCACGGAGCATTGCGTTTAAGTTCAGCTGGGGCAAATCCTTCAAGGCACCGACCCTCTATCAGACCGGGCAACCGCGGACCGGATACTCCCAAGTTGGTGCCACGTTTTACACGCCCCCCAGCCCCAGACCAGGGACAGTTCTCTACCTTGTTGGTGGCAACCCTGATCTCAAGCCTGAACGAGCGACCAGTTGGACTGCCACTGCGACCATAACGCCCTCTTTAATCGAGGGACTCACAATCGAGGCAAGCTACTTTCGGATCAACTATCGCGATCGAGCCGTTGCTCCAATACCAAACAACTCTCTCGCCTTCGTCGACATTTACAAAAACTACGTAACGCTGGATCCGACGGCTCTGCAACTCCAGACTGCAATCGCCGGCGCTTCTCGTATTCTCGATCGGGGTGGCGGCAATCTTGCGACCACCAATGTAGTAGCCATTGTATCCAACTATCTACAGAATGCGGCAAAGCAGACTATAAGAGGCGTAGACATCGCGGCAGACTACCCCCTTGCCCAGACTTCAAGGGACAAGGTGACCGCGCATGCAGCGGCGAGCTACCTACAAAGCAACCAGCAGCTATCGGCCGGCCAACCAACAATCGACTTAGCAGGCACAATTTTTCAGCAACCCCATTGGCGAGCCTCAACGTCCTTAGACTGGCAGCGAGGCAGCTTAGCGGTCACAGGTGTTTATACCTATATTGGAGGTTCTCTGGACAATCGTTTGGCGCCAAGCGTCAAGGTGGGCTCCTATAATTCTTTTGACATCACCGCGCGACTTGACACAACCGATACGCGAGGCCCCTTCGCTGGCATCTCCTTCTCGCTATCCGCTCTGAATATCTTCAATGAAAAGCCGCCGTTTATCCGGTCAACCGGAGTGACGGGATACCACTACGATTCAAACAACTTCCCAAGTGTTGGTCGATTTTTAAGCCTTACTGTAACCAAGACTTTCTAGTCATGTCTATCATCTCGAAGCCTGCGATGGCGGTTTTGCTCGTGTTTTTCGCGCAGACCGCTACTGCCGAGAGTGCGGACTTGCTCCTCTCTCATTCGGGGATTGGACCGGCGGACGGTCGCGTAGCGTTAACCGCTGCCGCGCTCAGCCGCCTGATCGACATCGGCCCAATCAGCCCAACGGCTGGGGTTCCAATGTTTACTGCGTCCCCTGACGGTAAGAAAATTGCGTTCCAAATACGGCAAGGTGATCCGGAGTCGAATTCTTATAATTTGCAGATGGTTGTCGTCGACCTTACCTCAACCCAGAAGCCTCTCATTGTTGACGAGGGAGGAGAGATCATTCTTCTCAAGACCGGGGGCCTCAACGGCACTGCAAGCAACACTGGAGTTCCGGCCACGATCTCACCGCAGTGGGATTCGAGTGGCTCCAGCATATATTTCTTGAAACGATCGAACGGTCGGTCACAGATTTGGCGAGCGTCTTCAAACCGGAGGGAAAGCGAACAGATTACAAGTTTACCTGACGATGTCGATGACTTTCTGTTAACAGACGATCGGCAGACCCTTATTTATACGTCGGTCCATCAAGATCTGGCTCACACACAGCAGCTCGCTGGTGAGGCCAAGATTGGCTATCGTTACGATGCCCGATTTGTTCCGCTGTACAGCAACGTCCCTGAGTCGTTCGCTCCATCAAAAAGACGTTTCTATGCCCTGAGCTTAAAGTCCGGTAATTCTGTTCCGTTAGATAGTTCGACTAGTGAACTCTTTGAGGCTCGGACAAAAAGCGCGCTGTTGGCGACTACTCGGAGCGGTTGGAAGGCATGGGCGACCGCTTCCGACGGAAGGGTCGGCGGGAGCAACACGCTCTCCGCGGTCGACGAGCGCGGACAAATTCGTCGGTGCACTCATCCGACGTGTACCGGGATCGAGGCACTTTGGTGGACTGCCGACGGGAAGAGGGTCCGATATGTAACGCGTGAAGGCTGGGCCAATAGTGCAACCGCGATTTATGAATGGTCGCCTGGTAGGCAATCCCCGAATAGAATATATTCTACCAATGACTTGCTTCTTGATTGCCAGCCATCTGGCAGCGGCGTCCTCTGCGCGCGGGAGCAATCAATCCACCCTCGCCATATTGTCTACTTAGATCTCGAACATGATACCCCTTCTACAGTGTTCGACCCCAACCCGAGCTTCCAGCAATTCGCTCTAGGGCAGGTTGAACGCCTACGTTGGCGCAATAGCTTCGGCCTCGAAGTATTTGGCGATCTGGTCTACCCAGTTGGGTATCAGCGTGGAAGGCGCTACCCGCTTGTCGTGGTTCAGTATGTCTCGCGGGGCTTCCTGAGGGGCGGTGTCGGAGATGAGGTACCCATCCAAGTTTTCGCCAACCGGGGCTTTGCCGTATTGAGCATTCAGCGTCCAGATTTTCGTATTCCTGACGACGCCGCGAAGACCCGTATCACAAGAGAACGCTGGCGGCTGCGAGGCTTTAGGGATCGTCGGAGCGTGCTGTCGGCGATCGAGGTGGCAGTTCGCATGCTCGTAAACCGTGGAATAGTGTCACGTCAGCAGGTGGGAATAACCGGACTTAGCGACGGCTCCTCGACTGTGCAATTCGCAGCGCTTAACAGCAACTATTTCAAAGCTGGCTCTGTTAGTGGGTGCTGCTGGGATCCTTTTCAGGACGCCTTTTTTGGGCCTTCAATATCCGACACGTACCATCAGATCGGTTGGCCTGCTCTGGTAGATTATCGTTCGGCATTCTGGAGGCGAATCTCACTGATTGGCAATGCGCATCGCGTCAAATTTCCGATCCTGATGCAGCAAGCGGACGCCGAATTCCGCGGTGCGGTCGCGAGCTATACCGCGTTACGCCAAGCTGGCAAGTCTCCCGAACTATATGTCTATCCAGGCGAGTATCATATAAAATGGCAGCCCGCACATCGTCTGGCCGTCTATGTAAGAAATCTGACATGGTTTGATTACTGGCTACGCAATATAGGAAATCCGGTATCGGATTCTTCAGACAACTGATGGTATCGAGTATCTTCAGGCGCTTTCTGGTCTAGGCGGTCCATCAGTTTGTGAGACTGGCCCGCATTGTCCTCCAATGTGTGATCCAAGCCTCAGTGTCGACGAAGAGAAGTAAGCGGAGGATGTCGACTCCCCTCAGATTGGGGCCCATCGCCATCGCTTTTTCGAGACTCGAAGCATCAACGATGCCGGATGATACAAGATAGCCATCCAACAGTCGTTCTTTGATCTCGCCAGAGAGCTGCCGATAGATCGTATGTACGAAGCCTTGTGGGCTACCTTTAAGCCGACGATTTACGATTTCGGCAGGAAGGTGGCTTTGAAATGCTAGGCGCGCGATAGCTCGGTCCACTCCTCCACGGCATTGGTGCCAAGATGGAATTCGAAGACATGATTCGAGCACGGGCTGTGAGGCAAGAGGGTGTATGACAGGCACGCCTCCCCGTTCGCTGTATGCGTCGAGCGAGTGGTGAAGCCTCAGCAGCATTGCAATTTGAGCGGCCTTTCCAGGCGGCACGTGAGTGCCCTCTGCGGGTAACCAAGGGTGGTCGACGGGTCGCTCTAATTGGCTCTGAATTGCGTCAACTGACAGGTGGCTTGCGGTGAGCCGCCAGTTGTAGCCGCGTCTCCGGGCATTCCAATTCCTGACTGCCTCTCTGGTGACTTTGAAGATACTTTCGCCCGTTAGCCTACACAAATCCGTGGCGGTTTCCCAAAGTCCTAGGCTTATGCCTTGCGCCAAGTAGCGATCGACCAACGGTCGAGCGGAGTGGCTCATGAAGAATACGTTATCGCCACCCAACCCCGAGAACGCCGCTGTTGCGCCTACGCTTCGTGCTGCGCGGACTAGAGCCGCGTCGTAAGATAGGGAGTCCAGCCTCCCAAACGGTCTGGCCTGATTCTTGACCGACGATACATCCAAATTGACGTCTCTGAGATCATAGTGTGCCTCAACCAAATGCACGCCGAGGTGGCGGGCGAGGATGCGGCTATATTCCCGTTCGTCGCCGATTGGGTCGTCTGTAGCCAATGTGAGACACGACAATTCATTGCCTGCCCGTGCTAAACCCGAGGCTACAGCGGACGAATCCAAACCACCCGATACGCACGCCAAACCGCGCTTGTAGCGCCCACTCCAAGCACTGATGCTTTGCTGTGTGGCGCGCTGCAGCAATTCAGCTTCGCGATCCGGATCATCTGGAAACTGCGATACTATGTAGCTCGAAGGATTCCACTCGACCTGCGTGATCGTGTCATATTCGCTTTGGAGAATCGCTGTGCCCGGACGCAAGTATTTCAAGCCTTGCAGTGACGTTTGTTCATCAGGAAACCCGGCTAGCAGAAGCCCTCGGGCAAGACCGCAGTTATCGATGATGGGTTCTAACAATCCCGCATCGACGAGGAGGGAGGGTTCGGACGCAAGTGCAAGAAGGCCCTCGCGAATCACATATACACATGACAGCATGCCAGAGGGATCACGAAGGGCCATTTTCCCGTGATCAAGGCGCAAGATGGCGATGTATCGTCCCCAAAATCGCTCTATTAGGTGCTTCGCATTTGTAGTGGCGATCAGCGCGCTCTCGGACGCTTCTAGTCGTTCAACTCTGGTAGGCGCTCCGAAGCGATGGAATAGGGTTCCGATCACACACCCCGCTCCCTCGCCGAGCATGTGCAGATCGCAATCTTGGTCAGTGGCGACGAAAAAGCCGTCTTCGTTGTATTGTGAGTCCAATCCGGCCATCGTCAGCGAGGCAGTCTTTGCGGACGTTCTTGGGTCTTGGTGGCCGACTATGGCGACAAAGCGGGTCACCCTAGCACCATAATCGGTGTGAAGTTCCTAACGTGTTCAACGACATCGTTAAGGACCACGGAGCCTCGTTGTATCCAACAATGTGCGGCAAACGGATTCGTGCGCACCCCGATTACCAGCTTAGAATTTATGCCCCGACGATTTAGGGTCGCGAACATTGCGAGTGAGCGGACAAGACACCTATCGGTTCGTCCGATAAAGATCTCGCTGGCGTCGTAGCCAGCACGAATTCTCTGGATCTTCGTATCGGCAGTCCGCTCATCTAATTTGCGGTTGCTTTTGTGATTGCTGATTTGCCTCAGCACAATCTTTAACGTCCAGACCCTGAGTTTCGCGCTCATCAGAAATTGCCCAAAGAGGGCTTGAACGAGATCCGGCAGAACACCGACTGACCAGATCGTCCGCGAAATATCTGCTTCCGCTGATTCTATCTCGATATCGAAGTTATGACGGTCCGAGGAAACGACCGTCTCGAGAAACTCTAAACCGAGTAAGACGGGAAACTCCGGCGCCGCTTCATCGAGCCACCAGCCATTCTCTGCTAGCCGCAGAAATGCGTGCCGTTGATTCTTCGCAAGGGAGAAATAGCGGGCCCGGATAAGGTCGAGAAGTACGACATCGCCCGCTGCCGTGGTGCAATAGCCAAACTCGCTCTTGACGCGAAAATACATCCGTGTGCTCCCCGAGGGAAATGGCGCGCATTCAGGATGAATGCGCGCCACCGGCATCAATCGTCTTCCAGACCGAGGCCGCCCTGGCGAAGGGAATTGAAGGTGTCGCCATCACCCTGGGCCGCGCCCTTCGTTTCATCGACGACCGAACCGAGGTCGATCAGATGGTCCATGCCGTGATCGTTATTGCGTTCCATGACACACTCCTCATCGAGAGCCGCAAAAAAGCGGCCATCCAAAGGTAATGCAGTTGAAGATCGACTGGCTCAGATATATCGCGACACTTTGGCGCGATATCCTTCAAGCTCGCTTCCCCAGAAGCGAGTTTATAGTATAAGGTCTTATTGCCATTCATAAATGTCTGAAAATATAGGATATTTATATCACCGAATGTATTTCGATAATTTTCTGTTGGTGGGCAATTTTCCGCACGTGGTACGCTTCAATTCGTCGTCGGGTTGCCTTTGATAAGTTCGCGACGTTGATATCTATGATGGTAGCAAGTTCCTTCTCCGCGATCGTGGGATTTTCGGCCTCGGCGATTCTGGCGTAGTGAAGCCTCTCGTTGACGCATCGGATCAACAGCGAGGCTTGGTGATTTCCGGTAGCCTGCGCCAGTGAAGCGAATATTCCTGTGGCTAGGTTCGCGACATTGGCGGGCGAAGGCCGTTGTCCGAGAGTCCAAGGCTGCAGTAGCACACCACGAATTGCGCTTTCCCTTAGGTTCGATAGCGTTGCTGCCATCATCTGCATGTGGAAGGCGAGAAGTTCGATCAGTTCGGCCGGTTCCCTGACCGGCACCAGGAATCCGCCGTCCGCATGATGCGCGAGAAGCCCCTCCCCCACCAGTATGAACGCCGCTTCCCGGACCGGCGTCTTGCTCGATCTATGACGGGTGGCGAGATCCTGGATATCGATCTTCTTGCCCGGCACGAAATGACCCGCGAGGTAGTCCTCCTTCAGTCCTTCGTACACGCGCTCGTGGAGCGGAGGATCCATCGCCGACATCATAGGCCGGTAACCGCTGGGACAGCGACTGCTGACCAGGCTGGCGTCAAGGCCTGAGTCAGATGGTCGAGATTGCGCTGAGCGATCAGCTCGATGCACATCCGCTCAAGGTCGCTTAGGTCTCCTGTCGCCAACTGGCGCGGAAAGCACATCTTTTGGCCAGCGAACAGCAGTGGTATCAGGATATGCCCCGTCGACAAGCCGAGCCGATAGGCACAGACGAGATGATCGTCGAGCCGCGACCGGGGATTGCCGCCTTCGATCTCGCGAAGCCAGCGTACACCCATACCAAGCTCTCGCGCCAAATCGCGTTGCGTCAGGCGCCTCTTCTTCCGTGCCTCTTCAATTTGTCGCCCGGACTGCACTTTGACGTACAGGATTGGACTTTCAGCAACGGAAGTCGCTAAATAGTGCGACATGTCCGCGTCTCCTTACGGGAGATACCGCCCGCCAAGGCAATTCCGTAAGTCGAATCCTATGGTGTACTTACCACCAACGTCAATATACAACCTCGGCCAAACTGTCGGGATTTACTCAACAAGATCATTGGCATCGCGGGAAGCTGGCGTTCGTGCTCCTGACTGCAACGCGCGATCGAAGGCGCTCATGAGGTCCATTTGGTCCGCTTTGGGAATCTGCATAAGCGCCAAGATGTAAATGGTCCCAAGGTTGGGCTGCCGTCCCGCAGGCGAACTTTCCTGGACACGCGTAGTTATTCTCGTGGCGACGTCCCAGAGACGATGCGACGCCCCGACATGGTGCTCCTCCCCACCGCCGAGGCAGCCAAGCTCCAGAGCCTTCAACTCGTCGATGATTTCAGCGGTGGACAAGGTATCAAGATGTTCTACCGCGACATGCAGCGTCGTACCCCACGCTATCAGCGCGCGCGTAATGCGAATCAGATGGCAATGGGAATCAATCAGTACGTCGAGGCCGGCTGGTGAAAGCCGGAGCTTGAAGCTGCGTCTAGCTCTAGCCATCACTCCTTCTCCTGCCTGAACTACGTTTTGGCCACCCGCCGGTACGCCCGAGCGGGTACATTTTCACGACGAATGGAGGCAAAAGCGGCACTATAATGCCGCTTTTGCCTAAAACTGATCTTTCCAACGCTTTCCGAGATCATTTCGCTGCTTTCGTCTGAATAGTGCTTTGTTTCGCCGCTTCGGCACTTCAGTGCCCTCCCTATTGCGACGGCCGTTCATGATCGTCATGCCTTGGGACGCACCGGATCGGCGGCCCCAAGGACCCAAGTCCAGGCCATCCTGCCCGGTTTATCCAAACCCCAAACCCGAGCGCCTCGTGGCGCCACGAGGAGACGTGTGCCATGGACATCCCATGCTCATTCCCGATGCGTGCCGGAGCAATCTTGCTCGGCATCGCCGCGGGACCTGCCTGCGCCCAGACCTACCGGCCGGACGCTGAAGCCTATCCTTGCGCCCGCAGCGCCCAACTCGCCGTCGTCCAGACCGATTCCGGCTTCTCGATCCGCGAAAAGCCCGAACAGCCCGTTGTTCCCACCACATCGACGGCGATCAGGATCGGCAACTCGCTCACCCTCGACGGCCGACTTTTCGCGCGCACCTCCCTCGTTCGTCCGGAGTCCCATCATGTCCCGCAGCGCTAAGCTGATCGCGGCAGCGCTGATCTGCGCGACTGCGCCTGCGCACGCCCAGGATAGCGGCAGCGAGCCGCTCACGGCCGCAGCCGAGGAGGCTCAGCGTCAGTTGCGCCAGACCTTCACCAATCTGACGTTCGAGGACTTTGGTCCGGCGCCTGTCAGAGGGCCAATATATCAGGCCATTGCTGGCGGACGAGTCATCTATTTCGCGCCCGAGAGTCAGCATCTTCTGTTCGCCGCGATCTACGACAAGAATGGCGTCAATCTGACGGCGCTTGCCCAGGACGCGAGTGCGAGGAAGCGCATCGGCGCCATCAATCCGGCTGATGCATTGGTCATTGGTCCTGCGGGGGCGCCCAAGGTCATTGAGTTCACCGATCCCGATTGTCCCTATTGTCAGGCGCTCGAGCGCTTCTGGCTGGCAAAGGAGGCAGAAGGGAAGCCGGTCCAGAGGCTCGTCTATTTCGTGAGCGGCATTCATCCGCAGGCGGCAGCCAAGGCTGAGCACATTCTCTGTTCCCCCGACCGCGAGGCCACCTTCAAGTCGATCTATGCCGGCGAGCGACCGGCGACGCTGCACAAATGCCGGGCCGGCGCCGAGAAGGTCGCTCGCGATGCTGAGACGGTCCGTAAGATGGGCGTCTCGGGCACGCCGACGCTCTTCGTCGACGGCAAGCTCGTATCCGGCTTCCAGCAGGCGGAGCTTGAGGCTTTCATCGAGGCAAGCGGCAAGAAGGCCAAGGCCGGCCCCTGAGCAGCATTTCAGAGATTTGGCGGACCTCGCCTGCGTGCGCTCCAGAAGTGCCCGCGAGGACCGGAATGCCGGCGAGGACGTAGCTCCGGGAGCCGTCCAGCGCCCCGCCGGCCGGAAACGATCATTAGTCGGTGCCGGCAAGCATGATCGGGACGGCTCCTGACACGACAAGGAGACTGCATATGTTGACTTTGCTTCGGGGAAGGACGTTCCGCACGATCGACGCGGCGGTCCTTTTCCTCCTGGCCGCGATCGCCGGAACGAGCGTCGCCTACGCCTTCCAGGCGCCGGCTGCTGGCGACCTTGGTTACGACATCTACGACATCGTCGTGAACCAGGGCGTCAAGGGTCCGCTCGGCTTTGTGGGCGGCGTTGCCGCCTTCCTGTTCGGCGTCTCGCGGCTCTTCTCCAACATCATGATCGGCATCCCGACGATCGTGGCGGCGGTCTGCCTCATCAAGGCGGATTCGATCCTCCAGACCTTCGGCATGCTGATCTGAAAGTCTGGCCAGGCGCCGGATAGACCGGCGCCGGGCCATCGGAACGGGAGGCGGTGGTCGCCTTCCGCAACCCACGCCCAGCGGCGTGGTGAAGCAAGGGAGAAGAGCGTGGACGAACGTCTGCCGCAATTCTTGCATCGGCCGGTCCAGATCCTCTGGTTCGACAGTCAGGAATTCATAGTCGTGATGAGCGTGATCTTTGTCGCGGTCATCGTCGGCGGGATCATCGGCTGGCTGCTCATCTGCGCTCTTCTTCTTTTCATTCCCTGGAAGCGGACCAAGCCACGCGGATTCATCCCGCACCTGGCCTGGCGCTGGGGCCTCGCCCGCTTCCGCAACTATCCGGGTCCGACCCAGACCCGCTTCTTCGAGTAGGCGAGATGGCTCATCCCTTCAGGCGCAAGCGACAACCCGACATGATCGGCGACACGAGGCCGAGCTGGCACCTGCACCGCTATCTGCAGGGCTCGGCCAACCTTTTCGAGGAGAACCGGCTGCTGAAGGTCGCGATCGCGGGCCTGTTCGGGATCACCGCCGTGCTCGGTACCGTCATCTACACCTCGCACCAGAACACGCGCACCGTGATCGTGCCATTCGGCGCGGACGGCGACCTCTATGTGACAGGCAACAAGCCTTCCGAGGCCTATCTGCGCTCGATCACCTTCAACATCGTGGGTCTCGCCGGCACCTATTCCGCTTATTCGGCGGATCGTCAGTTTCAGGAGCTGCTGCGGATCGCGCATCCCAGCGCCTATAACGGTCTTCGCGACAGCCTGAACCGGCTGCTCGATGAGCTCGGCAACAATCCGACGCTGTCGATCGCGACCTATATCCGCGGCGACCAGCCCGTCACCTGGACGGGCAGCGAGATCCTTGTGCCTGTCGAGAAGGTCAGGGTGATTGGCGGCGTGATCCGCAAGTTCCGCGGCAATCTGCGCATCCGATACGCGCTCGAAAATGGCCGCTTCTGGCTGACTGCGCTCCAGGAGGAGAATTTCAGTGCCGATATCCGTTAAGCGCGCGAGGCTCGCCTGCCTCGCCGGGGCGCTCGTTGCGTCCCTGCCCGCAAGCGCACCCGCTTTCGCCCAGTCGATCGCGGCGCTGCCTGACCAGACCAGCCGAATCCGCCTTTCCAACCATGACGTCAATCATGTCGTGTGCGTGGGCGGCGACATCGAGGACGTCAAATTCTCAGCCGAGAAGGGCCTCGCCGTCGAACGCGGCGGTTCGGACGCCTGGATCAAGTTCCTTGTCCTCGAGACCGAGGACCCAAATATTCCGGGAAGTGGCGCCAAGACGCACAGCTATGTGACGACGCCATCGGAATTCTTCGTCTCGTGCAACGGCGCGATCTATCCGCTCTATGCCGAGCCCGCCGACATACCGGCCCAGACCGTCACGCTCGTCCCTGGCGGCGCCCAGCGCGCCCGGGCCAATGACGCGCTGCTTGGACCACTTGTCGAGGAAGAGCGTGCGGTCGGTATCGTGCTCGCGATCCTGCAAGACAGGGTGCCGGCATCCTTCTCCGAGATCGCACCCTCGCGCGACAGGCTGATGCTCGCGGACTTGCCCACCGCGACGATTACCGAACGGCGGCGGCTCGAAGTGGAGGGGGCTGGTCTGTCGGTCAGCGAATATCTGGTCCGTGCCAGCGCCGCCACCGCGCTCGATGAGCGCTATTTCCTCGATACCGCGCTTGGCGCCGACATCTTTGCCATCACGATCGACCGGCTGACCCTGGGTCCCAATGAGACCGCGCGGCTGATCATCGTCCGCCGGAGTGTCCAGCAATGACGACGCATGACGACGGCCGGCCGGCGACGCCGCCAACGGCCCCGAGCCACCACGTCGACGATAGCGACGAGAACGCTATCGCGCGACCGGCCCTGTTGGATCTACCCGCGCAATGGTCGAAGCTGACCTCCGACCAGAAGCTGCGCGCCAAGCAATTCGGCGTCGTCTCCACGATCGCACTGCTCGGACTAGGCCTCTACACCGCGAGTACCAGCGGCAACAAGGAAGCGCCCAAGGCGCCCCAGGCCTCGAACCTCGATATGGGCGCTGGCCTTCGCGGCGACAGTCTCGAAGTGAAGCTCCGCGGGGATCTCCAGAAGATTCTCGACGGACAGACCCTGCTCGGCGACCGGGTCACCGCGATCGAGGAAGGCAAAGTGGTTCCCGGCGCAGGTGGCGGCTCCCATATGGCCGCTGCCGGAGATGGTGGCGATCTGCCGCCGGCCATACCCGGCGAGGCTCCAGCCTATCCGCCAGCGCCGCCCGAGGCCAGCGGCGCGGCCGACGAAATCCCTGCTCCGCCTGCTGCTCCCGCTGCACCGCCGGCGCCTCCAGCTCCGCCTACGCAGCGGCAGGTCGGCGCGATCGGCGCGGCGACAGCCACGCAAGCGTCGGAAGGAGGTGCTGGCAGCGGCGCCGCCTCAAAAAAAGGGAAGCGGACGATCTATTTGCCACCTGGTTTCATGAAGGCGCGGCTGCTGACCGGCATCGACGCCCTGGCGAGCCGGGACGCGACCAGTAATCCCGAGCCGATTATCGCCAGGGTTCAGGCACCCGCCGTCCTCCCCAATGAGGTCAAGGCCAATCTCGCAGGCTGCTTTGTCATCGGCAACGCAACGGGCAGCCTCGCGAAGGAGCGGGTCGAGATCCAGCTTGTCTCAATCTCCTGTGTGGACTTCGACAGTCACGCGGTGGTCGACCAGGCGATCAAAGGGTTCTTCGTCGATTGGGACGGCAAGAAGGGCCTGTCCGGCAAGGTGGTGACCCGCGCCGGCGCCACGCTCGCCCGCTCCTTCATCGCGGGAACGATCGCCAGCATCTCGCAAAGTGTGGAAGGATCGTTCGGCAGCCTGTCGACATCGGCGCTAGGCAGTGTGCGGAGCCTGGATGCAGGCGATGCGGTCAAGTCCGGCGTCGCGGGCGGCCTCTCCAAGTCCTCCGACAAGCTTACGGACTTCTATCTCGATCTAGCTCGCCAGGCTGGCCCGGTGGTGGAGGTCGGCGCGGCCAAGGATGTCGTGGTCGTCATCCAGGAGGGGCTCGCCCTCGAGATCAAGCCGTCGGTCGGGAGCAAATTCTGATGTGCTTGTCTAATTCCTCAGGAGATCCCGCCATGTCCAAGCCGGCCTATCAGGCTCTTCATCGTTCGCTGCTTTCGCTCAGCCTGGTCGCAAGTCTCGGGGGCTGCGCGACCGTCGGATCGATAATGTCGCCTTATTCGGAGAAGTTCGACTGCAAGAACAGCGACCATGGGCAGTGCATCCATCCGGACCGCGCTTATGAGGATGCCGTCGCGGGCGTCGCATCGAAATCGGACCCCAAGGTCACCAACGACCGCGCCATGCTTCGTGGCCAGGACCTGGACAAAGCAAACGGCAGACCGGGCGGCAACGCCGCAGTCAGTGCCTATGGCAGCTACCGCGATAGCGTCTACCAGGAGCTCAAGGGTCTGATCGAGGCGCCGGTCACGCCGATGCTGAAGCCCGCGCGCACCGTTCGGACGCTCATCCTCCCCTATGCCGACCGCGAGCGCCCGGACCGGCTCTATATGCCGCGCTATGTCTATTCGGTGATCGACAAGCCGGTCTGGGTGGTCGGCGGCGCGCTCGTCGCCTCTCCCGATCGCGCGTCACAGGCACCAATCCTTGGTCAGGTGCGCGATGGTGCCGCGCCCGATGGTGAGACGGCGCAGGTGGCCACCGTTCCTGCCGCACCCGCGATCGTCGCGCCCGCTCCGAAGCCCCAGCCATGAGCGGCCTCTCTTATGCACGGCTGCGGAGCGCCGTCCGACGGGATAGTTTTTCTGACTATCTCCCTCTGGTCGCCTGGGACGAAGATAGCGAAGCGTTCCTGTGCATCGACGATACCTGGGGCCATGCCTGGGAACTGGTACCGACCGCCTATATGTTCGCGCATGTCCAGGGCGCGTTGCAGGGGCTGCTCAACATCCATTTCCCGGACGGGACGGTCCTGCAGATCCACACCTTCGCGGATCCGCTGATCGACGACGCGCTCGATGCCTTCCTCGATTTGAAGACCCGTGATGATCCGCTGATCCAGGCATCGGCGCGCTACACTCATGCGTATCTCAGCGAAGGGCGACATGGGCTCAAGGCGCTCCACGGAATCCCGGTGCGCAACTTCCGCACGCTTTTGTCGATCAAGACGCGCCGGCCGCTTGGTGAGGACCTTCGGCGGCAGGTCGAGGAGCAACTGGCAAAGCTCGGCATTCGTCGGCTTCCGCCAGAGGAGCTGGTCGCCTTCTACAGACGCATCTTCAACGGCGTCGCGGATACGGCGCCCGGCGTCTTCGCTGACGGTACTACGACGGGCGCGCCGCCGATCGGCAAGCAGATCATTAATGCGGGGCCGGATCTCGTGTTCGACGGTGCGGAGGTGTTCCTCGGCAACCAGGTCGCGCGGTGCCTGACGCCGAAAGCGCCGGCGCGGCGCATCACGGCTGAGCGGGCGAACCGCCTCATGGGCGGCATGCGCGGCGCGTCCGAGGACAGCGACCAGATCGGCGGGCCGTTTCTTTATACGCTCAACATCCTGTTCGATCATTCGCAGTTCGAAATCCACAAGCGCGCGCAGATCCTGTCCGCTCAGAAAGCGGCAGGCAGCTTTGCAGTGGAGGTCGGCAAGCAGATCGAGGAGATCGGCTGGATTCTCGATGAGGCCGGCAATAGCAAATTTGTCCGCGTCATCCCGACAATCTGGGTGTTCGGACGCGATCGCGCGCATGCCCGTGATCTCGCCGCGCGCGCCAAGCGCCTGTGGGAAGGCGAGCCCCTGCCCTTCTCGATGCAGGAAGAGAGCTATCTCAATCCGACGCTGTTGGTGATGAGCCTGCCCTTCGGGCTTTACCCCGACCGCACGACGCTGCGCCTACTCGAACGGGACTTCCGCATGCCGGTGAAGGCGGCCGTGCTGATGGCCCCGATCCAGACGGACTTTCGCGGCGGCGGCCGCCCCGCCCTGCTCTATACCGGACGCAAGGGCCAGCTCGTCACGCTCGATCTGTTCGATCCGCGCATCAACAATTACAATTTCATCGTCTCTGCCGAAAGCGGTGCCGGCAAGAGCTTCCTGCTCAACAATCTGTGCCAGCAATATTTCGCCTGCGGCGCGCTCATCCGCATCATCGATATCGGCGGCAGCTACCGCAAGCTCTGCACGCTTTGCTCGGGCCGCTATATCGATATCGGCGAGGAGCATCTTGTCCTCAATCCCTTTGACATGGGCCTCGCTCTCGACGGCGATGACAAGCAGTCGGCCATCACCATGGCGGTGGCGATCGTCGCCGAGATGGCCAATGCCTCCACCCGCAAGGGCGTTACCACCTCGGAGTGGAATCTCCTCAAGTCCGCTGTCCAGTGGACGATCGATACGGGCCGCGCCGATCATGGCATCGATGCTGTGCGCGAATGGCTCGGCACCTATCCCGAGCTCGTCGAGACCGCGCTCGATCATGTCGACCATCTCGTACCTGTTGCGCGCGAGCTAGCCTTCAACCTGCGCGATTTCGGGTCGGGCGGCGCCTATGGCCATTATTTCAACGGCCCCTCAACGCTGGACATCCGCCACGATGAATTTGTGGTGCTCGAACTCGAACGCCTCAAATCCATGCCCGATTTGTTCAACGTCATTGTCATGGTGGTGGTCAATGCCGTCACCCAGGAACTGTACCTCTCGGCGCGCGACAAGCCCCGTTTCGTGCTGTGCGACGAGGCCGCGCAGTTCATGACGCGCACGGACGGCCAGGATCTCTCGCGCCTCGCCGAGGCCTTCGGCCAGGGCTATCGCCGGGCCCGCAAATATCGCGGATCGTTCGGCATCGTATTGCAGTCGATGAACGACCTGACCCTTTTCGGTGGCACGGGCCAAGTGATCCTGGAGAATGCCGCGACCCGCTTCCTGCTCCAGGGATCCACCTATGACCGGGCGGTCGACAACAAGATCCTCGATTATTCGGGTTTCGTTCTCGACCTGCTGAAATCGGTCCGGAACTCAAAGCCGAATTACAGCGAGGTGTTCATCGACTCCCCGCTTGGGCTCGGTATCGCCCGGCTCGTGGTCGATCCATTCAGCTATTGGATCAATACCTCCGCACCCGACGAAGTTGCTGCCTTCGAGGCGCTGATGCGTCAGGGCCTTTCGCCGCTGGAAGCCATTTGCCGTCTCGCCGGCGTCGAGCCCTCGCAGATCCTGGGCACGCCTGCCGCGCCTCGCCTGGTGGGAGCGTGATCGCCATGGCACGCTTTACGCCGCATCCGGACCAATTACCGCTCAACTGGTCCGACAATGAAGCAATCGAATTAATCGTCGAGCGACGGCTCGCCGAGCGGTTCGAGGCGGAATCCTTCCAGTGGCGTTTCCGGCTCGTCATGATCGAGACCGTGATGATGGGCCTGCTGGTGCTCATCGCGGGGCTCCTGCTCAAGCAGCCGACCATGATGGTGCTGCGCGCCTCGCTACTCGTGGCGGCATCGTGCCTTGCGACTGGCCTGCTGCTGCTGAGCCTCTCGGCGGGCACCGCGAAACTGATGAGCCGCTTGCGCCGGTGGAGGGGCAAATGAACGGCCTCACCTCTTCCACACCCTCGCCGTCGGTGATCCGGCTCATGGTCAGCGGTTTTCTGCTCATGATGGTCCAAAGCGCACTCTTGTTGATGTCCCCGGCGCTCGACCGGAACTCCGGCATGCTGATCTGGGTCCTGACACCTCTGGCGTTCTCAGCCTTCGTCGCCGCGCTCATCGGTATTCCCGAGCCGCCCGAACAGCATTGGAGGCACCGTCATGGCAGATAGGCTGCTCGGTCGTGTTCGCCGCGGCCCGATACTGCTGGTGCTCGCCACGGGCAATCTGCTGGCTGTCGCAGTTGCATTCGCCGCAGCCGGACCGATCAACAGCGCCGCCCCGTCGCGTAGCACGATCGGGCGGACGTGGCCGATCGCAGAACCTGATGCGCTCGCCGAGATCGAAGCCAAGGTCGCGACGCTTCCGAGCGACATGAGCAAGGCCTTCGGCCCGCGCGACAGGTGGACGGCGCTCAAGGCCGCGCCACTCGGGATTGCCGGCGCCGACCGGGTCCGCAGTGTCGTACCCTTCTATACACTCGATTTCGACATCACCTTGCCCGATGGCAAGACGCTCTATCCCAAGGGCTTCACCTTCAACCCGCTGACCTATGTGAAGCTGCCCCAGCGCCTCGTCGTCGTGCATCCGCGCGAACTCGACTGGGCGCTCCGCAACGCCCGCGCCAGCGATTTCATTCTACTCTCGGCGCTGGGCACGCAAAATGGCGATGCGATCGATCTTAGCGAGAAGACTGGCCGGCCGATCTACATCCTGGAGGAAAGGGTCAAGCAGCGTCTCGGGCTGACGGTGGCGCCGGTCATCGTCGAGCAGTCCGGTACACGGCTCGTTCTCACCGAATATGGGCCCAGGAGCCGCGCCGCTGCCGTTCCGCCAAAAGGAGCGACGCGATGATCGGACGTCTGCCTGTCTTCGTCGCTGGCCTGATCATCGGGCTTGTCATGACGCTTGCCTGGCCAAGCCAGGCCCATGCCTCCAAATGCGAGGCTGGCACGGTCTTCAATCCGATCACCAAAGTGCGCTGGACCTGCATCTTTCCGATCACGGTCGGGGGCATTCGCGTCGGCAGCTTCGACAAGCTCGACAAGGCGCTCGACGCGCAATCGGCCTCCAAGCCCTTGTGCGCCTGTCGCAAGGGCATCCAGTTCTGGTTCGGGGTCAAGGTTTCCTACTGGTCGCCGAACCGAATGGTGGATGTCGTGACCGAACCCGGTTGCATGATGGCCCTGGGTGCCGATCTGCTGCCGACAGGCGGCAAGCTGCAAGGCAGCCAATCGTCGATCTCGGACGGCACCAACACGCGCAAGATGTTCGCACAGATGCACTATTACATCTCGCCGGTCTGGGCGATGCTCGACATGTTCACCGACCTGCCCTGCCTCGAGAATGACGGCTTCGATGTCGCCATGATCACCGAGGTATTGCCCACCTGGCAGTCGGGGACGTTAGGCGCGATCATCCAGCCCGAGGGCATATTGTTCGGCAACCCTGCCGCCGGCCTTGCCTGCATGGGCGACAGCGCCGCGGCGGCCGCAGGCAAGGTCATCGATCCACTCTTCTGGTGCATGGGGAGCTGGGGCGCCACCTATCCGATCGCCGGCGACATCCATTTCGACGACAGCGTCGAGGCCTGGGCGGGACTCGCAGCACGCGGGGTCTTCATGATGGGGCGCCTGGGCGCGCTCACCATCAGCTCGTCGGATGGTTGCTCCTTCATCCCCCAGCCCGTCTGGACCAAGAGCCGTTACAAGCTTCAGATCATGGAGCCTGTGAAGGGCGGCAAGTGCGTGAATATTGGTCGGCCGGGTTCACTCTGGTCCTCGGCCAAGCACGCGCCGGGCAAAGACAATGCCCAATTCATGCTCTTCGAAAAGGTGATCTGCTGCGCCGGGATACCGGTGCCATGACAGACACGATTTCCCCAATTCCCGCGCGCGACAGCCGTCCTTTCCGGAGGTCTGTTCGCCAAGGCCCCTACGGTCGAGGGCTGCCGTGCGGGATAGGAGCGGCGCCGCCAAGCCCCCCTGGCGGCGTCGCTCCACCCCCGGCCAGCGCGGCCGCAATGCTCCCCCGGTGGGACCGGCGTCTCCTCTCCGCCTGTTCCATCATCGCGAACGCGCTGGCCATCTCCTTTTCTTCGTGCGCGCCGGCACAAACAATGGAGCAAAGGGCGCATATCGCAGCCGATGCATCGCGTGCTAAGACCAGCGACAGCGACGCGCTTCAGCAGAACTATGTGACGCCTGGCCTTGCCGGACAGCAGATCTCGACCGTCGACAACAGCCGCACTTTCGCGCCGAACATCGCCTGCCAGAAGACCGCAACGATGCTCGAGGTGCTGGTCCAGCCTTCGGGCACGGGCGACCTCGGCACAGTCACCATCGCGCGTGACACCGATCTCGATGGGACGGTCGATGCGACCTCGAACCTCCCCGTGCCGGTCTCGGGCATTTGCGCGAACGGCGTTGTGTCATGCCAGCCTGGCAGCTGGAATGGGTGCAGCTTCTATCGCTGGGACGTCGATGCGGCGAAGGCGTTGAAGCTGACCTCTGTCGACATGCCGAAGCTCGCCGGCTGCTACTGCATCAACAATAGCTGCGGCACCAATCTTGCCTGGGGCAATATGGCGTCCGTGCTGCGCGATCTCGGCGGCGGGATGATTGGCGCGCTGACGACCGCCGATCCGCGCTATGGGGTCGCGGAAGCCGTTATCGATGGACCCGCCATTCGCTATGTCGGCGCGCAGTCGACCGCCTGCTCCTCCAATCCGAACCTGCCCCAGACCGCCTATCGATCCAATCCCGCGATCATCGCCTCGGACGCCTATGCCGCATCGAGTGGTAGTGCGGTGTTTCAGGCGCTCAAGGGCTCGGCGGTCGGAAGCGGCACGTCGCTTCAATATCGGCATTGCACCATCGAACGGCGGGTGACGGTGCTTAAGCCCGGCGCGGAGGATATCATCGGCCGGACCTCTGGCGGCTATTCGACAATTCAGAACGGCTCGTCCTTCGATTTCCTGATGGGTTCGCCAGCCGACAACAGCCTTGCGGGGGGCAGTTGTACGCTCATCGACTTCCGCATGACGCTGCATGTGAGCGATCCCGATCGCATTATCGACGCACGCCTCACCCAGTTCTTCGCCGACGATTGGGCGCAGGTACGGATCGATGGTCAACTGATCGGTTCGGGCCCTTCGCCCTGGACAACGCTTGGACTTCCACCGAGCAAATGCGAACTCAAGAAGACCTTTTATGCCTATCCCAATCTCGACCTGAAGCCCTGGCTCACGGCCGGCGATCACGAGATCTGGCTGCGCGTTGCGGTGGCATCGGGCGGCGAGGGTTTCGCGCAGGTGCATGTCGATGTCGACAATAGCTGCAAGACGCTGGAACAACTGGTCGACGGTTGCGGGGCGATCGCCGCCGATCCGCAATGCAAGCTCGACAGTGAGCTGGTCGATGGGGTCCAGACCTGGATCAACGGTGTGGCGACCGGTCTGAGACCCCTGCCCCAGACCCGTATCCTGGGCGGCCCCGCCTGCCCGACCGACCTCATGCGCGACTTCTTCCTGAAGGACCGCACCTATCGCTGTAACGTCGACGACATCGCGAAGCCTGATACGAGCCGCGGCGCTTATATCATCGACCATTCGACCGAGACGTTGCTGGCCGACCGGACGCGTCAGAGCGACGGCAGCTTCGCTACCTCGACACGCGCCTTCAGCCTACCCGATCGCGGCTCGGTGCCGGCGTGCGAACCCGTCTGCAAAACGCGCGCGCCCAAGACGAACAGCGAAGCGGCCATCGACGGCGTTGTCGGCAGCAAACAGAATGTGCCGACCGGTTACGACACCTTCTTCCACGCCTGCTCCGCCGACAATCGATGCCCGGCAGGGCCTGGCGAGGAAATCATATCGGCCTGCGGCTGCCTCGACGATTTCCCCGAAGCGGTCGTGATGATGCAAACCGTCCGCCTTGCCGGCGCGGATCTCGTCTGCACCGGGAGCGTGCAATGATCGGTTCTTCCCTCCACAGGCAATGGCGTTTCGATCCGCGCGGTGCCGCGCTGGCGCTGGTGCTCGGCCTGGGAGTTGCCCTCGCCTGCCCGAGTGCCGCCAATGCGCAGCAGATCTGCGCCGCCGATCTCAACAATAATGGTGATGCGGCCGACGAAGGGGAGCAGGCAAGCTGCCTCGCGACCAACAGCGGAGCATGGCTCTGTCCGATCCAGGAGGTCGATTGCGTCGCCGATGCCATGGGCCAGTATAGCTGCCCGGTGGGTCCGCAATATGCCTGCCTCGTCAAGAGCACCGGTGGGGCGCCATCCTGTTCGCCCAATCAGTGCGCCGATCTCGCGACCAATCCGGTCGTCGAGGAACCGCCGATGGACGATCCGGGCACCGAGCCCAACGGCGGCATCGATGCCGACGGCAATTGCATGGGGACCATCGAGATATTCTCGGGCCGCGGCGTGCGCTGCCGGCCTGCCGGGCTTTCGACCACCTTCGCCAATTGCTGCAAAGACAAGGGCAAGATCGTGAAAGATGGGATGGGATCGTCCATCTCGTCAATCGGCACCAAGATCGCGGTGGCCAAGGGCGTGTTCACCGGCATGAAGGCCGCCTACACAGCGTTCAAGGCCGGGGCGACAGCAAGTCAGGCGGCGAGTTCTGGCGCCAACGCTTTGATCGTGGGACTTGACCCGACTTCAATCGCGATCAGCCTCGCGATCAATTTCATGATCGATTTCCTGTTCTCCGGCTGCGACCAGCAGGACATGGAAACCGCGATGCTCCGGTCGTCGGGCATGTGCCACGAGATCGGCAGCTATTGCACGTCGAGCTTCCTCGGCATCTGCCTCCAGAAGGCGCGTGGGCATTGCTGCTTCAACACAAAGCTCGGGCGCATCATCCAGGAACAGGGCCGTCCCCAGCTCAAGGCGTTCAACGGCAACCTCTGGGGGACGGCAAAGAAGCCGATGTGCCGCGGCTTCACGCCGGAGGAGTTCCAGGCGCTCGACTTCAGCAAGATCGACCTCTCCGAATATTATGCGGACATCGAGGCCCGCGCCCAATCCGACATCCAGATAGACATGGGGGAGCGCGTCAATGCGTATCTCAAAGCGGTCAATCCATAAACTCGGCCTCCTTGCGCTGATAGGCGCTGCAACCGCCGCGCTCGGACAGGATGCCACGCATGGCGCCGATCAAGGCGATGCCAGGCAAGCCGCCGCCGATCAGGGCCAGGCCAGCATGGACCGGCTCGAAAGCGCCGTCGCCCGTGGGAAGCAAGCTGTGGGGCAACCGCCCGATCTGAGGCTTCCGCGTACCGATAACCCTGCCGACCGCAGGCGGGCCTTCGAAGGTCTTAGGGGCCGCGCGCCTATGCCAGAAATGGATGCGCGCGCCCGCGCTGCGCAGGCGCGCGGAGAAGTAAGCCTTGCAGCCGAGCGGGAACGACAAGCCAAGGCATTGCGCCAGGCGTTGGGGCTGGAACCTGCCGAAGAACAAGTGCTCGCCAAGGCCGCCCCTGCGGTGACCGCCAAGGGTTGGGTACCGGTCCTGTTCGTCTCCTCCTCGATGCCAATCTCGACGCTGCGCAACTATGCGGTCCAGCTCGAGCGGGTGCACGGGGTGATGGCGTTTCGCGGCGTGCCGGGAGGTCTTCGGAAGATGGGCCCGATGGCGAAGCTGACGGCCCAGATCCTGCGTCTCGATCCGGGCTGTGAGGGGCCGAACTGCGTCATGCGCAATGTCCAGCTCATCATCGACCCCATCGTGTTCCGGCAGCACGGGATCGTCCAGGTCCCCGCGCTCGCGATGGTGCCAGGCGATCCGACCCAGGCTTATTGCGAACGCGACGATGACAGCCCTCGTTCAGCCCATGTCGTGTTCGGCGACAGCGCGCTCTCCGGAATGCTCGACGAATATGCCCGCCTGGGCGGGAAAGAGGAGGTAAGCCATGCTCAGGCTCTTCTGGCTAATCGTTAGGTGGATCACCGGTCTGTGGCCACGCTTGCGCAGCCTGCCGCGCAAGGCGGCGGTGACGCTCGGCGCTCCCGGCCCCGATCAGCCCGCGCGGCCGGAACGACTCTGGCACGCCATGCTGGTAGTTCTGCCCCTTGCGCTGTTCGCCGCAGTCCTGATGCCGCAAGTCACCTTGGTCATGTCCCCGTCGATCGAGGCCTATGCCGTGCGCAAGAGCCCCGGGCCGATCATCCGTGGTGATTATGTGATGTTCACGCTGCATCACGCGATTGCGGGTCCAAAGCCGGTATCGGTCACCAAGCATGCGCTCTGCCTGCCCGGCGACCGGCTTACAATGTTCGAGACGCCCTCCCCACTCAAGCCGAGCAGCTGGGACGGTCACTATTACTGCAATGGCCAGCTTCTGGGTGTGAGCCTTCCACTGGCCCATAACGGGATGGAACTCAGCCATATGAAATGGAGCGGCATCATCCCCGCCGGGATGGCCTATGTCGGATCGACGCATCCCAGGGGGTTCGACAGTCGCTATTTCGGGCTGTTGCCGATCACGAGTCTCATTCGCATGGAGCGCATCCTGTGAGCGGTCGCGATCAGAATAGGCTCACCGAGCAGCGCCCGGAGTGCCAGACCACGCTACGCAGCACGCAGTGTCTTATGTGGTTAGCCTTGCACGGCCCGAACCGCTTCGATGGGCATGAGCAGAACGCGCTCTCCCAGCGGCGAGACGATGAAACCATGCCGCGCGTAGAAGCCGACGGCTTCGTCGTCGATCGCGTGCACGATGACCGCGCGAACCCCGGCGATCTCCGAGGCGGCAGCACAGCGGCGCAGGGCATCGGCAAGCAGATCGGCGCCAAGGCCAAGCCCCTGAAAGCTCGATGCAACGGCCAGCCTCGCGATCAAAAGCAGGGGCACCTTGTCGGGCATACCCTTGCGCAGTCTCGCAGTGGGCAAGGCCGCGCGCTCCTCCATCGCGGTGGTAATCGTATAATAGCCGACCACCTGACGGGGCCGCTCGGCATCGCAGACCACATAGGTGCGTGCCGAAGCGCCTTCGCTGGCAAGGGCGCGCTCGGCGAGCCAGCTGTTGAGCGAGGCATGGCGCCCATTATCGAACGCGGCGACCTCGTGATCGACGTTGAGGCGTTCGGGCGGCGTAACACGGCGCGTGGACATGGAATCGCGCGATGCGTCCGATCATCGATTCCAGAGTGGTTCGCGTTTCATCAGCTTTTCAAGGGCTGGCGACGGCGCGGGCGGCGCATCGAGAAGGCTCAGGAACTGCTCATGGCTTTCGGCATCCAGGAAAAAAGTGCGCTGATCGAGGATCGCGGCTTCGGCTTCCCGCCTCGCGCTCGCGAGCATGAACTCGGACAGCTTCTGACCACGCAACGAAGCGGCGCGGCTGAGCATCGCCTTGAGCTCGGCCGCAGCCCTGATCTGGATGACATCGTCCTTACGCGTCGAGGCGCTTCGATCGGTATGTGCGTGCTGTGCCATGTCGCTAAACTCCTTGGCCGTATCTGGCGTTTTGCCACGACAATGTCAATACAAAGTGACAGCCCGCATCGTCGACTTTCCATCATCGGCCTCACCCTCGCGGCGCTCTTTGCGCTTCCGCCATCGGTCAGTGCGCAAGGCGCTTCGGCTACCGTCCCATCCAGGCAAGGTTATTGGTGGTATGAGGCGCCCAAGCCAAAGCCTGAGGACAGCGCCGAGCCGGACGCATTGGTCAAGCCCGTCATACCACCGATGGCGGAACTGGCGACCTGGACTCCGCCGAAGATCCGCAAGCTCATCGAGGAGCAGCGCGACTATGCCGCGACGGTGCTGACGGTCGACGCGGTCGCCGATTTCTGGCGGCTTCAGGATTTCGCACGGCGCAAGGCACGCGCGTTCGCGGGTGTGACGCAGATCGCAATGCTGCAATATCCCGAACTCAACTCGAAGTCGGCCAACCCGATGGTCGGTGATGCCCGGTCAGAGATGTCGGCGGAGAAGGACGCCATTCGCCGATCCTATCTGCGCGCCCATGCGAGCGAGTTCGCTCTCGTCATGTTCTCGCGTTCAACCTGCGGATATTGTCGGGTCCAGTGGCCGATCATCCAGCGATTCCAGGAGGAAATGGGCTGGCAGGTCACGCTCATGGATATCGACAAGCGGCCTGATGTCAGCGCGCGGTTCGGAGTCGAGGTCACGCCGACGACCATGATCATCCGGCGCGGCAGCCAGCAACGCATGATCATAGCCTCTGGCGTCGAGGCATATCCCAACCTCGCACAGATGGCCTATCAGGCGGTGCGCTTGCTGCGCGGCGATATCCGGCCCGAGCAGTTCATGACAGGACCGGGCGAAGATGCCGGCTTCTTCGATGCACTCGGCAACGGCCCGGTGTCCGCAACCGATCCCCGTGCTCTCGACGGCGATCTGGTAGACGCTTCCATTGGACGGAAGCCGTGATGCGTGCGCTCATCCTCCTCGGCATCCCGGGCCTGGTCATCGGCATGGGTTCGGCATCCGCGCAGACCGTCAGCCAAGCGGAGGCGATGCGGGCCGCGATCCACCCGGTCGGCGACGCGAAGGCGATGCAGGCCTGGCTCTCGCGGGTTCCGGTCACACGGGAGTTCCCCGATGATTTCACGACCACGTTGAGAGGGCATGGCGCCGCGTTCGTCATCGAAATGACGACAACAGCCGGCTGCGTGCCCTGCGGCGATCTCTGGACCAAGCTGACGGCGCTCGGCGCGCGATATGGCTGGCACGTCCGCACGATCGGCGCCCAGGAGGCGATGATCCGGTCGGGACGTCTCGGCTTGCCCTGGGTCGGGCATCCCGTCGCCTGGGTTCGGCCGGTCTCGGACGATATTCGGGTCGTGCCGGTGGCGATCGGCACCGACCACGCGCCCAACCTGGCCCGCAATCTCTATCTGGCCGCGAAGATGCTGACGGGCGTGAGACCCGCGGTCGGCGTCCGCGCCATGTCCAAGTTCACCGGCATCGTGGGGCTGCCGGCGACCCGAACCGGAAGGCGCTGAGCGATGGCGGCCTCAGCCCTTCCTCCCTCACCTCAGATTGTCTGGAGTCCGCCATGTTTGCCAGGCCTCGTGCAGCCGTTCGCGCGCTGATCGCTCTCCTTGTCGCCACGGTTTTCTCCGCGGCGCCCGCCCATGCCCAGAGTTGGGCCGAGAGCTGGTTCGACAACGTCACCTATTCATCCCCCGGCAGCTTCGAGGATCAGACCCGCGGCTATGTGACCGCAGGCGGAATGTCGGGCCGGGTGGACGTCCATAATGACTATCTGATGTCGGTGAGCCTGCCCAAGGTCAGGGCGGGTTGCGGCGGCATCGACATGTTCCTCGGCGGCATGTCGTTCCTCGATCCCGATTATCTGGTCCAGAAGCTGGAGAGCATCCTTCAGGCGGCGCCGGCGGTCGCCTTCCAGTATCTGCTCGAGACGCTCGATGAGAAGATGGGGAACATCATCTCGAAAATGGAAGCGGCCACCAATTTCCTGAACTCGATTCAGGTCAATGACTGCCGTCTCGCCAATCGCATGGTGCAGATCGCGAAGGGCGACGACAATATGTCGGGGATCATCGAGGAGATGACCGGCTATCGCTCGGTCA
This sequence comes from Altererythrobacter sp. B11, assembly GCF_003569745.1. NCBI lineage: Bacteria > Pseudomonadati > Pseudomonadota > Alphaproteobacteria > Sphingomonadales > Erythrobacteraceae > Altererythrobacter > Altererythrobacter sp. B11. The sequence continues at coordinate 2,498,294 of NZ_AP018498.1, forward strand.
AGCAAGGATTTGCGAAGAGCTACCAGCAAAGCCGCGAGAAGATCGAGGCGAACAACAACAACCCTACCGAAGACCTGAAGGACGCGCTCGCCAACTGCCCGGCAGAAGTGACCGACATCTTCCGCACCGGGTCGCTGCTTTCTCATGCCGCCTCGCGCGTCGGCGCAGCCGACTGGGCGAGCGTGATGCGCGCCCGGGTCGGCGACGTTTATATGCGCTGGGACGACGGTGACCGCGTGCCCTTGTTCACGGCCATTCCGCAATGCCCCGCACAGGACACGGAAAGCGCGCAGGATTTCCTGACAGGCCGCGTCCAGCGCCGTACGCTCAATTTCCCGCCGACCGGTGCCGACTGCGGGCAGGATGGATCGGGGCGCGGCGCGCTCGTTCTGGCCCGAGAGCGCATGCAGTCGATCGCGACCAAGATCCGCACCCGTGCGGCGCTCTCGGCCGAGGAGAAGCAGTTCGTCGCCAATGTCAGGACGCTTCCGGTCTATCGCATGCTGGAATGGGGCGTTCGTCAGGGCGTCGTCGACTCCGTCATTGCCGATACCGACGAACTGGTGGCCCTCACCCTCGCCTACCAGATGCTCAATGACCTGACCCGCACGATCGACTTCACCGTGATGAACGCCGAGCGCGGCGCGACCGTCGCGGGTTCGGCAGACGGGAACAACAAGAATGTCTGCCAGACGCGGATACTGTCCAAAGGCATCGAGCAGTTACGGGATCTCAGGGACGAGGTGCTGCGCCAGCGCGCGCAGATGCGCCAAAGTTACATGGCCGCTCTCAACCAGGCCAATCTTTCCGCGAACTACGCCGGGCTCCTGCGGACACGCGACCGTGATGCTCGCGACGCCGCCGGCGCCGCTGCCCGCAACCAATAGGAACAAATTGTCATGCGCAGGCTTGCGAGGCTGATTGCCACCTTCCCCGCCCTTTTCCTCGCTTCGCCCGCGCTCGCGGTCGATACGAGCTTCCACACCTATGACGGGTTTGCCGAGACGGTCGACGCCTTCCGTCTTGTCTCGATGATCTTCGGGGATCCACGCTACGAGACACTGGTGATGATCGTCGCGACGGTAGGCATCGGTCTCGGGGCAATAATCGCCAGCGTGCGAGGAACCGGCATGGGCCTCGTCGCCTTCGGTTTCCAGATCCTGGTCGGCGTCGGGCTCTTCGTCGGCCTGATCGCCACGACTGGCACGGTCCATGTCTATGATCGCGTCCGCAACGCCTATCAGCCGGTCGGCGGCGTTCCCAATCTGCTTGTCCTCGTCGCTGGAGCGACCAACATGATGGAGCGCGCGATGGTCGAGACGATCGACGACAATACGCTCGATCCCAACGCCAAGATCGAATTCGGCGCGGGCGGACACAGTTTCGACCTGTTCCTCAACGCGGTCAGCCCGCGCGGGCCGATGACCGATGTGTTCCTCGATGCGACCATCAAGGACTATGTCCGTCAATGCTATCCGGTCGCGCGCGTGTCGGCCGCCTATGGCGTCGACGACGATCAGTTGTTCCGGACCTCGGCCGACTTGCCTGCCTCGTTCGCGGCGATGGCGGGGCCAGCGACCTTCTCGACGGTCTATACCGAGGCCGACAAGGGCGGCACCACTGTGAGTTGCGCCGATGCCTGGACGCACATTTCGGATCGCCTGTCCGACCCCGTGCTGTTCGATAATTACACCAGTCAGATATGCGCACGCACGGGTTATGACACCGGCAATGCCCAGCAGATGACCCGCTGTCGGCAACAATTGGGCGAAATGGGCCAGATGATGCTCGGCCGGCCGCTGAGCGCACAAGCGTTCCTGACCGACATCCTTCTAGGCAACACGGTCGGCGACGTTCTCTTCGAGGATTCGCCGGCCAGTGCGGCCAGGGTCATGGCCAATCGCGCGGTCATCTCGAATGGCCTGGCGACTATGTCGGTCGCAAACGAATGGATGCCGACGATCCGGGCCACGGTGTTCGGTATCATGCTTTTCATGATCCCCATCGCTTTGCTGTTCATCCTGACGCCGATCAACCTGCGCGTGGCGAGCTTCGCGCTCGGTATGTTCGTCTTCGTGGCGCTCTGGGGTGTGATCGACGCGGGCATCTATCAGCTCACTCTCGGCCGTGCGACCGCGACGCTCGCCGAATTGCGATCCAATGCGCTCGCTGCCAATGCCTGGTTGCTGGCGCCGTCCGCCGCAATGAAGGCGCTTGCGATCTTCGGCAGTTTCCGCACGGCCGCCGCCGGGCTTGCCGGGGCTTTTGTGTTTACCGTTTTCCGTTTCAGCGGCAACGTGTTCACTTCCTTCACCTCGGGATCGCTTGGGATTGCGAGTCAGGGCACAGCCGCCGCCGCGCCGATGGGGACCAACGAGGGTCAGGCTTCGGCGCTGGAGGCTCAGGCTTCGGCGATGGGAACGCGGTCCCGCGCCGCGGCGGCTTCGAGCTTTGGGGATTTTGGGGAGCGCTCCACCTTCGGTGCGAACCGGACGTATGGCGAGGCTGGCCACATTCTGGGTGAGCGCCCAGGAACGCCGGGCGGTACGGCTTTCGCGCTCGGCGGCATCGAGGGTTCGCGCCAATTGGGGAGCCTCGCGCCCGCGCTGGGCGAGCGCGATCTTGCCGATCCGTCTGTCGCGCGCGCAGTCCAGGCCAATGCTGCCACCACGGCCATCCATCAGTTCGCCGAGAAGGATGCGTTGAGAAGTCTTGGGACAAGCTATTTCGGCCAGGGCGAAGCCGGCGAGAAGGCGTTCGCCGCCTTCAGCCAGAACCTTGTCCAGTGGCGCGCATTTGGCGACCAGCGCGCTTATGGGATGATGATGCAAGGCGCGACGCGTCACTTTGAACGCGCTGGTTATTCGCCAGCGGACGCGCAGCTCAAGGCGTCGGGTGTTATCGGCGAGGCGCAGGCCGACCCCACCTTCGCCAAGCTCACTGCCAATGCTTTCGACCAGGAGCAGATGTTCAGGAACGATCTCACCTCCGCGCAAATCCAGGTGGGTGCGATGGAGGGACGCCGGGATCATGCTGGCGACAATGTAGCCGGCATCGAACGCGCCAATGTCGCAACCGAACAGGGCTGGCGCACCGGCAGCAATCAGGGCCAGCGCGAAGCCGCGTCTATGTTGGGCCTGTCGGTGGACGAAACATCCCGCCGCATAGGGTTTATCAATGCGCTGTCGGGCGAAGCGCGCAGCACTGCGATCAGTCAACTCTCCCGCGCCACCGGCCGCAACGAGGCGCAGGTTGAGGCTGCGTTGGAGCGTTACAGTGCGGCCACCCACCTTGGCACCGCTGATGGCGCAACTGCAGAGGCAGGCCGCGAAGGCACAAGCGTCTATGGCCGGACCAGCGAGGCGGCCGGCTATGATTTCGCCGAGCGCTCGGGCAGGCTCGACGCTCAGCGCGAGGTCGGCACCTCCGGCACGCGCAACGCGGCGCGGATCGGCGAGCAACGCAGGCAGTCGGAGAATTTCGGGTTTGCAGAGGGAGCTGCGGCTGCTGGCACGTCGACGCGCGAGGCTGCGCGTCTCGACAGCTTCATCCAGGCACTGAGCCGGACGGCCGGCAACCAAGTCGATATGTCCGAAGGTGGTGCGCCCGGTATCGCCGATCGCGCGCGTAACGAGCGGCTGACCTCGATCGTCGATCGGGAGCGTCTTACCCGCATGCAGGGGCTGCTTGCCGAGCATGGTGTCAACCTGAGCAAGCGCCAGATCGCCATGGACCAGAATGGCGATCTTGGCCTCAATCTCACCCCCGAGACCGCTGCAGCCATGTGGAAGGCGGGTCTCATCAACGAGAGTCAACTCGGCGCGATTGCCAATGGAGGGCATGCACGCTTCAGTTTCGCCCACAATGACCTCCTTGTCTCAAGCGGGACGGATTTCAGCCGCTCGGCGCGCAGCGACACCAGCACACGTTTCGAGGCCGGCAAACAGGCTGGGCCGGACACGATCGAGCATTTCATGGGCGGCGGGGCCGAGGGGCAGGCCATGCTTTCAAATTGGCTGCGCGGTGGGTTCGAGATGGACCGCAAAGGCGAGTGGCGCCTCAAGCCTCAGGTCGCCGACACGCTCCAGCGCGATGTGCAGGCGGTCATGGCGCAGACGGGATGGCAGAGATCCCTGTCGCGTTCTGCTCAGGACCAAACCACGATGGGAACCAACGTCGGAATCGATGTAGGGCGTTCGGTCGGTGTCTCGGATACCGAGACAACGGGAGGGCGCGGTAGCGGTTCAAATCGGAGTCGCCAGGCGGCACCAGTCAACCGGACGGACCGTTCCACGATCGGCAATTTTGGCGCTAAGGTCGGATTTGAAAGTCATGATACCGGAAGCACGACCGAAGATGCCCATGCGACAATGGACATTGTGAACTACGACGTTCGCGAATCAATTGCCGCCGCGGAACGCGCTGCTGCCCGTTCAAGCAATCCTGAGGCGACATTCTCACGTGAGCTCTCGAACCGCATCCTCGGGACTGAAGGTATGCGCAATCGCTACCTGCAGGATGCAGACAACGGGCGCGCCACCTTTGATGTCACAGGTCCGCTCACCTCCCTGGAGCAGAATTCCGTTCTTTCGAAAGGAAGCTTCTCAACCGATATCCAAGGCAGCCCCGGTGACGGCGACAGTAACTACAAGAAACGCTAACGATGCTTCCCGGTATGGGGATCGACGTACCCCGTATTGAGTGGGTTCAAAGGGTTGCCGATCCAGAGTGGCCCTGACCGGGGGTTGAACATATCGGTGCCCTTCCCGATACCATCCAAAAAGCGATTATTCTCCTCCCGCCTCCGCCTTTCGAAAAAATCGTCCTCATCGGACAACGGCATACCATCGCCTGGTCGGACGAAACTATCGAGGCGCTCGCGAACGTAACCAACGCCGAGCACCATGAGCGCGGTCAGCGGGAAGAACAGGATATTCAGATAGCCTGCCAGTGCTCCGCGATAAAACACCGCCATCGCGTCAACGCGCGTCGACATGGCCATACCCACCCACCAGATGGGAATAGTCGTCCACCAGACCTTGGCATACCAAGGCGACCAGAGCCACGCCGACAGTTTCGGTACCTCCGGGATGCTCGCATTATTCTGATCGTCCATGCCGGTTTCCACCGTGAAATCCCTTCGAATTCCTCTTACCATCAAAGGCGTCTAACGTCACTCCCAATTGACAATCCGCCCTTGTCCTTTTTGTCGTAGTTTATATATTACAGACGGAAAGGACAATCATGGCCAGCACCGCCCACGTCGCGAAATCCAGCCGGCGCACCTCGCCGCCTGCAGCCTTTTCCGCAAACGACACTTTGCGGCACAAGGCGCTGGAAAGGCTGACGCTGGCAATTGCCAAAGCGGTAGAGTCTGCCAGCGACGACACGCTAGCTGATATCGTCGGTTCTGAGGATCTCCGGCACGCGCTGGTCATCGCGCCGCGCGACATCGCGCCCGAAGCGCCGGCCGACCTCGAAGCGATCAGGGCGGCACGCGAACGGACCGCGCAATTTCGTAAGGAGATGGCCGAGCGGGCCGGCGGTATGTTCGACCGCCCCCATGTCGCCGAGATGCTCGGCGTCTCTCAGGCCGCGATCGACAAGCAGCGCCAGCGTCGCCAGATTCTGGGCGTCCCCTACGGAACGGATATCCGCTATCCCGCCGCGCAGTTTGTCAAAGGCGAGGTATTGCATGGCCTGAAGGCCGTGCTGGAAGCCTTTGACGATATGAACCCTTGGGAGCAGTTGATGATGCTCACCACGCCGCGCGATGGGTTTGGATCGTCCCCCGAAACGATTTTCCAAACGCTCGCGAGACGGCCGGAGCAGAGAATTCTAAAGCAGCTTGCAGGTTTTGCCGCGAGCTGGACCGCCTGATCGTCAGTGGTGCCCATCCGATTGAGACGTATCGGCGCGGGCGTGCGCCTTCATCGCATACATCGCGCCGAACACAGTCCGATTTTTTTCGGACCTGTCGGCGATACCCCGCAGTCCCGTTTCGACTCGCCTGATGGCAGCTATAAGGTGCTGTATGCGGCAAGGATGCTCGAAACGGCGTTCGGCGAGACACTCGCCCGAACTCCCGAGACCCCATACATTCTCTCGTCAGGCATCGAAGCCCGAGTGCGCAGTGCATTCGAGACTACAAGAGCGCTGAGGCTCTATCCTCTGATCGCTGCCGGCGTCTCAGCACACGGCCTCTCCCTTACCGATCTCCATGGCATCGATTATCTGAGATGCTGGAGGGTCAGCGCCGAAATTCACGCAACGACCGTCGCCGACGGCATCCTTTATACCTCCCGGTTCGACAACCATCGGTGCGTAGCACTGTTCGATCGCGCCGCGGACGCGATTGCCGAAACGACGACCAAAGCGATTGCGATCGGAGCGGCTGAAGCTACCGTCCTCGCCCGTCACTACGGAAAGATATTTGCTGAGTCCTGAATGGCCGAACCGGGGCGGATCGGACCAATGGGAGATCATGCGCCGGGTTAGTAGATGGAGATGCTAGACGCACTATCGCCACGTGATCAGTGCACTGAACCACCTTCGTATGGGATTGCGGTTAGCGCTGTGACGCTTGAGAGCATGCATGCGATCAGGGGACAATTGGTTCAATGGCTCAAGCGTTGACCGGTCGGGAAGCGCCTGCGTTGTCCGCTTGATTGCGGGCAATTCGCCGGCGCCGAACAGTGAACCTTGGCTCGAATCGTTCTGCTTGGTCATAGCGTGATGATAAACGCGGAACCCGAAGTGCGGAACCAATTCCACAGGTCTTGTGGGCGACCGCAAAGCGGTCCGGCTCCGCAATCGTCGATCAAGACCAACAAATGGGGCATGATCCGCATGCACCGCGAGTTTCGGAAACTAGCAGAAGACTTTTCCGCAAAAGCTACCTGAGCCGCTTGCCGAACCGGGACACGGAGGCTATGTCTGACTAGCTAGTCAGGAGAAGGCAAGTGGGCACAGCCGTTCGCAAAGGAAACAGGGACAAATCCGGTCCGCCCGGAGCCTGGAAACTGGAGGATGCCAAGGCTCGTTTCAGTGAAGTGGTCAGGCGCGCGCAGAGCGAAGGGCCGCAGAGGGTCACGGTTCGAGGTCGGGAAGCTGTTGTCGTGATCAGCGTTGACGAACTCGACCGCCTGCTCCCCAAGGGTGCCGGCAAGCCTGATTTGGTGCCGTTCCTCGAGGGTCTTGGGCTGGATGGTCTCGATCTTGAGCGCGAGGTCGACCGTGGAAGGGATATCATCCTTTGAAGGGTTGGCTGCTCGACACACATGTCGTTTCGGCGCTCGCAAGTCCGAGTGGTGCGCCAAGCGTGAAGGCATGGGCGACGGGGCAGCCTGAGCATCGCATGTTCTTGAGCGTGCTGGCGCTCGCGGAATATGACAAAGGTATTCACAATCTGGAACCCGACCACCCTGATCGCTCGCGTTACACGGCAGCGCGCGATGCGCTCGCGCACCGCTTCAGCGATCGGCTCCTCTCTGTCGACGAGGCCATCGTCTACCGGTGGGGCGAGATTTCCGGCGACGTCAAGCGCAGGGTCCGGCAGGCCCCACCGGTCATTGACACATTGCTCGCTGCCACCGCCATCGAACATGATCTCTTCCTGGTGACGCGCAACGTTAAGGATACGCGCCACAGCGGAGCCGTGATCTTCAATCCCTGGGAAGACGATCCATCCCGCTTCCCTTTGACCTGAGCCGAGCGACATCGACACAATGAAAACCGAACTTGACCATCTGCCGGCGAACAAGCGACGCGAACTTGATCGCGTCATCCAGATCCTGTTCGAGGAATTCGACGACGCGCATGGCCAGCCGACCGGCCCGCGCAAGCTTGGCCGCATCCTGAAGATCATTCTCTACGGTTCATACGCAACCGGGCGTTGGGTCCATGAGCCGCACACCGAACGCGGCTATCGATCGGATTTCGACCTGCTCATCATCGTCAACCAGAAGGAGCTGACGGACCGGCTCGAATATTGGGAAAAGGCGGCGGAGCGCCTCGACCGCGAGACGATGATCCTCAACCGGCTGCGGACACCGGTCAACTTCATCGTTCACACCCTTCAGGAAGTGAATGACGGACTGGCGCATGGCCGCTATTTCTTCATGGACATCGCCCGCGAGGGCATTGCGCTTTATCAGGCCGACGACAGCGAGTTACACAAGCCCAAGCCGAAGACACCGCAGCAGGCCTATGACATGGCCAAAGGCTATTATGACCAGTGGTTCGGGCTGGCCGTATCCTCACGGATGGGCTTTCAATTTTTCTACCAAGCCAAGCAGTATCCGGATGCCGCCTATAATCTGCAACAGGCGTGCGAACGGCTCTATTATTGCATCCTGCTCGTGTTCACTTTCTACACGCCTTACAGCCATAACATCAAATTTCTGCGGCAGCTGGCGGAAAGGTTGTCGCCCAAGCTCGTAGATGTTTGGCCGCGCGACAAGCGGAAACTCGAGGCGCGCTTCCTAAAACTCAAGGACGCTTATGTGAAGGCCCGACACTCCGACTGGTTCCAGATGACCGACGAGGAGTTCTCCTATCTTTCCGAGCGGATTGAACTGCTCGGCAACGTCGTCAACGAACTATGCCAGGAAAAACTGGCTGATCTGCGGGCAAAGATATAGAGGCGTGACCCTCACCGAACCGCTGTAACACAATGGGAGTTTTTGCATGAATAACAGTGATCTCGCCGATAAGCTGGCTGCCGAATCCGGCCTGAGCAAGGTCGAGGCGCGCAAGACCGTCGATGCCGTGTTCGCTGCAATCGCCCAAGCCGCAGCGGGCGGCGAAGAAATTTCTCTCAATGGTTTCGGCAAGTTCAAGGTCAAGGAAGCCGCAGCTCGCGAAGGGCGTAATCCGGCGACTGGCAAAACGATTCAGATCGCGGCGTCAAAAAAGCTGACTTTCGCGCCCGCCAAGGCGGTAAAGGACAAGCTGAACGCATGAACAACTGAGCCGGCAGTCGCGGATGCCAGCTGCCGGTTCTGAGCGGATGGCTCCGCGCGGAGGGGGATACCGAAGGATAGTCATCGTTGCTCCGCCTCAGGCGGACCGTGGCAAGACCCGCTCGCAGAGTTTCGCGTGACAATTGGAGCATCGAACCAAAAGGTGACAATGGTCTATAATGACCCGACCGCAGAGCGAGAGACCAAGCAATCTTCCGGAATCGAGGATGATCACGTGGCTGAGGAGGCAATTCCCGACAGGGCGGCGCGCAGAATCGCACTTGCGCTTGTCGAGCAATGCGTTCGCAATAGTCGCCTTGAGGATTTGCACGCCGGAACGACACCGAACAGCATTTCTGGAGACTTCACTGACGTCAAGGTGTTGACACCGTTCGGCGAAATCCCTTGGACCCAAGTCTCAAAGATCTCGGATGCCGAGATGAAAGCTCTCATGATCGAGATCGTCAACCGGGTGTATACTTTCCCGACCCATATCGAAGATCTCACCGCCCTCAATGATTCTGCGCGCTGGAATCGCCCCGTGCACGATCCCAGGCTTTTGGGAACGGCGCTTCGTCGCCGCGCCGCCCGCAAGGGTTTGCCAACCGACGATAGCTGATCGCTTCCTCCTGGCTATCCCGACGAGGGTTGACGCCGCCACCGTGCGGGCGTTGTCCCATTCGCCTTGGCAAACGCTTTCGTGAAATGGGCTTGATCCGTAAAGCCGCATTCGAGTGCGATCTGGACGATCGGGAGGTGTGTTTCGGTTAGCAGAGCTTCAGCATGCTGCACGCGCTTCTGCACGAACCATGCATATGGTGCGGTGCCTACCGTGTTGGAGAACGCCCTGATGAAGTGACTGAGGGACAACCGACACTGGCACGCGATATCGAGAATCGAAATACCCCTGCTGAAATCGCGTTGCATGATCTCGGTTGCGCGCGTGACCTGCCAAGGCGCCAGCGTCGGTCGTGCGTCAGGTCTTGGATGTGCGGTTGTCCCACGCATTCGGCCCCTATTGGGTGGTGCGAGGGACGGCCGGGGCTCCGATTGTCGAGCGCATAGTGCGACATCTACGGTCATATGTTCAAAGCCGCCATGGCGACTCCTCGGGTGTATTGAAGCAGCCCTTTTTTGCGCTGGGAACCTCAACGCACCTGCTTCCTCGATCACCACCCCAAATCCGGCACGGTACAGCCGCGGTCGCCTGAGGAGGAAATCCGTTCATTCCCGCGCCTGGACACCTGGGGGATAAGAAAGGCGCCCTCTTTTTTTATCGCGGGCTATGCAGGTGCTTTCCGCCCCAAGGCGCGGACCACTGGCCATGTTCTACAGTTTTGGTCGGCGCAGAACCTTGCGAAGGAACGTTTCGGCGCGCGCGAGTTCTTTCTGCACCGATCGCTTGTGTAACCCGAATTCCAACGCGATTTCAGCCTGTGGCTTGCCGTCCCGCCATCTTGCGAGAAACAATTGCCGTCGCCGCTCGGGCATGGCGTGCAGTGCTTCAAGCGCTCGATCCATCTCAAGGCGAGCGAAAGCAACCTGCTCGGGATCCGGGGCAATGTCCGGAACCAGCGAGAGGATGAAGTCATCGACCATTGCGGTTCGGCTATGGGCGCGGATGTTGTTTTTCGCGAGGTTGAGCCCCATCCGATAAAGATAGGCCGTGTGGCTTCGGATTTCTCCGATGTCCGGATATGATCGGAGCTTTACATATACGTCGTGAAGAGCGTCTTGCGCCGCCTCCTGCGAGTGGAGGCGATGCGACAAACGATGCAGTAGGATTAGATAGTCTCTTTCCAGTGCGGCCAGAAGTCCATCTATTGCCGGAAAATCGGCTGCGGGCTCGGCAGACTTGTCCTTCCGCGCATCGAAACCCGGGCCGTATCGGGCAATATCATTCATCCGTTTTGACCGCCACTAGTATCGGCACCAGACATTACAGCAAACTTCGTACACTGATTCCTCACGGGCAATAGGAGCGAAACTTGATGACAGCCGAAGACGTAATCGGTGCGGCCGAAGCATTGGCGCTGACGACGAGCACCGCCCTGAAGAACTCGTCTTTCGGCGCGAGTTACGAGGCTCTTCAACTCGGATAACCACAATATTCGCCAGTATATTGATCTTCGGCTCGGCCATCAGGCAGCCGCGCATGCCTTGTTGCTGACCGTGGTCGCCGCAGGACGGCCATATCGCGCGATCCCCGGCCGACGATCTCTTCCGAACTGCCGCCGGAATACATTTTGGCCGTGTCGAAGAAATTGATCCCTGCCTCCAGCGCCTCCCGCGGCTGCCTTCCTCGCTTAACGACCATATCCACCCCCGTCCGGGCTCGCCATAGCTCACGCAGCCAAAACGCAGGCGAGAGACCTTGAGATCCTAATGGACGAGAGTGACGTAATCCACGCTGATATCCAATTTGCTGTTGAGAATAGTAGAAGCGTTTCAGACCAATGGCCGGCAGCTTGCGAGTGATCGGCCCCCACCGAGTGGTCCGGTTTGATTGTTAGTGCATTGGCGCCTCCGGCGCCATGGTCTGAGCTGCCCCCTTTCAGGTGGACCATCGAGTATGATGGAAATCACCAGGAAAGGGACGTCACATGCCTTCGAAGAAGCACAAGCCCGAGGAGATCATCGGGAAGCTGCGTGAGGTCGAGATCGTGTTGGGTCAGGGCGGGACGACCGCCGAGGGGTGCCGGCGGATCGGTGTCACGGAGCAGACCTATTACAGGTGGCGCAAGGAATATGGCGGTCTGAAGGTCGACCAGGCACGGCGGATGAAGGATCTGGAGAAGGAGAACCTTCGGCTCCGTCGGGCGGTTTCTGATCTGACGCTCGACAAGCTCATCCTTCAGGAGGCCGCCAAGGGAAACTTCTGAGCCCCGCGCGGCGACGGCGCTGCATCGACCAGGTTCGCAGCGTGATGCTGGTGTCCGAGCGGCGTATATGCCGGGTGCTCGGCCAGCATCGGTCGACGCAGCGCAAGGTGCCGCGCGGGGCGGATGACGAAGCGGCGCTGACCGAGGACATCATCGAGCTGGCCAAGCAATATGGCCGTTACGGCTATCGCCGGGTGACGGCGTTGCTGCATGCGGCCGGCTGGACGGTGAACCATAAGCGGGTCGAGCGGATCTGGCGGCGCGAGGGTCTCAAGGTGCCTCAGCGCCAGCCGAAACGTGGTCGGCTGTGGCTCAATGACGGATCCTGCATCCGGCTCCGACCCGAATATGCGGGGCATGTCTGGGCCTACGATTTTGTCGAGGGGCGCACCCACGATGGTCGGAAATTCCGCATCCTCACTATCATCGACGAATTCAGCCGGGAGTGCCTGGCCCTGATCGTCGCTCGCAAGCTCAACCATGAGGATGTGCTGGCGGCCTTGGCGGAGCTGTTCTTCTGGCGTGGTCCGCCCGCCCATATTCGTTCGGACAACGGCAGCGAATTCATTGCTGGCGAGGTCCAGAAATGGCTCGGCAAGATCGGCGTAAAGACGCTCTATATTACGCCGGGCTCGCCTTGGGAGAACGGCTACAACGAGAGCTTCAACGGCTCGCTGCGCGACGAGCTGCTGAACGGCGAGATCTTCTACAGCCTCGTCGAGGCCAGGGTGCTGATCGAGGCCTGGCGGCGCCACTACAACACCATCCGGCCGCACAGCAGTCTCGGCTATCGCCCGCCGGCCCCCGAAACGACGACGCCGCCATGGCCGGCCTCCGGTTCCGCTTCGCTCCACCTCCGTCCGGCCATGGCGAAGGAAGCGATCATGCACTAACAATCAAGCCGGTCCACCCCGTGGGGGCTGCTCAACATGTTCGGCGTGTTGAAGCCGACACCACGCAATGTGTAGATCGGCGGGCCGCGGAAGGATTTGGCGACCGTGAAACCCGGTACCAGCGTTGCGATATCCGAAATTGTATTGATGTTCTGCTGTTTCAGCTGATCGCCACCTATGGCAGTGATCGAAAGCGCGATGTCTTGGGTGCGCTGACTGCGCTTCTGGGCCGTCACGACAATATCGCCAAACGTTGTCGCGTCCTGCGGCGGGGCCGCGACCTGTTCCGTTGACGCAGGCTGCTGCGATTCCGTCGGCGGGGTTTGCGCCATAGCTGGAACGCTAAGCGAAACAGTGGCGAGCAGCGCTGCTCGCAGCGCGCCCCTGCGGACGCGCGTAACCTCATACTTCATGAGCATCTCTCCCTTTCATGGTCATCCTCCGGAATTTTTTCTTTTATCCGTGCGAATCATTAAACGTCCGCCCGGTCAATTAATCAAGCGAAAATCGATGTCTCCTTTCCGTTTGAAGCAGGGAATGTTGGCACTTCCAACCGAACGCAAACAAGGCACCGTACGGTCAGCGCGTCAGCCGACGCCTGGACGATCGCGCTCTCTCAAATAGGTCTTGCCAACTCCGGCTTGATCAAAAGTGGAAGCTGATCCCGCCCGTGACGATGAGCGGGTTAATCTTGATCTTGGCGTCAGCGGGTGCCCCGCCGACAGTGCCCGTTGCGGTGGTATCAAGAATGACCTGCTTGGCATCGACGAAGAGTCCGAAGCGCTCGTTAATCATGGTTTCAGCGCCAGCCTGGAACGTTACGCCGACCGGGCTCTTTACCCGCAAGTTCTGCACGGCACCGTCCTTGTTATCCAGCACGATCGTGTAGTTGACGCCGGCCCCGACGTACGGAATGAACTTTGGCCCAAAGGCTGTGAGATGATACTGTATGGCCGCGACCGCAGGGCCATAAGTGATTTTCCCGAGGGTCAGGCCCTCAAGCGGCCCAGTGCCCTTCAAAGTAGCGGTAGGCGGTCCACCGATGGTCAGCGAAACGGATACGTTCGGATTGAAATAGTAGCCCGCCTCAAGTTCGGCAGTGAGGTTGTTTTTTGCCGTGACGCTTGCCCCGGGGATAGTCTGCCCGCCAACGCGGATCTTGGCGCTCTCGTCGTAGATCACGCCTGCTGGCCCCACACGGACGAACCAATGCTTGAACGAGGCCATGTCCTGGTCTTGCGCCATGGCGGGTTCGGCAACGCAAGCGCAAGCTAACGCCGCGCCTAGCAACCGTATCACTTTCATAAATAGTCCTTCCAACCACGCGATCAAATTGACTCCTCACAGGAGTGATCGAAATCCGAAATCTCAGCGGCGAGCCTCTCTCAATGCCTGCCAGCCGATCGCGAACAGCGCGATCATGACCAGGACTCCGAAGAGATAAGCCGGAGCGAGGGCGAGAAAACTGAATATATTCGCTTCACCAAAACGGTTGGCCGTGAAGTTAAGACCGCGGTTGGGCGCGAAGTTTCCGAAGAAATAGAACCCTGTATTGGACCAGCCATCGCATACCACGATGAGCCCCCAAATTCGGGCCCATTTGGGCGAAAAGGAGAGCAGAGGCAGGCAGAATGCAACTGCGATCACCATCAGGCCGTTCAACACCGGACCGGTATGGGCTCGGGCCCAGCCTTCAGCCGTCCCAGGAAGCTGGAAGCTCCAGTCAACACCGGGAAACACCGGAATGAGACCACCTATCAGGAACATCCAAAGGCCTAGTCCACCAACCAAGGCAGCGAATATCATGAGGACGCCATGTCCGATCATTCTCTTGCGAAGCGCTACGCGTTCATAGTCCGCTACCGGCGCGATGTCCGTCGCACCCGCTGTGGGCGCTGCCACCAGAGTTGCCATGACCTTCTCTCCTAGTCGTATCGTTTAGCTTGTACTTATGCTGCCCGGGCTACGGGCAGGACATGGAACTTGCCACCATGGAAGATGAGGGGCGGATTTTCATCGAAATAGGCGCTCTCGATAATACCGAAGAAGACAATGTGCGTACCTGCTTCGACAGATTTATCAACGCGGCACTCCAACGCCGCTAAAGCGCTCGAAAGGATGGGCAACCCGCGCTCGTCGCCCGCGATCCAGTCGCCATGACCGAAGCGTTCGTCGCCCTGAAGACCGCCTCTGCCTGCGAATATCTCGGCAACAGGCTGATGGTGTTCCGCCAGCAAGTTGACGGCGAAATGACCTGCTTCCTTGATCATCTGGCAGGTACCGGTGGCGGTGTTGACGCAGACCAGGATGGTCGGCGGCGCAGCGGAGACGGAACAGACGGCGGTGGCGGTGACGCCGCGACGTTCACCGTTGTGCGCGGTCGACACGATGCTCACGCCCGCAGCCAACCGGGACAGCGCCTGCTTAAACATTTGGTCGGGAACCATCGATTTATCCTCTCACTTCGGTGAGATTGCCCCCCAAAGGGGGGCAACCTATCACTTATTCTGCGGCGACAAGTTCCTCGGCATCGTTGGCGGGCGTGCCGAGCCGGGCCTGGATCCACGCCTGCACGCGCTCCGGGCTCGAAAAACAGTCCCACTGCTTCTCCGGGAAATTGAAGTTCTCCGTGAACTCATCGGCCAGTTTCGGATTCTGACTGACAGCCCCAATGAACTGGAGAAGATTGGGATCGAGGGTCGCGAGCGACGAAAGCATGTAGTTGGTCCAGCGCGTGGCGCTCAGCACGCGGTCGCGACGGCGGGCGTCGACCTTTTCCATGAAGCGCTCGTCGAGCACGTCATTGGCGACAATCTCTTCGCCCAGGATGATCGCCGCGTAAGAGGCCATGTTTGCCCCCTGCCCCAGGACCGGGTCGACGACGGCCTGCACATCGCCCAGCGCCACGGCGATCTTTCCGTTCGGCAGCTTGGCATAGCTGTTGCGCACAGTCGGCGTAACGCCACCCTGCAGAATGTCGAGCGGGCCATTGGCTAGATCGAACTCCTCGAGGTCAATACGCTCGTAGCAGGTTGGATAGTGCTTCTGGAGCTTCTCGAGCAGAAGTGCGATGAAGGCCTTGGGGTCGTCATCATATTTGGTCTTGGCGAGAATCTCGAGATCACCACCGATATGGTTCTCGATCACGAGCGCGTTGACCATGCCGTTGAAGGAGAGTGTCGGGATCTCGATCATCTCGCCGTGGCCGGGCGAGAAATACATTGTCACCGCACGGGTTTCGGGCTCGCGGATGCCTTTGAACAGGCCGACGCAGAGAGCGCGCTGCGGCCGATCGAACGGCGAGTAGGCCGGCTCGTGGGTGAACATTTGTCCAAACGGACCCTTGCCGGTGCAAACTACGAGGAGATCGAATTCATCGGCAATCGCGTCGAGGTCTTCGTGCGCGATCTGCCCATATTCGATGTCGCCGCCACGATCGATGAAGTCCTGCATGAGCTGGGGTTGATAAATGCGGTAATCGACCGCGCGGCTCGGCGCGACGAGGTCGCCATAGAACTGGAGCGGCTCGGGGGTGCCGATGTAATAATAATGCCCCTTGTAGCCGGCATCTGGCCAGTGGTTCACGCCCAGCTTGTCTTCGCGCTCTACGGTCACATGATGGTGCGCCACCGTGTTGAGCAGGCGCATGCCGGCATATTCTTCCGGGCGACGATCGGTGAACAGCTTAACCTCGACACCGTTCTTGAGAAGGTGCAGGCCCAGTTTGAGCCCCGCGGTGCCCGCGCCGATAATTCCGATCTTCTTGCTCATGCCATTCATCCTTTCCTGGGGTGAAGCTTTTCTTTTCTATTTATCGACCGAGCGGTCAGGCGTAAATGGTGCAAATCCACTAAGATATATGCGAAAGAGAATAAATGACTGATCGCATTGAAGCTTACGCCGCCTTTGCCCGCCTGATGGAATTGGGGAGTTTCTCCGCAGCCGGACGACAGCTTGGAATCTCCCAATCCACGGTCAGCAAACACGTTGCAGGCTTGGAAAACAGCCTTGGTGTTCAACTATTTACGAGAACCACACGGCGTATCAGTCCGACACCGGAGGCCGCTCGAATCTACGAACATGTGCAACATATGCTTGATGCCGTTGAGACCGCTCATGCTCTCGTCAAAGGCCAGCAACCCGAGGCCGCCGGACTTTTGCGGCTGGCCTTGCCCGAATCGCTGGGACGCACCCTCCTTTTCCCTCTGGTACGTTCATTCATGGCTGCCCATCCCTTGATTAGCGTCGATGCCGTGCTGAGCGACAATGTTAAGGACATCGTCGCGGAAGGACTGGAGCTTGCCGTTACCACGGCCGCGCCGACGGAAGGATCCCTGATCACTCGAACGCTTCGCGTATTTGAATGGGTGGTAGTGGCCTCGCCGGCCTATCTCGCCGCCTACGGCGCGCCCGAGAGCGCGATCGATTTGGAGGCCCATGAGATCGTTCGCTCCACCCGAAACGCCAGCGGCCGTCTGGAGTTCGATTCGGAAAATGGCCGACAGGTTGTGCAACTTTCGGGTCGTCTGTGTACTAACAGCGACGAGGCCGCCTACCAGGCTGCGGTGGCGGGTGACGGGATAGCCATCGTGCCATCCTGGCTGATTGCTGATGATGTCCGCGACAAGAAGATCAGGCGCCTGCTGCCGGATTATTATCTGCCGCCG
Organism: Altererythrobacter sp. B11; assembly: GCF_003569745.1. Lineage (NCBI taxonomy): Bacteria > Pseudomonadati > Pseudomonadota > Alphaproteobacteria > Sphingomonadales > Erythrobacteraceae > Altererythrobacter > Altererythrobacter sp. B11. The sequence goes on from NZ_AP018498.1 coordinate 2,515,699, forward strand.
ATAACAGTGACGGTGATCTATCCGCAAACCCGCTTCTTGTCGCGACGGGCGCGCAGTTTCATCGACCATATTGCCGCCGCGGTCGCGAGCCAGCCCCGCGACCGTGCCCCGGTCCGTCGGTCTTTTCCATCCGTAATTAGCAGAACCGTGACCGACGGAGGTCAAGCCGACCGTTGATGCTCAGTGCGCGATGCACACGGACTTTACTTCGCTATATCCATCCAGCGAATGGATGCCGAAGTCGCGGCCGATCCCGGATTCCTTATAGCCTCCAAACGGCATATTGGGGTCGATCAGATTGTGGCAGTTGACCCAGACTGTGCCTGCCTTGATCCGCGGCACGTAGTCCATCGTCTTCTTGAGATCATTGGTCCACAAGGAAGCCGTGAGGCCCATCTCCGTGTCATTGGCCAGGCGGATCGCTTCGTCCTCGTCATCGAACGGCGTCACTGTCACCAGCGGCCCGAAGACTTCCTGCCTCGATATCGCCAGATGCGGCCCGGCACCGACAACGACGGTCGGCCGGATGTAGAAGCCGGCACGTTCCGGGCCGTCGCCGCCCGCGACGATCTCGGCGCCATCCTGGCGTGCGCGCGCCACATGCTCGAGGATCTTCGCACGGTGCTGGGCCGAAACGACCGGGTTGATTTGGGCTGCGGTATCGAGGCCGGGTCCCATTGTCATGCCGTCGACCGCTTCGGCGAGCGCCTTGATGAAGGGCTCGTAGATTGCGCGGGCAACGTAAAGGCGGGAGGATGCGGCGCAGACCTGCCCGTTATTGAAAAACCCTCCGAGGATGGCGCCCTGCACCGCCTGCTCGATCGGGGCATCCGCCAGGAAGATCGCGGGGTTTTTGCCGCCCAGCTCCAGCGACGTCCGCAGTAGCCGGTCCGACGCCGAGCGGGCGATCGCCTTGCCGGTAGCTGTAGAGCCGGTGAAGGTGATTTTAGCGACCAGCGGGTGGTCGACAAGTGCCTTGCCGGCCTTGCCGTCGCCGGTGATCACGTTGAGCACCCCGGCGGGAAGGCCCGCCTCTTTAGCCAGACTCGCAAGCCGCAGGCTCGTCAGAGGGGTGACCTCCGAAGGCTTGAGCACGACTGTGCAACCAGCCGCAAGCGCGGGCATGATCTTCCACAACCCGATCATCATGGGAAAATTCCAGGGCGCGATCGCCCCAACGACGCCGATGGGCTCGCGACGCGTGGACGCCGTGAAGCGCGCGCCGGGAATGGCGCCAATCGACACATCGAAGGTCTCGCCGGTGATCTTGGTGGTGAGCCCGGCCACATAGCGCATATAAGCCGGAGCACCGCCGACATCGACGAAACGCGAGATATTGATCGACTTGCCTTGGTTGAGCGTCTCGATCTGAGCGAGTTCCTCAGCATTGGATTCCACCAGATCCGCAAATCGCAGAAGCAGCCGCTCCCGCTCCGCGGGAGCAATGGCGGACCACACGCCGCTCTCAAACGCCTTATAGGCCGCGCGCACCGCCTGATCGACGTCATCAGTCGACGCATTGGCGACCGTGGCAATCGGCTCTCCGGTTGCCGGATCAAACACATTGATCCGTTCTTGGCTCGTTGCCGCCCGCCAGTCGCCATCGATGAACAGCCCATGATCATGACCAATGAATGCGGAGACCGCACCGAGCGGCGTCACATAGGATTGCGCAGTTGCCATGATAGTCTCTCCTTAAGCTGCATCTTTATCCGTGGATTTACCGATGCCCGGCGGCTCGATGGCACCGGGATGACCGACATCCGGCCACCATCGGCCAAATGGTCCCGCCGCATAGCGCCGGATGGCCGCGAGACCCGCCTCGCCGGTCTCGCGCAAATAGAAGATGGGTCCACCGCGATGACGGGGAAATCCATAACCATTGACATATACGACATCGACATCGCCCGGGCGCGCCGCGATTCCCTCTTTGACGATCTGCAAGCCTTCGGCAGCGGCTGCAAAGATGCACCGCTCGACGATTTCCTCCGGGTCGATGGAGCGCGGTGAAACGGCAAATTCCTTGCGCGCGGCCGCTACGATGTCAGCGACGTCGGCATTTTCGCCATCGACCTTGCCGCTCGCATATCGATAGAAACCAACGGCCGTTTTTCGGCCCAGGAACCCACATGAGACCAGGCCATCGTGCACGCGAAATGCCGCCGGCTCGTAAGCACCGGGCTCCATGGCCTGCCGGCCCTTATGGCCGATATCGATCCCGGACAGATCGGCGACCGCAAATGGCCCCATCGCCATGCCAAAGTCCGTAAGAGCTGTGTCGATCTGCGAAGGCGTTGCCCCCTCAAGCAGCAACAGCCCTGCCTCGCGATTATAGGCGCGGAGCATTCGGTTGCCGATGAAGCCGTGGCAGACACCTGCGACGACCGGAACCTTCCCCGTTCGACGAGCGAAAGCTAATGCGGTGGCCAATACCGTCGGATCGGTTTCCCGCCCGCGAACGATCTCCAGGAGTTTCATGACGTTGGCCGGGCTGAAATAGTGGAGCCCCAGGACCTGACTAGGTCGGCTCGTCACGGCCGCGATGGCGTCGATATCGAGATAGGAGGTATTTGTTGCAAGGATCGCGTCCGACCGCGCGATGGCATCAAGGCTCTTGAAGATGGCATCCTTGACATCCATCGTCTCGAAGGCTGCTTCGATGATAAGATCGGCATTCGCCAACAGGTCATAGCCCGTGGCGCCGGTGATGCTGTTACGGCGCTCGTCAGCCACGTCATTCGACAGACGATTTCGGGCTACGGCCTCGCCATAAGCTCTTGCGATGCGGTCCAGGCCGGCGCCGAGGGCGGCCTCCGTCTGTTCGACAAGGACGACCGGGATGCCGGCGTCTGCCACGCTCATTGCAATCCCCGCACCCATGGTGCCGGCGCCAATGACGCCGACGCGTTCAATAGAGCGCGGCGCTTCCGCCGGACCTTTTGCCGCTTCTCGTTCAGCGAAAAAGATGTGGCGTAAAGCTGCGGCCTGGGAGCCCGACCGCAGTTCGAGGAACCGCGCGCGCTCTTCAGCGACACCAACATCGTAGGGCGACTGCAGCGCTTTCGCGACGAGATCGATAGCGACACCTGGGGCGATGGCACCGCGGGATTTTTTCACGGTCTCCGCCTTCAACAGCGCCAGGTCCTCGATCGCATCGGGCGAGGGCTCCACATTCCGTTCCGACAAGCGCCGCTCATCCAGCGGCTGTCCCGCAAGGGACCGGGCGTGACCGAGGGCCGCGACGTCGATCGGCTGGTCGGCGATCCAGTCGATCAAGCCGGTCCGCAGCGCGCTCGCTGCATCGAGAGATTTGCCGGTGGCAACCATATCTGCGGCAAGCATTGGGTCGATCAGTCGCGGCAGACGCTGTGTCCCGCCGGCGCCTGGGACGATGCCGAGGGTCGTTTCGGGCAGCCCGAACCGCGCCCCCGCCTCGGCCAGTCGATAGTGGCAAGCAAGGGCGACCTCTAGGCCGCCGCCCAGTGCCTGCCCTGCGATCGCGGCGATGACAGGTTTTGCCGAAGCCTCGATGGTCTCGACCACCTCGGGAAGATGGGGCGGTTCGGGCGGTTTGCCGAACTCCCGAATGTCCGCGCCGGCAATGAAACTTGCACCGGCGCCTGTAAGGACGATGGCATCGACGTCATCGCTCGCACCGCGGGCGATCCCCTCGATCAGGCCGCGACGTTCGATTTTCGACAAGGCATTTACCGGAGGATTGTCGACCCTCAGAACAAGGATCCTGCCGATGATATCCTGATGAACGGGCATAGTGAATCAAGCGCCCAGCGTGTGGCCGGTCATGACCGTCAAGATCCCAGGCGCAAATGCGACCGCGTCAGCGCCAACGGCAGCATTTTCATCGCTTTTCATGGCGGTTTTGAAGCTGTCCGCATCAGCGAAATAGAGCTCAGCCAGGAGAAAATTGCCCTCCTCGCCCATCAATGTGCGGTCAATCCGCGTGACTTCAGTCTTCAACAGCCCGGGTATCTTATCGACCAACGGCAGATGGACGGAATCATAGTGAGCGAAGAATGCCGTCTCATCGGCCGGAATTTTATAGAGCGCCATCAGCTTATGCATGGTCCGGATTCTCCTGGGGAAATTACGCCTTAGGCCGCAAGTCGAGCACCCGCGTGGCCTTGCCACCGGATCGCACGAGCGAACCTGCCGGTTGGATATCGACCGCGACCGTGATGCCGATCATGGTCTTGATCCGTTCGGCGAGGCGCTTGCCATCACGCGCGCATTCGTTGTCGCCGATGCCCGCCCGCCCTTCGACAAGCAGTTTCACCTGATCCATCCGGCTCGGGCGTGTAATCTCGATCAGATAGTGGGGAGCAAGCGCAGCGCAGTTGAGAATATGTTCCTCGATCTGTGTCGGAAACACATTCACCCCCCGAATGATCATCATGTCGTCGGATCGACCGGTGATTTTTGCCATACGGCGCATCGTGCGCGATGTGCCCGGCAGGAGGCGGGTGAGATCACGCGTACGATAGCGGATGACGGGCATAGCCTCCTTGGTGAGGGAGGTGAAGACAAGCTCACCCTCCTCCCCGTCAGGGACGACCTGGCCCGTCGTCGGATCGATGATCTCCGGGTAGAAATGGTCCTCCCAGATCGTGGGACCGTCCTTTGACTCAGCACACTCCTGCGCTACGCCCGGTCCCATGATTTCTGACAGGCCGTAGATGTCCACCGCGCTGATGTTGAACGCCTGCTCAATCTCGGCGCGCATCGCTTCTGTCCACGGCTCAGCCCCGAAAATGCCGGTCTTGAGCGAAGTGGTTGCAGGATCGATGCCCTGTCGCCGGAACTCATCGAGGATCGACAGCATATAGCTGGGCGTCACCATGATCAGATCGGGGCGAAAGTCGCCGATCAGCTGGACCTGTTTTTCGGTCTGCCCTCCTGACATCGGAATAACGGCGCAACCGAGGGCCTCGGCGCCATAATGGGCACCAAGGCCGCCGGTGAAAAGCCCATAGCCATAGGCGATGTGGACCTTCATTCCCGGCCGTCCGCCGGCCGCATGGATCGAGCGCGCGACGACGCCGGACCAGATTTCGATATCTCGCCGGGTATAACCTACGACCGTGGGTCTGCCGGTTGTTCCTGAGGACGCGTGGATTCGCGAAAGTCTTTCCTGCGGAACGGCGAAAAATCCGAACGGATAGGCGTCGCGCAAATCGGCTTTGGTCGTAAACGGGAAGCGGGCAAGATCCTCGAGCGAGTGAAGGTCATCGGGATGAACGCCTGCGGCATCGAATTTCGCGCGATAGCGCGGATTTCCTTCATAGGCATGACGCACCGACCAGCGAAGTCGCTCGAGCTGAAGCGCGCGCAGCTCGTCGACAGAAGCGGTCTCAATAGGTTCAAGTGCAAGCGCGGTGGCCATTTTTCCTCTCCTTCTTCTCGGCGCTCAGACCGCGTTCATCGTCAGCAGATCATAGGTCGCAACCAGTTCGTCGTCCTGGTTCGTGACATCGACGTGCCAGCGAACCTCGCCCATCTCCGGGGTCTTGAGCGACTTGGATTTGGCCGTCAGGACAGCCTTCATGCTGTCCCCCGGCTTCAGGGGTTTGACGAAACGCAGCCCCTCGAGCCCGTAGTTGGCGAGCACCGGTCCGGGTGCGGGATCGACGAACAGGCCCGCAGCGAACGACAGAATGAGATAACCATGCGCCACGCGTCCGCCGAAGATCGGGCTTTTCGATGCCGCTTCCTCATCCATGTGCGCGTAGAAGGTGTCGCCCGTGAAGTGTGCGAAATGCTCGATGTCGTCGAGCGACACCGTCCTCGCCGCGGTTCGGATGCCGTAGCCCGGCTCGATCTCGCCAAATGTCAGCCGGAATGGATGGCGATCTCCTTCGACCGTCGGCGCGCCCGGCAGTTGCTGATGGATGGCTTGGGACAGCAGCGCCGGGCTGCCCTGCAGCGCGGTGCGCTGCATATAATGTTTTACGCCGCGAATGCCGCCCATTTCCTCGCCGCCGCCAGCCCGGCCAGGGCCACCGTGGACGAGGACAGGGAGGGGCGATCCGTGCCCGGTCGACTCTTTGGCGCAGTCCCGATCAAGGAAAAGGATGCGGCCATGCCAAGCGCCGCCGGCCAGGATCACGTCTTGAGCCACGGCGGGGTCGTGGGTCACGACCGAGAGCGCGAGCGAGCCCATGCCGCGATTTGCCAACGCAATCGCATCGTCGATACCGTCATAGGGCATCAGCGTCGAAACCGGGCCGAAGGCCTCGACTTCGTGGATGGCGGTAGCCTCCCAGGGCGTATCGGTTCGCAGCAGGATGGGCGAGATGAAGGCGCCTCCACCCAAGCCTTCGCCCGCAAGAGCAACCTCGTCGGGGTTTCCGAAGACGATTGGCGCCACCTTTGCCAGCTCGGCGATTCTTGAACGTACGTCGAGTAACTGGCCGCGACTGGCGAGAGCGCCCATCCGCACAGTTTCATCGCGCGGGTCGCCGACCTTGATCTTGGCGAGCCGCGCAGACAACGCTTCTTGCGCGGCGTCGATCAGGTTGGCGGGGACAAGGGCGCGGCGGATGGCGGTGCATTTCTGCCCAGCCTTCACTGTCATTTCCTTTGCCACTTCCTTGACGAACAAATCGAACTCGGGCGTGTCGGGTGTCGCGTCGGGACCGAGGATGGACGCGTTGAGAGAATCCCGCTCGGCCGTGAAACGTACCGACTCGCGTGCGATCACGGGGTGGCTTTGCAGTAGCATGGCCGTACGCGCCGAGCCGGTGAAGGCGACGACATCCTGAGCGGTCAGATACTCGAACAGGTCGCCGGTTTTGCCCGAGATGAGCTGCAGAGCGCCCGTAGGAAGAACGCCGGATTCAATCATGATCCGGAAGGCTGCCTCGGCGATATAACCCGTTGATTGGGCGGGCTTGACGATGGCCGGCACGCCGGCGAGCAGTGTGGGCCCGAGTTTCTCGAGCATTCCCCAGATCGGGAAATTGAAGGCGTTGATGTGAACGGCAACGCCCTGCAGTGACGTATAGACATGCTGCCCGACGAACGTCCCGGCGCGACCGAGCAATTCCGTGTCACCGTCGATCAGCAGCCGCTCATTCGGGAGTTCGCGCCGCCCCTTGGACGCATAGGCGAACAGCGTCCCTGCCCCGCCCTCGATGTCGATCCAGCTGTCCGAACGTGTCGCCCCGCTCGGGTAGGAAAGCTCGTAAAGCTCTTCCTTTCGCGCCATGACCGCCTGCGCCAGCGCCTTGAGCATCGCCGCGCGCTCATGGAAGGTCATTGCGCGCAGGGCGGGGCCACCGGTTGCCCGTGCAAAACGGAGCATGGCGCTGAAATCGATCCCGTCGCTCCCGACCTCGGCGACGACCTCGCCCGTGACGGCGGAAGCGACGGCTTCGAGGCCAGTCGAACTTGTGTACCAATGCCCTTCGGCGAAACTCTGAACGGCGCGAACGGTCATGACTCGAACTCCTTCTTGACCGTCAACGGCCCGTAAATGTTGGTTTGCGCTTTGCCGAAAAGGCCGCCACGCCCTCCGCATAGTCGTGGCTTTTGCCCAGGCGGCGCATGAGATCGCGCTCGTCGTCGAGCGCGGCATCGAGCGATTTCAGCGAGGATTCCCGCAGGGCTCGCTTGGTCGCGGCCAACCCCGAGGTAGGGCCGTTCGCAAAACGTTCGGCGAGGGTAGCGACTTCGGCGTCCAAGGCGTCGTCATCGACGCAGCGCCAGATGAGACCCCAGGCCTCAGCCTGCGCGGCTGAGAGCGGATCGCCGGTAAGCGCCAAACCCAGCGCACGGGCCTGCCCTACCAGCCGCGGCAGAACCCAGGTTCCACCCGAATCCGGAATGAGGCCGATATTGGCGAAGGACTGAATGAATTTGGCGCTGCGTGCTGCAATGACGATATCGCATGCCAATGCGATATTGGCGCCTGCGCCTGCCGCAACGCCGTTGACCGCGCAAATCACCGGCATGGGCAGGCCAGCGATGGTCCGGATCAGGGGTGCATAAAACCGCTCGACCGAGTCGCCCAGATCTACAGGCTCCGATCCGGGCGCAACAGCGCGGTCGCCCAGATCCTGCCCCGCGCAAAACCCTCGTCCCGCGCCGGTCAGCACCAGCGTTCGTATCGTATCGTCGCTGGCAACGATCCCCAAGGCGTCCGCAACCTCCTCATGCATTTGCACGGTGAAGCTGTTGAGGCGCTCGGGCCGGTTAAGCGTAAGGCGCGCGAGACCGTTCTGCGCTTCGAAAAGGATAGTTTGATAAGCCATGCATCCTCCGGCGGACATGCCGTCCTTAATTCATAGAATGGCCGGTCGAACAATTATTGGCAAGTCCCATTTGCATCGCTACGATGGAATCATGTTGAGCCGATGCCACACCCCTAAATCTCCCGCCGAATTGCTTGCCTGGCGCGTCGCGGTGCATCTGCTGTCGAAAGAGGGCACGGGCGCTGCCTGGGCGTTGACGCTTGAGGCCGCCGATGAGGGCATGAGCCGGGTTTCCATGCTGCTGACGCCCGCGATGCTGAACGGCCTTGGCACGGCTCATGGGGGAATGATTTTCTCGCTTGCCGACTCGGCGTTCGCCTACGCCTGTAATTCCCGCAACATCGCCGCCGTCGCGCAAAGCTGCGCCATCGCCTTTATCGATGCCGGACGTCCCGGCGAGCGACTCGTGGCCGAAGCGCACGAGATCGCGCTGCGTGGCCGGACGGGAAGCTACGTGATCACCGTAACGGGCGAGGACGGCCGCGTCGTCGCCACCATGCAGGGCCTCAGCCGATCACTTGGCAGGCCCGTAATCGAAGGACTGCATTTCAATGACTGACGCATTCATCTGTGACGCGGCCAGAACGCCGATCGGCCGATATGGTGGCGCTTTGGCGCAGGTTCGCGCCGATGACCTGGCTGCCATTCCGATTCGCGCGCTCAAGGAGCGTAATCCGCAGATCGACTGGAACGCCGTTGACGACGTCGTATTGGGCTGCGCCAATCAGGCTGGCGAAGACAATCGTGACGTTGCACGGATGGCAGCGCTCCTGGCCGGCCTCGGCGAAGGCGCTCCCGGCACCACGCTCAATCGTTTGTGTGGTTCAGGGCTCGATGCTGTCGCCTATGCCGCGCGTGCAATCCGGGCCGGCGAAGCCGACCTGATCGTCGCCGGCGGCGTCGAAAGCATGACGCGGGCGCCGTTCGTCAGCGGAAAAGCGCAAAGCGCTTATGCGCGCGAAGCGCAGATTTTCGACACGACCATAGGCTGGCGCTTCATCAACCCGCTGATGAAATCGCAATATGGTGTCGATTCTATGCCGGAGACTGCGCAGAATGTTGCGGACGATTTTCAGGTCTCGCGGGAGGACCAGGATCGGTTCGCCGTCGAAAGTCAAGCGCGCGCCGCGCGCGCGCAGGAAAACGGCCGACTCGCCCGGGAGATCGTTCCGGTGATCATCCCGCAAAAGAAGGGGGATGCGCTTGTGGTCGATCGCGATGAACATCCACGCGCGACAAGCATGGAGGCGTTGGCCAAGCTCAAACCCATCGTCCGCCCTGACGGCAGCGTGACCGCCGGGAATGCAAGCGGCGTCAATGACGGCGCGGCTGCACTACTGATCGCTTCTAAGGACGGTGTGCAGAAATATGGGCTCACACCGACTGCCCGCATCGTCGGCATGGCCGTAGTGGGGGTCCCTCCCCGGATCATGGGAATCGGACCAGCGCCCGCGACCAAGCGTCTCCTCGAGCGGACGGGAATAGCGTTGAAGGATATCGATGTCATCGAGCTCAACGAGGCGTTTGCCTCTCAGGGCCTCGCCGTGCTGCGACAGCTCGGCCTTCCCGACAATTCGGACCATGTCAACGCGAATGGCGGAGCAATTGCACTGGGGCATCCATTGGGGATGTCGGGCGCCCGCTTGGCGCAGTCGGCGGCGATAGAATTGGCGGATAAGGGCGCACGTTACGCGTTGTGCACCATGTGCATCGGCGTGGGTCAGGGCATTGCCATGCTACTCGCGCAACCTTGATCCAACTTATTAGTTGACCGAGTGGTCGATTAATAATATGCCGTTGCTCAAGGAGAACCCAAGCCATGTATACGACCGAATTGCAGAGGGCCGATCCCACCGTTCGTAGTGTTGAGTCGGCGGAACTGACGGCTGCTTTCGAAGCGCGGGTTGCGGCGGACGAATTCATCGAGCCCAAGGACTGGATGCCCGAAGCCTACCGGCGAACATTGATCCGTCAGATCTCACAGCACGCCCATAGCGAAATCGTGGGAATGTTGCCGGAGGGCAACTGGATCACCCGCGCTCCCTCACTGCGTCGTAAAGCCATCCTCCTCGCCAAGGTGCAGGACGAGGGCGGCCATGGCCTCTATCTTTATTCGGCCGCCGAGACACTGGGGGCAAGTCGCGCGGAGATGATCGATGCGCTCCATTCGGGGAAGGCGAAGTATAGCACGATCTTCAACTATCCCACGCCGACCTGGGCCGACATCGGCGCGATCGGGTGGCTGGTCGATGGCGCTGCGATCATGAACCAGGTTCCGCTCCAGCGGACCTCTTATGGCCCCTACGCTCGTGCCATGGTGCGGGTCTGCAAAGAGGAAAGCTTCCATCAGCGGCAGGGCTATGAAATCATGATGACGCTTGCGGCAGGTACGCCTGCACAGCGCCGCATGGCGCAAGACGCTCTCGACCGCTGGTGGTGGCCGGCCTTGATGATGTTCGGGCCGCCCGACGATCAGTCCCCGAATTCCGAACAATCGATGCGCTGGCGCATCAAGCGCGACACCAATGACGAACTGCGGCAGAAGTTCGTGGACGCGACGGTTCCGCAGGCGGAACTGATCGGTCTCACGATTCCGGATGCTGATCTCCGGTGGAACGAAGCGCGCGGCGCCTATGATTTCGGCGCCATCGAATGGGAGGAGTTCTTCGCCGTTGTTCGCGGCGAGGGCCCTTGCGCGAAGGAGCGCATCGAGGCGCGACGCAAGGCATGGGACGACGGTGCCTGGGTGCGTGATGCCGCCGACGCGCATGAAGTGAAGCGGCGCCAGCGCCTCGCAGCCTGATTGGAACACGATAATGAGTAATGACTGGCCTCTCTGGGAGGTTTTCGTTCGCGCGCGTGGCGGATTGTCCCATAAACATGTCGGTTCGGTGCATGCACCGGACGCCGAACTGGCTTTGCGCCATGCTCGAGACACCTATACCCGCCGTATGGAGGGGGTGAGCATCTGGACGGTGCGCTCGACCGACATTGTCGCATCCGATCCGGCTCAAGCGGGGCCCCTCTTCGCGCCGGCCGAGGACAAGGTCTATCGGCACCCGACTTTTTATGATCTGCCCGACGCTGTGAGGCATATGTGATGGACGACGCTGTGATCGCGCGCGAGGTGCACGCGGCCTACCTTGTCGGATTGGGCGATGACGCACTGATCCTGGGCCAGCGCCTCTCTGAATGGTGCGGGCATGCGCCCTCGGTCGAGGTCGACCTGTCGCTTGCCAATCTTGGCCTCGATCTGATCGGCCAAGGGACATTGTTGTTGTCGCGTGCGGCGGAGATCGAAAATGCGGGGCGGGATGCCGACGCCCTCGCCTTCCACCGGGACGAGCTCGACTTTCGCAACTGCCTGCTGGTCGAGCAACCCAATGGGGACTTTGCGCGCACGATGGCGCGGCAATTCCTTTTCTCGACGTTCCAGAACCTGTTCTATGGCGCATTGACCGCGTCCGCGGACGGTGAGCTTGCCGCGATCGCTGCAAAGGCGGTCAAAGAGACCGACTATCATGCCGGCCTCGCGCGCGAATGGGTTATTCGCCTGGGCGACGGCACGGAGGAAAGTCGTCGGCGCATGACCGACGGACTCGATTGGAACTGGCGCTTTGTCGACGAGCTGTTCACGAACGATCCGGTGGACGAAGCGATGATCGAGGCGGATATCGGCGTCGACCGCGGCGCGCTTCGTACGCCGTTCGACATCATCGTGGCACAAACCCTGGCGGAGGCCACATTGGACGCGCCGGCGCAGCACCGTCCCGTCAGTGGCGGCCGGCAGGGAAAGCATAGCGAACATCTCGGTCATCTGCTTGCCGTCATGCAGCATATTCCACGCAGCTTCCCCGATGCGCGCTGGTGACAACCCACAGGCGAGCTTCGAAGACCGGGTGCTCGACGTCCTCTCCGATGTACCCGATCCCGAGATCCCCGTGATCTCGGTGGTCGACCTCGGCATCGTCCGGTCGGTCGAATGTATGCCGCCGACGGTACTGCTGACGCCTACATATAGCGGTTGCCCCGCCACCCTCGTGATCGAGCAGGCCGTACGAACCGCCCTCGACGGCGCCGGTTTCCATGACGTTGGTATCCGGACGGTGCTATCGCCGCCGTGGACGACCGACTGGATCAGCGATGCCGGACGGGAAAAGCTCAGGGCCTATGGCATCGCACCGCCGCCGCGGGGCGCGGCGATGTCCTCCTTGCGCAACAAGGAGGCTGCTGCTTGTCCGAGATGCGGATCGACCGAAACACATGAAGTCAGCCGCTTCGGGTCGACCCCGTGCAAGGCGCTGTGGCAGTGCGAAAGCTGCCTCGAGCCGTTCGACCGCTTCAAATGCCATTGAGGAGAGACCCTTGTCCGCCGCATTCCACGAATTGACCGTCGCCGAGATCAGGCGCGAGACCGAGGACGCGGTCGCCGTGCGCCTGACTTTGCCCGCCGATTGCGGCGAAGCATTTGCGTTCACCCCGGGACAACATCTCACCTTGCGACGCCTCTTTGAAAATGACGACGTGCGACGTAACTATTCGATCTGCGCCGCGCCCGGCGAAGGTGAATTGTGGGTCGCTATCAAGCAGGTTCCCGGAGGACAATTCTCGTCCTGGGCAAACAGCAACCTCAAACAAGGCGACTTGCTCGAAGCCATGCCTCCGCATGGCAGCTTCACCTGGAAGTTCACGTCCGCCCGCCGAGCGCAATATCTCGGCATTGCCGCTGGCTCCGGTATCACGCCGATCCTGTCACTGATCAAGACGATGCTGGCAGAGGAGCCCGATAGTAGCTTCACATTGCTCTACGGTAATCGCCACAGCGGCTCAGTGATGTTTCTGGAGGAACTTGCCGCGCTCAAGAACAGGAATATGGGTCGCCTCCAGATCCATCACTTTCTGAGCGGCGAGGAAGAAGATATTGACCTGTTTAACGGTCGACTTGATGCGGCAAAGCTGGTCGACATTTTTGAGCGTCTGGTTGATCCTTCGACGATCGAGGCGGCATTTCTGTGTGGCCCGGGCGCGATGATGGACGCGGCGCAGGCAGCGCTCCTTGCTAAGGGCGTTCTCGCGTCCGCGATCCTGGCCGAACGTTTCACGGCGGACAGGCCTACAGGCAACGCGGAACAGCGCGCGGCTATGGAGCGCCAGTCGCAGGGCCGGACGGTCAGCGTTACGCTCGATGGACGCAAACGGTCGATCAGTTTCGATAGCGCCCGCGGGAGCATCCTCGAAAATGCGCGCGCCGCTGGCATGCCCGCTCCCTATGCCTGCAAGGCCGGCGTCTGTGCTACGTGCCGCGCCAAGCTCGTGACGGGCGACGTTCATATGGAAGCGAATTACGGTCTTTCACCCGATGAGATCGCCCAGGGCTATATCCTCACCTGCCAGGCCATGCCGCTTACCGACGATGTCTCAGTGAACTTCGACGCCTGACCATCTGCTTGGCCTCGCGCGCGCCCTCTGGCATAGGTCGGTGTGAATTTGGCTTTGGAGACATATGCGTGGCGAGGACACAAGCGGCAGATTATGACGACCGGCGCGAAGCGATCGTCGAAATAGCCGCGCGGCTGTACGGTGAAACGGGATTTCTGGGAAGCTCGATCGCAGATCTTGCCAGAGCGTCGGGAATTTCCAAGTCGCTCCTCTATCATTATTTCTCGTCCAAGGAGGACATCCTCTTCGAGATCATGATCGGCCATGTTGAGGCGCTGCGCGCTGCCGCTGATGATGTTTCGGGCCTGCCAGATTCAGCCGACCGCCTGAAGGCCCTGACGCACGGGTTCATGAAGCTCTACGCCAACGCGTCCGATCGACACAAGGTGCTCATCAATGATCTCGGCAAACTACCGATCGAGCGACGCTCGGCTATCATAGAGGCGGAAAGAAGGCTCCTCGATATTGTCGACAAGATCATAGCCGAACGCGCTAGCACACTTAGGGAAAATAAGGGGAAACGGCGTGCGCTAACCATGTTGTATTTCGGCATGATCAACTGGACCCACACATGGTTTGACCCTACCGGCCCGATCAACGGCGACGAACTTGCAGATATGGTCGTCGATCTTTTTCTGAAGGGTCTGCCAAATTGACCAGAAGAGAATTGCGAAAGTGCAAGGATGCGGCCGCTCCGCTGCTGGGCGTACCCGCCTCATCAGCCTCTGGAGGAGCATCCGCCGGGAGAGTGAGCAATGGCACCAGAAGCGTTTGTGCTGGAGCGTGATGCCCAGCAACGTATTATAGTTGCTACGGTTCGAGGCTTCTGGTCCCCCGCAACTGCAGACGACTATGTCGAAGCGATGGGGACCTTGATGGCGCAGGATCGCCAGAGCTACGGTCGAGCAAAGGCGCTAATCGACCGACGCTTATCCGTCGTGCAAACCTCAGAAACAGTGGAGCGACTGCGGTTCGGTGCTGCCAGAATATGCCAACCAGCGGATCGAATGGCGATAGTAGTTGAGTCGGCGCTGTTGAAGACTCAAATACTTCGGTCCTACGATCCGGGTAATGTGAACGTGTTCCTCTCAATGGAAAATGCGCGTGAATGGCTCTCCATCACCTGATATTAGTCGTTTGGTTGTCCGTTGAACCGCAGCCTTGCCGCGGCGCGATGCGTGCCTGCACCGGGCTTCCAAACCTTCTGTACGAAACCACCAGATTTCTCCTTTTGGCCGAATACAAATCGGAGACCGGTCAAACGTAGCTCGCGTCGGCCAATCGTTCTAACCAGCGGTAAGCCGGTTCATGTCCTGCAAAGAGGTTTGTCATTTCGGCGTCGAACATTGTGACCGGACCTTTGCCAGCAGTTCATCGTCCAGAGCCACAACTCTGAATTGTCGATCGGACCAGGAGCGTGTCACCACCTTGATCATTCCTCCGGTCGGTGCGCCCGGCAGCGCGATTGCGCCGCCGAGTTCCACCGAAACGACCTTAAAAGCGGACCGTAACCGAACCGCCGAACGTGCGTGGCGTACCGGCATATCGGATCACACTGTCCTGAAGGCCCTGCACACTGGTCCAATAGTATTTGTCAGTCAAATTCTTGACAAAGAAGCTCAGCTGATATTTCGTGTCGTTTGTCTCGATGCTGACATTTGCGTCGAAAACTGTGTACGGATCGATATGGAACGATGGGTCGCTGATGAGATCGCCCTGCTGTGAACTTGTATAGCGCCCAGAACCCGTAAGCCGCGCATTAAAATTGCTGCCGACGTCAAAGCCGTAGCTGATCACGCCATTGACTTGCACCTTCGGCGTGAACGCGAAGCCTTGGCCAGCGAAATCGCCTTGCCGACCATACTGGTCAAAGCCAAAATACTCGTCGATTTTCGACTTGATGTAGGTGCCACTCAGCCTGGCCGTTAGTCCCTCCAGAGGACTGACCGACACTTCACCCTCGATCCCATACAGATGAGATTTGGGTATGTTTACTATCCTGTTGAGATAGACGAAGATGATGTCCGGTACCGCACCGAACACCTGCTTATCCTTGTAATCATAATAGAAAGCCGACCCATTGATCGTCAGTCCGCTCGTCGGCGCTAGCTTGAAACCGGCCTCGAACGCGTCGACCCGCTCCTGCTTAGCCGGTGCATATTGGGTGGCAACGTTCGCGTCGATGTTTGGGAATGCACCGGATTTGAAACCGCGGGTGAAGGACGCGTAGAGCAGGCTGTGCCGGTCGATATGAAAGTCGAGACCTACCCGGCCGGCGAAATTGTCCTGCTTGAGCTGCTGATGTGCCAGTTCCTGTGCTGGGAAAGGCAAGGTTCCGCCACTTTGTATGACTGCTTCCAGGTCACCATTATAGGTCACGCAACCGCCGGGAGCCACATTTGACGGGATGCCGTTCGCGCGGAAGAAAACGTTCCAGACCGAAGCGATGCTGTTATCACCCTGATCGAGTGTGCAGCCTACGAACCGGGCCTTATCGCGGGTGTAGCGGGCGCCGAGAGTGAGCTCGAACTGCGGAGTTATCTTATATTGCGCCTGCCCGAAAACCGATGCGGTGTCGATCCTTTGCTGGATGGTATCGGCCCAGTCAGTGAAGCCGTAGAGCACGTCCTGCTGCTGGCCGAGCGTGCCGCCCTGCGCGGCCACCGTTTGCGCCGCCAGCTGGCGCAGCGGACCGATATTGGTGCCGACCGGACTCCAGTTGGAGTTATTTTCATTGGTCTTGTCATGCGCATAGAACGCGCCTGCGATCCAGTTCAGGCTGCTGGTCTTGCCACTCAGCCGGATTTCCTGTGAAAAGGAGCTGATCCTAGCCCTGTCGATCGAGATCGCATTGGGAATATCCCAACCGGATATATCCTGGCCCTGCTCCTGACGATAATGAGAGTAAGCGGTAAGTGCGGTTAGATCGACGTTGGGGGCAATCGTCCAGTTTGTGCGCAGCGACAGAGCAAACAGTTCGTTGTTGCGGCGATAGTTGTTGATCGGAACTGGATTATAGTGATTCCCGCCCTCGGTCCCTTGAAAGAAGAACGGCTTTGTTGTCCATTTTGCTTGGCTGGCGCCCGTTGGCGTGAAGGCTTGGTTAACGATCGAGTCACCGGGAAACCCGAGTCCGTCCAGGATTGAGGCGATGCTCGCCGAATTCGCCGGCGTGACGGCGACATTGACGGCCTTGGGGAAGACCAGAACGACCTGTCCGACTTGCGTGTCCGATTTGTCGCGCCACCAGTTGCCCGCTAGCAGGAACGAGAGATCGCTGGAAGGCTTCCACTGGAGCTGAAGACGCGCCCCTGCGCGGTCTACCTCGCCCAAGCGGCTGCCATCGGAAATATTCACCTGCCAGCCTTTGGTCGATCGTTCCGTAGCAAAGGAGAAACGGGCGTTGAGCGTATTTGTGATAGCGCCATTAATCGCGCCCTCGCTGTTGTAGCTGCCGTAGTTTCCCCCGCCGATTCTCAGATAGCCGCTACTTTCCGAGGTCGGCTTCATAGCGATATTATTTACCAGCCCACCGGTGGTATTACGGCCATAAAGTGTCCCCTGAGGCCCTTTCAGGATCTCGACGCGCTCCATGTCGAATGACGGACCGGCCGTCATTGCGGGGTAAGGGTATGATACCTCATCAAAGTAGATGCCGACAGGCGATGACGACGACGCATTGGGAGTATTGAAGCCCACTCCGCGGATCGTATAGATCGGGGCGCTGCGACTCGACGGTGCGACCGTGAAGCCTGGAACGAGCGCGGCAACACTCTTAACATCGGTAGCTCCGAGTGTTCGAAGCTGATCCCCGCTAAAGGCAGAAATCGAGATGCCGACATCTTGAGTCGACTGCGACCGCTTCTGCGCTGTTACGACGATGTCGCCGAATACGTCCTCTTGGCTTTGCTGCACCTGGGGCGGCGCAGCATCGGCGACCACTTGTGCCAAAGCAGTCCCGCTGGATGCGACGCAGGCAATGGCTGTCCCCGAAAGAATCAACGCACGCACACGCATGCATTTGGCATTTGATGCCATCATATATCCTCTCCCTGTTATAAGTTTCCAATTCTTCGCCAGATAGAATGGCGCGCTTTTAGTGGTTCTGTATTTCGTTAGGCGGCGTATTGCGCCGAAGACATGCGCCGTTCTTCGACTTCGAATATCGCCTTCTTCAGTATATCGGGGGTGACTTCGAACGGCTCATTCTTCATAAAAGGGAAATTACACGCGGCTTCCACGAGCATGACGAACGTCCCATCCCCGTCCTGTACGGTGATGCCGAGATCCGAGAGGGCACGGGGTAGGCCCAAGCGGGCGAGAAGCGTATCCACACGCTCCAACTCTGCCCCGTCCCCCTCGAGTTGCAAGTGAATCATCGTCCCGACGGCCACCATTTCGCCGTGAAGAAAGCGGTGCTCGATTGATGGTACAAGGGTTAGAGCCGAGGCGACCGCATGGGCGGCCGCCAGCCCACCACTTTCGAACCCGGTACCGCTCAGCAACGTGTTGGCTTCCACAACACGTTCGAAACTTTCATTGAGAATGCCGGATTTTACTGCAGCCACTGCGTTGTCTGCATGCTCAAAAATCGTTCTCGAGCATATTTCCGCAATGGTTGCGGCGGCGATTGTGATCCGTCCACCGACCATGGAACGCGCAGCCGCATTAGCGACGCAGGTCCGCGCCTCGTAGCCGGTCGCGAGGGCGTCCGCCATACCGGCAAGGAGGAACCGCACCGGCGCCTTCGCGATTATCGCTGTGTCTACTACGACCAAATCCGGGTTGCTGGGAAGGAATTCGACGTCTCTGAAAGCGCCTTCGGCCGTGTAGACCACGGCCGCTGCAGAGCAAGGCGCATCGGTAGACGCGAGTGTGGGGCAGACAATCAGGGGCACATTGATTCGGCGGGCAATGCATTTGGCGGCATCGATCACCTTCCCACCACCGATGGCAACGAGAACATCGATAGCTGCGGCCCGAAAGGTTGCCACCTGCGAATCGATTTCTTCGAACGAACACTGGCCGCCGAACGCAGAACGGACCGCCGCGATGTCAGCGGTGGCAAATGCGGCTTCGACCGTCTCGCCGATCGCGGGGGGAAGATCGCCTGGCAGCAAGAGCCCGGGCACCCGACCGCCGACCATCGGCAAATAAGTGTCGATATCTTCGAGTACGCCTGGTCCCTGCACATAGCGGTGTGCGCAGAAAAACACCTTGGTGCTATCCAGGGACTGCGCCCCGCCAAATATCTCTATCGCTGCCTTCCGCATGCCCCTCTCCCACGACATTTTTTTGTCTGCTTGTGATTGGCTTAGAAAATGAGACTCTTGTTGACTGCCTGCCCTGTCTCTCCACAGTAATTGATGTAGAGATCGAGGAACGAGAATACGTCCATGATATTCTCGAGATTGTCGTCGTCGTCGTAGAACTCGAGGGAGCCACCGACAAAGAACAGCGTCTTTGTGCCGGTATCACTCGTCAAAGTGTGAATGACGCCGGGATTCTCTTGAACGAAGTCTCCGGTGCGGGCGACCCAATCATATTCCTCATAGCGCCACGATCCTTCCAGCGTAAACGCGGACACGGGTCCGCGATGCCGATGGCGTCCAAGACCGCCCGGTCCTTTCGACCAAAGGATCGTGACGTAGAGGTTGTTACGAACATCAAAGCGTAGAGGCTTCAGCCAGACGTCTCCAACCCAAGGATGATAAAGGGAATCCGCCTCATTGATGTATAAGTCGGGAACGCCGAACTGTTCATGCCGGCCGAGGATCCGAAGTTCGTCGGCACTCATACCGGAGGCCGCAGTCAAAATCTGACTCTCCATTATCTAGTTCCCATTCCAATGTTTTGGTTTCTTCGGCGCTTTGATATCCGCCATTCGCCCTGATTTTCTCATCACGGGAAAGCTCCGTCTATCGCGAAGACTCGCTATTTTTGGCTTAGAATGCGGTAAAATCGGAGTATTTGCGATCGCGATGGTGGCCGATCACATGGAACACACCGGTAACGCGCGCTCGTAAGGGAACGCGACTTCGATTCCGGGTCCCGGCATATCCGACCTTACCGCATCAAAGCGGATCGTTGGTCCCGTAAGGGTCAAGCTATGCAGGACTCGGTAGCAGCTGCACGGGCGGTCCGTGCACGAGCCCCTTCGGCAGGATGGTAGCGCCAAATGCAGACTGGCGTGTGGCCCCTTGGACGGCGGACAAATTGAGAGTCAGATAGTCCGACTGGACTCGCGACGACACGCGCGCCAGCCGTGGTCCCCTAGATGCAACGAACTAACGGGCACATGATATGCAGCTTTAATGGGGCGCATTCGCCGGGCCGGGTCCGTTACCGAGAAAACGCGCGTTGAGGAAGCTTGCGAGCTTGGCGTGGGACACGATCCCCAGCTTCGCACGGATATTCCTCAGATGGTGATCCACGGTGAATACGGATCGTCCGGTAGTGCGGGCTATCTCCTTGTAACTCATTCCGCGCGAAACCAGCTCTGCGATCTTCCGTTCCGCTTTCGACAATGAGTGAAGAGCAGTCAAATCCGGAGGTGCCGCCTGCTCTCCAATGGATCGCGCTGCGCCTAGAATGGGGCCGAGAAATAGTTTCGAGATATCCTCGAAGAGGTCATATTGCCATGTCGCCCATTCCGGCTCGCCTCGCTTCACCCGATCCGCGCACAGCAAGGCAAAAGGCCCCGTTTCGTCATGAAGCGCATAAGCCATCTTCGTGCCGACGCCCGCCCGCACCAAGTCGGAGCGCAACCGCGTGCCAAAAGCCCTTTCCTCGCGGATGGACCTGAATACCACCGGCTTGGGAGAATTCCAGAGTTGCCGCATACCGTCTTCTGCATTGCTGACGATGATACCGCTCAGCGATGGGATCTCCTCCAGATCGCTAAGGCTCTCACTCTGACCAGGATGATAACGTTGCTCTTGCGGTGTCGCGAAACCCCCATCAACACGTTCCACGGCCAAGATTGTGCGAAGGCGATCGGCGGCAAGCATCCAGCAAGCTTTAGAATCGTCAAGGTAAAGGAGGAGCTCACTGGCAAGATCGCGCGCCAGCGGATAGCTCTTAGCGGTCTTGGTGTCGAGCAAAGCGCCACGAAGGCGACGCTGATTTGAATAGATGATTTCTTCTCGCGATAGCGTCATTACTCCTCTCCTATTTTTTTGTTCACTTCCCAAAACACGCGCGGGCTATACTGTCAGATAACCTCCATCGACGGGAATGGTCGCCCCCGTCACAAAGGATGCGCCATCCCCGCACAGAAATGAGGCGACTTTTGCGATTTCGACAGGTTCGCCGAAGCGCGCAAGCGGCGTCCGGCCCAGGATAGCGGCGGAGATAGCGGTATCCGCTTTCAATGGTGCAAGGAGCGGAGTGTCTATCCAGCCTGGCGCGACCGCGTTCACGCGAATGCCGTCAGGCGCATAGCTCTGCGCGAGCGACCGAGTGAGCTGAACGATCGCGCCTTTGCTGGCTGCATAGGCCGGGCGGTCGCCCGATCCGAAGGTGCTGTACATCGAAGCTATTAGGACCATGGCGCCCCCCTGCCCCATACGGGGCCGAGCGAGCGTGCATGCTCGCATGACCGCCGTCAGATTGATCGCCAAGACTTTGTCGAAAATTTCGGGTTCATGTTCGCGCTGCGCGACACTGATCCCTGCGGCAGGTATCAGATAGTCGACCGACTGCAGGGTGTCGAATGCGCCGCCCAGGGCGGCCTCGTCCGTCACATCCAGTTCCTTGAGCGAGATATTTTCGACGCCTGCCAGGACTGACTGGTCGGCGCGAAGGCCCCATCCATGCACATGCGCGCCCGCCTCTGCGAAAAAGCGGCCACAAGCCTCACCAATGCCCGAGGTAGCGCCAGTGATCACGATTGTCTTTCCGGAATGCGCGCCCTTGCCTGCATCATTCATATCTCACTCCTTAGTAGTTTCTGATCAGAACCATTGCCATTCATGTGAGGACGAAGTCCCGGACTTCGGCGGCAAACTCGGTCGGTCGTTCGACATTGGAAAGATGCGCTGCCTCGAGCATCTTGAGACTCGAACCCACAATGGACTCTTTGAGCTCGACGCTTCGCTGAGGCGGGGTGGCAGGGTCCAGTGCTCCGCCGATGATATACGTCCTAACAGGAATGAGGTGCGCCGTTTTACGGAGATCCATATCGCGAATGGCAGCGCAGCATCCCATGTAACCGTCAGGGTTGGTGGCCTGGAGCATCTCCGCTATCGGTTCGATCTCTGCGGCGTGGGTCTCTTGGAACCAGGGCGTAAACCAACGTGAGATCGACGCCTCGACCAACGGCGTTATCCCCTCCGTGCGGACGAGATTGATGCGGGCGTCCCAGTTTGCAGGCGGGCCCATGTAGGCTGCCGTGTTGGCAAGAACCAGCGTCCGAATGCGCTCCGATGCATGGATGCCGAGCCATTGCCCGGTCATCCCGCCCAGCGACAAGCCGCAGAAATCGATGGTTTGAATGGAGAGCGCATCGAGAAGTTCGATCACATCGCGCCCCAAGCGATCGAGCGAATAGGCTCCAACCGGCCCATCGGACGCACCATGGCCGCGCTGATCGTAGCGAAGCACGCGGAAGTCGACGCTCCAGGCCGCTATTTGTGGCGCCCACATTTGCATGTTCGTACCGAGCGAGTTCGAAAGGAGCAGGACGGGCGCATCCTCGGGTCCGTCTAGCCGGTAGGCGATATGCGTGCCATCGCCCATCGTGATTGTCTCGGTCATCAGATGCGCTCCAGGATGATGCCGATGCCCTGTCCGACGCCGATACACATGAAGGCGAGCGCAAAGCGTCCACGAGTGCGGTGAAGTTCTTCGACAGCTGACATTGTGATGCGTGCACCCGACATTCCGAGGGGATGGCCTAGTGCGATGGCACCCCCATTGGGATTGACACGTGCGTCGTTGATCGGATCGACACCGAGGTCTCGCAGAGTGGCGATGGCTTGGCTCGCAAAGGCTTCATTGAGCTCAATGATATCCATGTCCGCTATTGTGAGGCCCGTGCGCAAGAACAGCCGCTTCGCGGCCTCGACCGGCCCCACGCCCATGATCCGCGGCGCGACGCCGGCCGAGGCCATGGCGACGATCCGGGCGCGCGGGGTGAGGCCATAGCGCTTCGCGGCGGTCTCGGATGCGACCAGCATCGCGGCCGCGCCATCGTTGAGGCCGGATGCGTTGCCCGCCGTCACCGTGCCCCCGGGCTTCGCGACAGGCTTCAGCTTGACTAGCGCCTCTAGGCTCGTCGCCCGTGGATGCTCGTCCGCAGCGAACAGGATGGGCTCATCCTTCTTCTGAGGAACGGAAACGGCCACGATTTCCGCCTCGAGACGCCCCGAAGCCTGCGCGGCTGCCGCCTTTTCCTGGCTCCTGAGACTGAACAGATCCTGGTCCTCGCGACTGACGTTCCACTGTTCGGCGACATTTTCACCGGTCTGTGGCATCGTGTCGACACCATAAGCCGCTCTCATCGCAGGGTTGACGAAGCGCCAGCCAAGCGTCGTGTCCTCGATCTTCTGGTCGCGGCCGAAAGCGCTGTCCGCTTTGCCGAGGACATAGGGCGCGCGCGTCATGCTCTCCGCTCCGCCGGCAATGATGAAATCCGCGTCGCCTGATCGGATAGCTTGCGCGGCAATACCTACCGCATTGAGGCCCGAGCCACACAGCCGATTGACAGTCATACCCGGCACCGTTTCCGGCAGGCCGGCCAGCAACACCGCCATGCGCGCCAAATTGCGATTATCCTCGCCCGATTGGTTCGCGCAGCCGATGATCGTGTCATCTAACGCGCCCCAATCCGCACTGGGGTTCCGTTTGACCAGCGCCCGAATCGGCAGCGCGGCGAGATCGTCCGTGCGAACGTTGGCCAGGGAACCGTTCAACCGCCCGATCGGCGTGCGGATTGCGTCACAGATGAATGCCTGACTCATAGGGCGGCGACTTCGGCGATTGGAGCCTCGGTTTTAGCGCGAACCTCTTCCTCGCTGATACCGGGCGCCAGCTCGACAAGGCCGAGCACGGCGTTGGCCTTATCGACGCTGAGGACAGCCAGGTCGGTAATGATGAGGTCGACGACCTGACGGCCGGTCAGTGGCAGGCTGCAGGCATGAAGAAGTTTCGGACTGCCGTTCTTGGACACATGGTCCATGACGACGACCACACGCTTGACGCCCGCGACCAGGTCCATGGCGCCGCCCATACCCTTCATCATCTTCCCTGGAATGGTCCAGTTTGCGAGATCGCCATTGGCGGCAACCTCCATCGCGCCCAGCACCGCCATGTCGATATGGCCGCCACGAATCATCGCGAAGCTGTCTGCCGAAGAGAAGAAGCTGGACGTCGCGAGCGCGGTGATAGTCTGCTTGCCCGCATTGATAAGGTCGGGGTCCGCCTCTCCCTCGAAGGGGAAGGGCCCGATTCCCAGCATGCCATTCTCCGATTGGAGCGTCACATTAATGCCCGCAGGTACATAGTTGGCGACGAGGGTGGGTATGCCGATGCCGAGATTGACGTAGAAGCCGTCTTGCAGTTCCTTTGCCGCGCGGGCCGCCATTTCTTCCCGTGTCCAGCCCATCATACGATTTCCCTCTGGCGGGTCGTTAGCTTCTCGATCCGCTTCTCATTGATGGTGGCCGACACAATTCGATCGACATAGATGCCGGGCGTATGGACGCAGTCGGGATCGAAGCTGCCCGCCTCGACGATCTCCTCGACCTCGACGACAGTGACCTTGCCGGCTGTTGCCATGTTCGGATTGAAGTTGCGCGCAGTCTTGCGGAACATGAGATTGCCCGCCGGATCCGCTCGCCACGCCTTGATAATGGAGAGGTCGGCGCGCAGCCACGTCTCACGAACATAGTCTTGGCCTTCGAAGGTCTCGATGGGTTTGCCCTCAGCAACGATGGTCCCCACCCCGGTCTTAGTATAGAAAGCGGGAATGCCGGCGCCGCCGGCGCGGATGCGTTCGGCGAGCGTTCCCTGCGGGTTGAGCTCTAGCGCGAGCTCGCCGGAAAGGTACTGGCTTTCGAACAATTTGTTTTCGCCCACATAGGAGGCGATCATCTTGCGTATCTGCCGGCTTTCGAGCAGCATCCACAAGCCAAAGCCATCTGCGCCGGCGTTGTTCGAAATGACGGTGAGGTTCTGTACGCCTGACGCCCTTATTTCCGGGATCAAGCTTTCCGGATTGCCGGAGAGGCCAAAACCTCCAGACATGATCGTCATGCCGTCGAAGAGCAAGCCCTCAAGCGCCGCGGCTGGTGAAGTGTAGATTTTGGACGACATCTAGATTTGCAACCTTCCTAATGGGCTCGGCGTGCAGTTTAAGAGCCGGCAAACGACCGACTGGCCGGCATGATTTGCGGCCTGCTTCGCGTAAAAATGGGGCGGCGGTACCACGATCGGCGTATTCACGTGGATGCCGACGCCGATGCCGGAGGTCGCGCCAACAACGATCGCAGTCTTCATGGCGCCCGACTCAGCCAAGGTCGCCGCCAGCCACGGGTAGAACCGATCCGGTGATATAGCTTGCCTCGTCCGAGGCCAAGAACAGGATCGGCGCCACCTGCTCCTCTAAGGTTCCATATCGCTTCAGAAAACTCGAGCTCTTCACCTGTTCGACCACATCCGCCATCCAACCCTGCTCCGCGGCAGTGTCGCCGGCAGCATTGCGTGGAATCCGGCGCGGCGGGGCCTCGGTGCCCCCAGGTGCAGTCGCGACCACACGAATACCCCTGTCAGCATATTCCATTGCCAGCGAAAGGGTCAAAGCGTTGATACCGCCCTTGGCCGCCGAGTAGGGCACACGGTGTATCCCGCGTGTCGCATTGGACGAAACATTGACGATCGAGCCGCCCCCGGCTGCCAGCATATAGGGCAGCACCGCATGGCAGCACCATAAGGTCGGCAGTAGCGATCGACGGATCTCGGCCTCGATCTGCGGAGGTTCGAACTCGGCGTAAGGCCGCATGCGGATCGCTCCACCGACATTGTTGACAAGGACATCGATCCCGCCAAACTTATCCGCTGCGGCGGCTATCGCTTGTGTCGCCCCTTCATAGGTTTCAAGGTCAGCGCAGAAACCGGTCGCCTCACCCGTCGCTCGGCTCGCCACCTCAGTCACGAAATCAGCTCGATCGACGAACAACACCCGCCCGCCCTCAGCCGCCATGCGCTCGGCGACCGCCTGCCCAATGCCCTGGGCAGCGCCCGTTACGACGATGGCTTTGCCGGCGAATCGACCGTGGAAGATCATGCCACCACCGTCTCGCTTGGCGTGAATTTTTCGTAATGGAAATGTGCGGGCGTCACGCCCTTGTCGCGAAGGAAAATGCGCACGGCCTCGACCATCGGCGGCGGGCCGCAAAGATAGATGTCGCTATCGCCACCGTTTAGATGTGCATCGCTTAGATGCTGGGTTACATACCCCTTCAGGGGATGGTTGCTTGCCTCTTCGGCAACGCAACCTGCCCAACTGAACGTCGGCAGTCGCTCGGCGAGGGACTCAATGCGCGCCGTTTCAACGAGGTCACCATCGGTCGTCACCCCGTAGATGAGATGGATAGGCTGCGTGCAACCCCGATCGGCCAGCACTTCCAGCATTGAGAGCAAAGGGGCAAGACCCGTTCCGCCCGCGAGCATGAGAATGGGCCGCTCAACTGGACGAAGGAAGAAACTCCCGTTGGGTCCGACGAAGCTCATGCGCTGTCCGATCGCCGCTTCCCGCGACAGCCATCCACTCATGAGGCCGCCCGGCACATTGCGGATAAGAAAGCGCGCCTCTTTGGATCCTGGGGCGGTACTAAAGGAATACGCCCTGCTCTGCGACGTTCCCGGTACATTGAGGCTCACATATTGCCCCGGCAGAAAGTGGAGGGCGCTCACATCGTCGAGCGTCACCCCAAGGAGGAAGGTCGAATTCGAGATGCCTTCTACCAAGCTGACCGTGCCCGCATGTTCGGCTGGTTTCACCTTGCAGGCTGACGATGGCACTGGGACAGCCAAGACACAGTCGCTCGAGGGTCGCATCTGGCAAGTCAGGACCATCCGCTCTGCCGCTTCATCCTTGCTCAGCGCATCCTCGACATAGTCGTCCCCCAGGTCATACTCGCCCTCTTCGCACCGGCATTTGCATGTCCCGCAAACACCGTCCGAACAATCCATCGGCAAGTTGATCTTGTGTCGATACGCCGCGTCCAGCACACTCTCAGCCGGCTTGCAGTCGATAAAGCGCGTAGCGCCGTCCTCGAAATTGAGTGCGATACGATAATCCATACGACCTCTCCAGGCTGTGCTTTAGATGTGGTAGATGTCGATAACCTGCCGGATATAGTCGTTCTTCAGGATGATCTTCTTCCGCCGGATGAGCGGCGCAGCATCACCTGTTTCGAGCGTGTAGTATGATGTACCGAAGAAGCTTTCGGTTACTTTGTAACGATGGCTCAGCGTGTGCCAATTGAACCGTAGGTCTATCTCGCCGACACGCTCCGCAATTATCTCAATATTTGAGATATTGTGGCTTGTCCGCGGCTCGGGAGTGCTCGCGCCCGATCGCTCGGTCTTGATGCGGAATATTCGGTCCTCCAGACCATCCCTGTCGGGGTAATATACGAGGGAGATGTGCTGCTGGGGATCCTCCACCAGTCTGTCATCATCATCCCATGCTGGCATCCAGAATTCGACGTGCGGTGAATAGCAGGTCAGCCACTCATCCCACTCGCGATCATCAAGAAGGCGAGCCTCCCGATAGAGGAAACTCGTGATGTCGTCGCGCGTCAGGTTGTGCTCGAGTAGCGCGGTCATGCCGCCACTCCCAACAGGGGCGAGACTTTGCCGCCGCGGTCGCCATCGCCGCCGTCACCGGCCAGCGCTTTGATCAGGGTTTTCGCCCAATATTCATGTTGCCGTACGAAAAGGCCCTCGTCCTCGCTCCGCTGACCGCTGAGGGTCGGCTTCAGCCCCATGGCTAGAGCATTGTCGTCGGCCCCCTCCACCCAGTGGACAGCCCCCCGGCTTAGATCGTTCCAAAGATTACCGGCTCCTTCATAAGCCGACTGACAGGCCCGAAACTCCTCCAGATCGTCGGGGGTGCCCATGCCGCTCACGTTGAAGAAGTCTTCATATTGCCGGATGCGAAGAGCACGTTCGTCCGAACTTTCTCCCTTGGGTGCGAAACAGTAGATAGTGACCTCGGTCTTATTGACGCTTATGGGACGCACCACTCGGATCTGGGTGGAGAACTGGTCCATCAAATAGACATTAGGATAGAGGCCCAGGTTTCGCGTCTGCGATACGATGAACTCAGCGCGCTCGCTGCCTAGACGCTTTTCCAGTTCCCCACGGTGGGCGTAAATGGGGCGAACCTCCGGGTTGAGGGTTTTGGTCCACAAGAGGATGTGACCATTATCAAAGGCGTAAACGCCGCCCTGGCTCTTGGACCAACCATTGGCATCGACTGTCCGGGTGCCGGCTGCCTCATAGTTGCGCCGTCCCATGGTGGCGGAATAATTCCAGTGGACGGAGCTGACGTGATAACCATCAGCCCCATTTTCCATCTGGAGCTTCCAGTTGCCCTCAAAGACATAGGATGAACTACCACGTAGAACTTCAAGTCCCTTAGGTGCCTGGTCAACTATCTGGTCAATGATGACGCGGGTCGACCCCAAATATTCTTCGATAGGTTGAACATCGTGATTCAGGCTCCCGAAGAGGAAGCCGCGATAGTTCGCAAACTGAGCGAGTCGTGTCAGATCGTGCGAACCATCGGTGTTGAAGCTCGCCGGGTAGTCGCCGGTCTTGCCATCCTTCACCTTGAGGAGCTTGCCGTTATTGCTAAAGGTCCAACCATGGAACGGACAGGTGAAACTGCCCTTGTTGCCATGCTTGCGGCGGCACAGAGTTGCCCCGCGGTGTGCGCAGGCATTGACCAGGCCGTGCAGTTCACCGCCTTTGTCCCGCGTGATGACGATTGGCTGGCGGCCGATAAACGTCGTGAAATAGTCATTGGACTCAGGAATCTGGCTCTCATGGGCGAGGAACACCCAATTGCCTTCGAAGATGTGCTTCATCTCAAGTTCAAACAGATCCTCATCCGTGAAGATGTCACGGCGACAGCGAAAGATACCGCGCTCCTTGTCCTCGATCACTGCGGTTTCGAGCCGCTCACGCATAATGTTCGACATGCAACTGTCTCCTATCCTAGCGGGCTCGTCATGCCGCGGCGCGGGTGCGGGCGGAGAAACCTTCCTCTCCCTGCCCGGCCGCACGCTGAAGCTCGAAATCAAACGCGATATAAGCGATCTCGCCCTGACGGTTGGGCACAGGGAGAAGCCCCTCGCGCGTGGCGAACGCAAAGTCGTCGGCTGCGAACGGATCATCCCCGAAATTGATCTGAGTGGTCAGCTTCCTGTAGCCAGGCGCTTCGATGAAAAAATGGACATGCGCCGGGCGATTACCGTGACGACCAAGTGCCTTCAGCAGCCTGTCGGCCGGGCCATCGGGCGGTACGGAATAGCCTTGCGGCATCTTGGACTGGAAGGCGTAGCGGCCATCCCCGTCCAGTTTGATCCGCGCGCGATTGTTGAAAGGAGTCTGCTCGCGAGTCGGGTCGAAGTGGGAGTACCAGCCTTGCGAATTGGCGTGCCACACATGCAGGATCGCATCCTTGACCGGCTCACCATCAGGTCCGCGCACCTGGCCGTTCATACGCAGCGTTTCAGTGTCGTCAGCGTCCTTCGTGAGGTTCGCCTCACCTTCAACAAGCGGCGCTCCAGCAACATAGAGCGGACCCTCGATCGTACGGGGCGTGCCGCCCGTAAGGCCCTTTTCTTTGTCCTTAGCGTCGAGAAACAGGTCGATGAAGTGCTCTAGGCCAACACCTGGAACTATCAGCCCGAACTCGGACGCGCCTTGCGAGAGGAAATTGACCGCGCCCCAGAACTCGCTCTCGCTGATATCGTGGCGCACGATGATCTCGGCGGTCGCCTCGAGTATGTCGCGCAAGATAGTTTTGAGCCGGGGATTTCCGCCTTCCTGATCCTGGCCGGTCGCCCGATCCAGGAGGGTCTGGACCTCGGAGGTCTTTACAAAGCTCGCATCCATCCAATTCTCTCCTCGCAATTATAGCGCACGGCGCAGTTAACGGTCGTCCTCATGCAGCGAGGACGGATGGCGACAGAGCGCCGTGATTTTCATCGTCATGAAGGGGTACAGGGGAAGGGTGATGAGCAAGTCATGCAACTCGGCGTTGCTCGCGACATCGAAGATGCTCACATTCGCGTATTGACCTACCGTGCGCCAGATATGACGCCAAGTGCCTACCTTCTGAAACTCCTGGAAGCGCGCCTTCTCGGCGGCCTTGAGTCGATCCGCCTCGTCCCGATCGAAACCAAGCGGGATGTTCACGTCCATTTCCACCATGAAGAGCATGTTCTGTCCCCTTTCCTATCCGACCGCGTGGAGCACGGGAGCAGTGCGATCGCGCCGGAAATGGGAGACCTTCTCCTCGTCGAGGTTAATCCCGAGGCCTGGCCCCTGTGGGACGTGCAGTTCGAAATCGCGGTAGAGGAGCGGTTGTTCGAGCAGTTCCTCAGTGAGAAGCAAGGGACCGAACAATTCCGAGCCCCAGTCCAAGCGAGGGAATGTGGCGAATAGATGCGCCGAGGCCGCCGTGCCAACCGAGGCCTCGAGCATCGTACCACCGTAAAGACCGATCCCGGCGGCGTCGGCGATCGCGCCGACACGCTGCGCCGGCAGGAGGCCACCCGACTGGGCAATCTTCACTGCGAATATCTTGGCAGCATCTTTGGACGCGACCGTGTACGCGGATTCAGGGCCATGAAGGCTTTCATCGGCCATGATAGGAATGGAGTGACGGGCGGAAAGCCGCGTCATCGCGGCAGTGGCGTAGCGCCCGACAGGCTGCTCGACGAGATCGGCGCCGGCCTCACTGAGCAGGCCCATTCCGGTATCGGCCTGAATTTCCGTCCAGCCTTGATTGACATCGACGCGGACGCTGGCGCGATCACCGAGGGCTTGTTTGATCGCCGCGACATGAGCGACATCCTCGCGAACCGAGCGCTTGCCGATCTTAAGCTTGAAGATCGCGTGGCGGCGCGCCTCCAGCATCTCCTCGGCTTCTTCGATATCGCGCGCGGTATCGCCGCTCGCCAATGTCCATGCGACTGGAAAGCTGTCGCGGACGCGTCCGCCGCCTAACAATGCCGACACCGGGACACCGAGACGCTTTCCCTCAAGGTCGAGAAGGGCGGTTTCGACCGCGCATTTGGCGATGTGATTGCCCGAAACGAGCCTACCGATCATCGCCATGGTGGCACCGACACCGGTCAAGCCGGTCTCTAGTAATAGCGGCTTGATGTAAGTATCGATGACGACCTTTATGCTTTCAGGGCTTTCGTCACAATAGCTGGCACCCCCTATAGTAGTGCCTTCGCCAATTCCTTCAAGACCATCCGAAGTATGGATTCTGACGAGGACGATAGACTGGTGATGCATAGTTGCCATCGCCAGAATATGCGGTCGGATGGTCGGAAGATCGACGATGCACGTTTCGATACCTTTTACGGCGATCATCGCCCAAATCATCCTTTCAACCGGCTCTCCATTTTCGGTGATATGGATTGTTGTCAGCGGTCGCAAAGACAATTAGGGTCTGGCCTTCATACCTTGGGGGTATCTTATGGACCTGCGCCAGCTCCGATATTTCGTTGCGGTCGCTGAAGAGCGGAATTTCAATCGTGCCGCCGAACGACTTCATATCGCGCAGCCGCCGTTGAGCAGGGCTATTCAGATCCTGGAGGGGGAAGTCGGCACCGAATTGCTGGACCGATCAAGCCGTCCTCTCAAACTGACCGCCACAGGACGTCTGCTGCTCGATCAAGCTTCGCAGATCCTCAGCCGGATGGACGGCCTGCGCGCCATGATGCAGCTCGCCGCCGCGACGGAGAAGCGGCATTTCACTATGGGATTCGTAGCTTCGACAATCTACGCGCGCTTACCGCAACTTATTCGCGGCTTTAGGGCAGCAGCGCCGGATGTCGAACTGTCTCTTGTAGAGATGGTGAGCCTGGACCAGATCGCCGCCTTGAAGGATGGCCGAATTGATGTCGGCTTCGGGCGGGTGCGGTTTGGTGATGAGTCTGTGCAGAGGACTGTTCTTCGAGAAGAGAATCTCGTCGTCGCGCTGCCTGCGGGCCATCGCTTGGCGGACGAGGCGGGCGCCCTCTCGCTGCATGATATTCAATCTGAGCCACTCATCCTCTATCCTCGCGAACCACGCCCTAGCTACGCCGATCAAGTGCTGGGCTTGTTCGCGGACCATGGTATTCGTCCGAAGGTGGCCCATGAAGCACGTGAGTTGCAGATTGCGATTGGCTTGGTTGCGGCGGAAGAGGGATTGTCCGTCGTTCCGGAGTCGGTGAAGAAGTCTCGCGTCGACGACGTGGTGTATCGCGAGATCCAAGAACATGGTGTCTCGCCCATCATCATGAGCCACAGGATCGGGGATAGATCGCCGGAGTTGCTGACGATGGCCCATGTGATCTCGATGCACTATGCCCTATGGGGCTATCAAGTGCCCGAAGCGCTTGGCCATCTCGTATAGCTGCCTGCTATCCGCACTTATTCATCGGCCGATCGTACTCCAACAGCACTCTCCGCGGATGAGTCCAGCAGGAGCGACGGGAGCGAGATCGTACGGCATGGCGAGAGTCCTCTTGCATCAGAAGCCCGCCCCCCCATGTTAGAGGCGGCGAACAGACCTTCTTGTGTTGAAGGCTGCTTGCATGAATGATTCCTCAGCCGGGTTGCCGGAAGAACCGGGCTCCGTGGCCGTTCCTATCCTGAAGGACAAGGATCGCCGGAGAGATTCCCTTTTACGTATCAAGACGGTGAAGGCGCGGACAGGCCTCTCGATAGCCACTATCTATCGACGAGAGAGCAAAGGCTCTTTTCCCAAGCGAACGCAAATCGGTCTGGGATGTGTCGGCTGGTACGAAAGCGACATCGAGGACTTCGTCGCTGATCCGCTCAACTACCGTCGTCCCTGACCACCAGCATTAACGGCGCGGGAAGGCTTCGAGAGATCATATCGGCCCAAACCTGGAGGAGTGCCGCACGCGGTTTGAAATAGCGTGCGCGATTATATGCCCATTCCGATGCCGACATGCCTTCCGGCACATGCGCGAGGATCATGTCGATGATCATTCGATCCCCGTCCCGCTCAAGCTCTGCGGCGCGCTCGTTCATGAGCGTGGAAAAGGCCGTTCGCCATCCGTGAGGAACCATCCGGCCCTTGAACCTGCCCCCACCCATGCGCTTGTAGAGCGAGCTCAGCGCGGAGTCCGTCATTGGCTCGCGCCAAGATTTGGCGTGTGGAAAGAGATATCTGCATTTGCCGGTGATGATCCGCAGCGCCCGAAGCGTGTCCACGGCCTGTGTCGACAGGGGTACGTCATGACCAAATGCCTCATTGCCCTTGTCCTCTACCTCAAGTTTCATCCGCTCGGACGAGATGCGCCAGACCGGTCGTTCACAGGGCGCGTCCGGGTGCGCCCAGTCGATCCCATCGAACTCGTCCCAGGTCGCGGCGCGCAGCACACCGATCCGAACCTGGGTCAGCGCGAGTAGTCGGGAAGCGAGTTTGACGAACAGCCCGCCGGTCGATCGGTCGACGGTCAGCTGGAGATCCAGCAACGTCGAAAGGCTCGTCAGTGCTGGCATGCGGCGACCGCGCGGTGTTGGCTTGAGGGCCTCGCGAATGTCGTCTATTTCGTGGATTGCTTCACGTCCGACGAGCTTTTCGCCCTTGGCGCGATTGATGATGGAGCGAATGTAGCCGCGGACGCGCTTGGCGGTCTCGATCGATCCCCGATTCTCAATCTTGCGCAATGCGTGGAGGACCATTGATCCATCGACGCTGGCGATCGGCACAGAGCCAAAGCAGGGATAGATGTCGTTCTCCAGCCGGTTTTTGATCCGCTTGGCGTTGGCAGGCGACCAGAGGGGCGATTGCTCCTCGAGCCAGATCTCTGCCATCTTCTTGAAGGTCGCCTCTGTCGCGGAAATCCGCGTCTGCTTCTCGCGCTTGGCTTCGACCACGGGATCTTTGCCGGCGCGAATGAGCCTGCGGGCATCCTCGTGAAGGGCCCGGGCATCTGCCAAGCCCATATCGGGGAAACGCCCCAGCGTGAGCAGCCTCTCCTTTCCGCCAAAATCATATTTGTAGCGCCAGGATTTCGTCCCGCTGCTGGCAACCAGCAGATAGAGGCCCTGCCGATCGGCAAGTTTATAGGGTTTGTTGCGCGGGTGGGCCGCGCTGATCGCTGCGTGAGTGAGAGTCATCGATACCCCGTTTTCGGATCTCGATACCCCGCCAAATACCCCCTGATTCGCGAGA
Source organism: Altererythrobacter sp. B11 (assembly GCF_003569745.1). Classification (NCBI taxonomy): domain Bacteria; kingdom Pseudomonadati; phylum Pseudomonadota; class Alphaproteobacteria; order Sphingomonadales; family Erythrobacteraceae; genus Altererythrobacter; species Altererythrobacter sp. B11. The sequence continues at coordinate 2,549,854 of NZ_AP018498.1, forward strand.
AGCTATGATGCTGCATGAGAAGACATGAGAAGAAGAGTGGTCAGGAAGTCCTTGAAAACAAGGACTTCCTGATATCACATGTAGCGCATGCGCTGAAGGGGTGGTGGGCCGGCAGCGCCTAAAATTGGTGGTTAACTTATTGAAATAAAGATATTTTTTCTGCGCGTCTTACATCTATGCCCGCAATTATGCCCGCAGCCAAGGATAGTCCCGCAAAAACTGATTTTCTCCTTATTTAACAGATGCTTATTTCAATTTTCTTTTCCTCCTCCCATTCATGGCGCGTTGCGTTCAGCTAGGTTGCGAGATTGGTTGGTCGAGCTTTGTGGCTGCTAGCCATATTCTTGGTTCTCGGCAGAGCATCGCGCAGCTGTTGTATCAGTGCAAGGAGACGTTTGCATTTCGGAATCAGTTCGATGTGCGTTTTGCTTGACCGCACTTATACCCTTGCCGTATCTTGATTTTTATCGGAAAATATGCTACGCGCGCTCGCTGTCCGCTGAAGACAGCGAGGCGAATTTTTCACTCGTTATTTCAACGGTATAGTTTGTCGTTACCTGTACGTTCATTGACCGGAAACTGTTACGCACGTATCTGAGGAAGCATGATGCAGGTAGGCCATTATGATGTTCTGGAGCGGCAGCGCGAAAAGCAGCGTTCGCGCGACCAGGATGATCGCGACCTGCGCAGCGGCGCAGTTTCGATGGATCAACTTGCGCATCAAAACGGATTCTTCGATGGCCTGCCGATCCGCCGCGCCCGGATAGGTCGGCGTGGTTCCGTCGCTATTTGACGAACGGTCATCTCCCGCCTCGGGCGGTACTCGACATAGCAAAAATCCTCGGCGATGATGACCGCGCATTCGTCGTGGGCGGTCAGGCACTAAACCTCTGGGCGGAATATTATTCGGAACATGCGGCCGAACTTCTGGAATTCAGACCCTACACGTCGAAGGATATCGATTATTTCGGACAGCGAGTCGTGGCTGAAAAGCTGGCCGCAGGGCTTGGCGGGAGCATAGACGCCCCATCACCCGACGATACCACGTTCCAGACGGCCATCGTGCATGCGACTGTACAGGGCATCGATATCTATATCGACTTCCTTTCCCACGTCAAAGGCGTCCAACGCGGCCTTGAGGCGGGCGTCGTAGATCTCATCCTGCCCTACGATCATGAAGGTGAAGAGGCGGAACTGGCCATCCGGCTCATGCACCCCCTCCATTGCCTTCAAAGCCGTGTGGCAAACGTAATCGATCTTGGACGCAATGACGGCACTTCGCGCCGCCAGCTTGCAGCGGCACCTATTGTGCTTCGGGAGTATATCACACAGAGCCTCGCTGAAGGGGAGGAACGCGAGGCGATCGACATCCTGCGAGCACTGTTCGAATATCTTCGATCAGATATCAATGGACGCAAAGCACACCGGGTGCTCCGCTATGATCCCATCAACATATTGCGTCATTTCATCGGCGATGAGCGGCTCGATGCACGCTGGCGGGAAAAGAGCCTTGCAGGCATGATTGCGCAGCTGGAAGGCAAGCGCACATTCCTCGGCCGCGTGTTGACTGCACTGCGGCGAGCGGACAGCGAATCGTATCCATCCGGCGAGACGCGCCTTGTCGTGAGGTAGGGGCCTGCTCTTAAGAACGCTCTCGAGAGCACGCTTAGGAGCAGTGGATGCGGCAGATCACGGTGATGACCGGGCCGGAACGGCGGCGGCGCTGGAGCGACGAGGAACGGCTCCAGATTTTGGCAGAAGCCTTTGCGCCTGGGGCCAGCGTTTTGGCTGTGGCGCGGCGGCACGATATTTCCACGGCGCGCATTTACACGTGGCGCAACAAGCTGCGGCAGCCGCCCGCTCTGACGGAGTTCGCCGAGGCGGTGGTTGACGATGGCGAACAGCAGAATGCGCACCAGGCCGCAATGCCGGTGATCATCGTGGATCTTGGTGGCAAAGGGCGCGTGAGCATATCTGCGTCGGCACCAGCTGCCTTGGTGTCGGCAGCGCTCAAGGCCCTGCGATGATCCCAGCTGGCGCGCGGGTGTGGATTGCGATGGGCCACACAGATATGCGGCGCGGCATGCAGAGCTTGGCAGCAATGGTGCAGCAAAGCTTCTCGCGAGACCCATTTGCCGGCGATCTTTGGGTCTTTCGCGGGCGCAGCGGGGCGCTTGTGAAGATAATCTGGCACGACGGCCTCGGGATGTCGTTATATTCGAAGCGATTGGAACGAGGGAAGTTTATTTGGCCCGCCGCGAAGGACGGCATGGTGTCGCTGACGAGCTCACAGCTGGCCTGTCTGCTCGACGGAGTGGACTGGCGGAACCCGCAATATAGCTGGCGCCCACAGAGCGCAGGATAGGCGCAGATTTTCTCGGCGGAGGCTGCATTTTCCGCTTCATCCGGGAGGTTTTCTATGATTCCATCCAAGTTGTGGACGCCGCCATTTCGCCCCTGCCTGACGATATCGAAGCGCTCAAGGCGTTGGTACGGCGCAGTGCGCAGCGCGCCGATGAAGCCGAACAGCGGGCCACGAGCGCTGAAGCCGAACTGGCCAATGCCCGTGCCCGGGAGAGCGCCACCGAGGCGTTGATCTCGCACTACAAGTTGCAGATCGCCAAGCTCAGGCGCGAGCAGTACGGCCCCAGCGCCGAACGCACCCGCCGGCTTCTTGCGCAGATGGAGTTTGAGCTCGAAGATTTGGAGGCCGACGCCGCCGAAGATGATCTGGCCGCCGAGACCGCCGCGACAAAGGCGACGAACGTCACCGCTTTTGAGCGCAACAGGCCGGTTAGAAAACCGTTCCCCGACCATTTGCCCCGCGACCGCGTCGTCGTTCCGGCGCCCTGTTCCTGTCCGGCCTGTGGCGGCATGCGCCTGTCGAAGCTGGGCGAGGATGTAACCGAGACGCTGGAGGTAATCCCGCGTGCCTGGAAGGTCATCCAGACCGTACGCGAGAAGTTCTCCTGCCGTGACTGCGAGAAGATCACGCAGCCGCCCGCGCCATTCCATGTCGTGCCGCGTGGCTGGGCAGGGCCAAGCTTCCTCGCCATGCTGCTGTTCGAGAAGTATGGGCAGCACCAGCCGCTCAACCGCCAGGCGGAGCGCTTCGCTCGCGAAGGCGTGCCGCTGAGCGTCTCCACGCTTGCCGATCAGGTTGGTGCGGCGTCCTTCGCCTTGATGCCCATCTTTCGGCTGATCGAGGCCCATGTCTTTGCCGCCGAGCGCGTGCATGGCGACGATACCACCGTGCCGGTCATGGCCAAGGGCAAGACCGATACCGGTAGATTATGGGATTATGTCCGGGATGACCGCCCGTTCGGCGGCGCCGATCCGCCGGCGGTGGTTTTCTATTATTCGCGCGACCGGCGCGGGGAACATCCCCAGGCGCACCTCGCGTCCTGGTCCGGGATTCTGCAGGCTGATGCCTATGCGGGCTATTTCGAGCTGTACGCTCCCAACCGCCAGCCTGGTCTCATCCTGGAGGCAGGATGCTTTGCTCACGCGCGCAGGAAGTTCTTCGAACTTGCTGACGTCGAGGGCGCTGCGCGCAAGAAGAGCCGCGGCGAGCGGACTGGCCCGATCTATCCGATTGCGCTGGAGGCGGTGCAGAAGCTGGACGCCCTGTTCGACGTTGAGCGCGGTATCAACGGCAAGACACCAGCGGAGCGGCTTGCCGCCCGTCAGGAGTTGAGCGCGCCACTGATCGCCGAACTGCACGACTGGTTGAACGCCCAACTCGCCAAGCTGTCGCGTAACCATGATCTCGCCAAGGCTATCAACTATATGCTCCGGCGCTGGGACTCCTTCACCCGCTTCCTCGTCGATGGCAGGGTATGCCTCACGAACAACGCAGCGGAACGGGCGCTACGCTGTGTGCCACTCGGGCGGAAAGCATGGCTATTTTGCGGCTCCGATCGCGGCGGTCAGCGCGCCGCCATCATGTTTTCACTCATTCAAAGCTGTCGCCTCAACGACCTCGATCCCCAGGCTTGGCTCGCCGACGTCCTTGCCCGCATCGCCGGTCATCCGGCTAATCGGCTTGGCGATCTGCTCCCATGGAATTGGAAACCAACAGCGTTGAAGCTGGAGCCGTGATCTCATAGCATCACGGCATGGAATTTGACCCGCAACCCGAACTGATTGAATCCTCTCTCTGCCGGTCCATCGAACAGGCGGGCGTACGGCTGACCATCAACATCGTGCGGCTCGCCACCGAACGTGGTTGGTCCCTCGAGGTCGTCAACGAGCACGGCACCTCGACGGTCTGGGACAATCTATTCCCCACCGACCGCGATGCCGATGCTGCATTCCGCGATGTGCTCGCTCAAGAAGGCGTCGAGGCCTTCCTCGGCAAGTAAGATGCCAAATCCCCCAGCAAACCGTCAGTAGCCGCGGTCCTCACCGGATGCGTACGGCGCTCTTAAGAGCGTACAATCTCAAGACAATCAGCCTGCGACGACGTCATGTGATCCTGATTGGTTCGACACAACGCGCCGCATATGGCTGAGCATGTTTGTCCCTCTAATGTTCGGCATGGACCTTCTGCACGATCAAATCCTTTCAATCGCCAGCGCCAGCCCCATACCCACACCGATGCATAAAGTTGCCAACCCCTTCTTCCCGCCAGTTGCCTCCAACTGATGGACAAGGGTCATAGCAAGGCGCGCGCCTGACATCCCGAGCGGATGGCCAAGCGCGATCGCCCCCCCATTTGCATTAACATGTGTTGCATCGTCCGGAAGCCCGAGTCCACGCATCACGGCAAGCCCTTGGCTGGCAAAGGCCTCGTTCAGCTCGATTGCATCAAAATCGTCGATGCTCAGTCCAAGCTGCGCCATCAGCTTGGTCGATGCAGGAAGCGGCCCTATCCCCATGATGCGCGGCTCCACGCCAGCAGACGCCATACCTAGGATGCGGGCGCGTGGGGTCAGTCCATGTACCTTCACCGCTGCTTCGCTCGCAACAATCATTGCTGCTGCGCCATCATTGATACCCGAAGCATTGCCGGCCGTGACCGTGCCGTCAGGCCCGAAAAGTGGCTTCAGCTTCTCCAGTACCTCTGCTGTCGTGCCCGCGCGCGGATGTTCGTCAACGGCGACTTGGAGAGTTTCGCCCTTCTTGCGCCCTGGCACGGTCACGGCCACAATTTCCTCACCCAGAAATCCGCTCGCCTGAGCTGCTGCCGCCCGCTGCTGGCTTCTTAGGGCAAAAGCATCCTGGTCGGCGCGACTGATTCCATATTGCTTAGCCACATTTTCGCCTGTTTGCGGCATGGTCTCGGTGCCATACAGGCCCTCAAGCGCCGGGTTGACGAAACGCCAGCCCATTGTCGTATCCTCGACCTTCTGCGAGCGGCCAAAAGCCGCATCCGACTTACCCATGACAAAAGGCGCTCGAGTCATGCTTTCAACACCACCTGCAAGCGCAAGCTCCATCTCGCCAGAACGGATCGCGCGAGCCGCCGAGCCCACCGCTTCAAGCCCCGACGCGCAAAGGCGATTGAGCGTCACGCCTGGGACGGTGTGCGGAAGGCCCGCGAGCAACAGGCTCATGCGCGCAACATTGCGATTATCTTCGCCCGACTGGTTGGCACAACCGTAATATACTTCTTCGATAGCCGAAGGATCCAGGCCGCTGTTCCGCGCCAGCAAGGCCTTTATCGGCAATGCTCCCAGATCGTCAGCCCGCACATTGGCAAGAATGCCTCCGTAGCGCCCGATGGGCGTGCGAACAGCATCGCAGATGAATGCTTCTGTCATGACTTTCCTTGCGCGATAATTTTGGAATTAAGGGACATCATGATCAAGCTGACGTCAGACATTGGCGATCACGACGGATCGCACATTGAGGTAAGCATCAAGCGCTTCGGAACCACCTTCCGTACCGTAGCCGGAATCCTTCAAACCACCGAACGGCAACTCAGCCGATGTCGCGGCCGGGGTGTTGATCCACAACATGCCAACCTCCACCCGACGAGCCAGAAGGTCTGCATTCGCGAGCGACCGGGTGAAAGCATACCCTGCAAGCCCGAATGAAAGGCGATTGGCTTCAACGATCGCCTCGCCCAAGGTCTCGAAACCGCGAACGCCGGCAACCGGACCGAAAGGTTCGTCGTTGAACAGTCGCGCATCCAACGGGACGTCTGAGAGAATTGTTGGCTCCCAGAAGTTACCGGTTTCACCTATTCGGCTTCCACCCGCAAGCAGATGGGCGCCGCGCATGATCGCATCGTCTTGAAACTCGGCCATAGCGGAAAGGCGGCGCGCATTGGCAAGCGGACCCATCTGAATTCCTTCAGCGGTGCCGTCTCCCACCTTTATTTCCTGCGCAACGCTGACCAGAGCCTTTTCAAACTGAGGCTTCACACCATTTTGCACCAGAAACCGTGTGGGTGAAATACAGACCTGCCCGGCATTGCGGAATTTCGCACTGCCGATGCTCCTGGCGGCCAGCTCGACGTCGGCATCGTCACACACGATGACAGGGGCATGGCCGCCCAGTTCCATCGAGACGCGCTTCATATGCTGACCGGCCAGACCAGCCAGAAGCTTGCCGACAGGCGTCGAGCCGGTGAAGGTGATCTTGCGGATGATCGGGCTGGCGATCAGATATTCCGAAATTTCTGCGGGATCGCCGAACACCAGCCCCAGCACGCCATCGGGCAGTCCAGCATCCTGAAACGCGCGGATCAGCGCGGCGGGACTGGCCGGGGTTTCTTCCGGCGCCTTGACGATCATGGAGCAGCCGGTGGCCAGACCTGCCGCAATCTTTCGCACGACCTGATTGATCGGGAAATTCCAGGGCGTGAAAGCGGCGACCGGTCCGACGGGATCCTTCACCACCATCTGCCGTATCGAAAGATTGCTGCGGTGCGGGACGAGACGACCGTAGACGCGGAACCCCTCTTCGGCGAACCATTCAATGATGTCCGCTGATGCGAGCGCTTCGCCGCGCGCTTCGGTCAGGGGTTTGCCCTGTTCCAATGTCATCATCATCGCAATGTCGTCGGCTCGCTCGCGCATCAGCGCTGCGGCCTTGCGCATGATGACGCTGCGCGCGGCTGGCGTGAAGTCACGCCATATCACAAAGCCACGATCTGCTGCATCCAACGCCCGGTCGAGGTCTGCGCGGCTGGCATAGGCGACCCTGCCGATCTCCTTGCCAGTGGCCGGATTTTCGACAGCCAGGGTGCGGCCGTCGGCGGCATCCTGCCAGACGTTGTCGATGAACAATTGGGTGTCGGGATATGTCATTCAAAATCCTCCAAAGGCACTTGGCGTCCGCTCAAAGCGAAAAGCCGCCGTCTACGGCCATGGCCTGCCCAGTGACATGTGGCGCGCTGGCCAGGAATACGGCAAGTTGCCCCATATCCTCCGGCGTCTGCGCTTCGCCCTGTGGCAACAGCGCCGACTGGTGCCGTTCCCACGACTGTTCTTCGCTTTCGCCCTCTTGCGCCCAGCGGCCCGACAGGCCCGTGTCGCCGCGCCACATGCCGGTCCCCACGATACCGGGACATAAGGCGTTTACGGTAATCCCTTCGCGCGCGACTTCCTTGGCAAAGGCATTGGTAAAGCCGATGACGCCGAATTTGGATGCGGTGTAATGGGCAAGGTCTGGAAAACCGATCTTGCCCGCGATGGACGAAGTATTGATGATACGCCCGGAACCGCCCTTGCGCATCAGCGCCAGTTCGGCCTGGCAGCACAGGAATACGCCGCGCAGATTGATCGTCATCAGGTCGTCCCACTGCTGAACCGTCAATTCGGCCACCGACCCCAGGCTGACGATACCGGCATTGTTGACCGCGATATCCAGTTTGCCAAAGTCACGTTCTACGGTCGCGATCATGGCCTGCACACTGGCGGGATCGCGCACATCGACCGTGATGGCCGCGCTGCGCCGACCCAGCTTCTCTATCTCGGCAGCGGTGCCGCCAGCAAGGTCGGCGTCGAAATCGGCGACCAATACATCGGCGCCCGCTTTCGCCAGGCTCATGGCGATGCCTGCGCCAATGCCACGGCCGCCCCCGACGATCAGGGCGATTTTGCCATCAAGGCTGAACTGGCTGTTGGTCATGTCAGGATATCCTCATTTTCTTGTTGGAAATCTGGGTGTTGCGTTACCGTTCCGTTGGCGCGGAGAGCAGTGATCCGATCATCGTCGAGGCCGAGCAGGTCACGCAGCACCATATGGCTATGTTGGCCCAGCATCGGCGGCGGCGCGCGATATTGGACGGGGGTGTCCGATAGCTTGAGCGGGCTGGCCACCATTTCGAAGGCCGCATTTTGCGGATGCGGTACCTGGACCTTCATGCTGCGGGCGATCACCTGGGGTTCTTCGAGCGCCTGCGCGATAGAGTTGATCGCTCCTACCGGCACACGCGCCGCATGGATGCGGGCGACCCATTCGTCAGCGGTCGCACTGGCGAGATGTTCGCTCAACAGGCCGTCCAACTGCTCACGATGCGCGATGCGATCCGCATTGGTGATGAAGCGCGGGTCAGCCGACAGGTCCGGCAGCCCGATCGCGCGACATAATGCCACAAATTGCTGATCGTTGCCGCAGGCGATGATGAAGTCGCGATCACTGGCACGAAACACCTGATAAGGCACGATGTTCGCGTGGGCGTTGCCATACCGCCCCGGCACCTTGCCCGACGAAAGATAGTTCATCGTCTGGTTGGCGAGCGTCGCGACCTGCACGTCCAGCAACGCCATGTCGCAATGCTGGCCGCGCCCGGTCGTCTGCCGCGCGATCAACGCCGCCTGGATCGCGATGGTCGCATAGAGCCCGGTCATCAGGTCCGCCACCGCAACGCCAACCTTTTGCGGCCCGCCGCCCGGTCGGTCGTCCCGTTCGCCGGTGATGCTCATCAGCCCGGCCAAACCCTGGATGATGAAATCATAGCCGGGCTCTGCCGCGCGCGGTCCATCCTGTCCAAAGCCGGTGATGGAACAATAAACGAGCCTGGGATTGATCGCGGCGAGACTTTGATAATCGAGGCCGTAACGGTCTAGCGATCCGACCTTGTAATTTTCAATGAGAACATCGGATTTCCGCGCCAATTCGTGCACCAGATCCTGACCTTCCGGCGTGGAAATGTCGATCGCGACGGACATTTTGCCGCGATTGGCGGCCAGATAATAGGCCGCCTCGGTCGTTGCGTCGCCTGCATCGTCCTTCATCCAGGGTGGCCCCCAGGATCGGGTATCATCGCCATTGCCGGGCCGTTCGACCTTGATGACCTCCGCACCCAGATCGGCCAGGATCTGGCCACACCATGGACCTGCCAGAACCCGACTCAGGTCCAGCACGCGTATGCCGTCTAATGCACCCACGTTCATTCCTTCACCCGACCGGGCTGTTCGTCGTTAAGCAACGAAAGCCCCAGCGTGGCACGACGGCGCAGCCAGGGGCCGGCCCGATAGCGAGGGTCGCCTGACAGGGCATGGATGCGCGTCAATATTGTCAATATCTTGTCGGCCCCCAGGCTGTCGCCCCAACTGAGCGGCCCCTTCGGATAGCCAAGGCCGATCCGCACAGCGTCATCGATGTCCCGTGGGCTGGCGATGCGTTGCTGCGCAATCTCGCAGGCCAGGTTCACCACCATGGCCAGTACACGCTGGGCAACGAAGCCAGTGCTGTCGCCGATGAACGTGACCGTGCCGCCATCGCGCGTCAATACCGTCCGCGCAGCGTCCGCGAAGCGCGCGTCAAGCGCTGGCGTCCCCATCAAAGTTCGATGCGTCCCCACCCCTGTAAAAAGATCGATCCCGACGGTACGGGTCGGATCGTATCCTAGCCGCAGTGCCGCCGATGTGGCATCTTCGCCAAGCGGTGCCATGAGGATGAGCGAACCGCTTTGCGGGGAATCGTCATGATCCACCGCCCCTCCACAGGCGCGGACCAACGCCGCCAGATCGGCAGTATCAAAATCCGCACTGGGCGCAATCCAGACGGCTGGTAAGTCGGCGGCCTCAATACCGGGTGTCACCTGAGTAGAGGTAGAATACGCGGCGGCGGCACCGTAATTGTAAAATCCACGGCCGGTCTTGCGCCCTAATTCCCGTGCGACAACCCGTTGTTCCGCGATGTAGGAGGGCTTGTAGCGGGGATCGCTGTAAAATTGCTCGAAGATCGCACGAGTCGCGGGATGCGAGACATCGAGGCCGGTGAGGTCGAACAGCTCGAACGGCCCCATGCGGAAGCCTACCGCATCGCGCAGGATCGCATCGACCTGAGCGAAGGATGCCACTCCTTCCTCGACGATACGCAACGCTTCGGTGCCATAGGCACGGCCAGCGTGGTTGATGATGAACCCCGGCGTGTCCTTTACCACGACGCCGCGATGACCCAGCTTTTTGGCCAGGTCCGACAGTGCTTGCGTCGTACCTTCGCTGGTGGCGAAACCGGGTATGATTTCCACGACGCGCATCAACGGGACCGGGTTGAAGAAGTGGAAGCCCGCCACGCGTTCGGGATGGCGACACTCGACGGCGATTGCAGTGACGGACAGCGACGACGTGTTGGTCGCCAATATGGCGTCAGCAGAAACCACGTCTTCAAGCTGCGCGATCAACTGCTGCTTTGCATCCAGCCTTTCGACGATCGCTTCGATGACGAGGCCGCAATCCTTAAGCGCGGCAATATCAGGTTCTGGTGAAAGACGCGCCATCGCGGTCTGCGCCGCATCGGGTTCCATCTTGCCCTTGGCCACGAGCTTGTCGAAAGTCGCACGCAACCCTTCGCATGCAGCAGCAGCCGCGCCTTCGCGTGCATCGAACAACCGCACCTTGATGCCCGCTGCTGCGGCGATTTGGGCAATACCTGCGCCCATGACGCCTGTACCCACGATGCCGACCGTATCTATCCGACTGTTCATTTCAAAACCCCGTAAATTGCGGCCTGCGCTTTTCCATGAAGGCGGCCGCACCCTCTTTCTGGTCTTTCGTGTCGAAGAGGAGCTGAAACGCCTTGCGCTCGAGCATCAATGCGCTTTCCAGGGGGAGATCGGCGCCAGCCAGCATCACTTCCTTGATCTGTCGCACCGCCATCGGCGGCATGCAGGCGATGTCGACTGCGATCTCCATGGCGCGATCGATCGTCTGCGCATCATCTACCACCTCGCTTACGAGGCCGATCCGCAAGCCCTCCTCCGCGCCGACCATGCAGCCGGTCAGCGCCATGCGCATGGCCTGAAACTTGCCGACGGCGCGGATCAGGCGCTGCGTCCCGCCTGCGCCGGGCATCACGCCTACTTTGACCTCCGGCTGCGCGAAACGGGCCGAGCGCCCCGCAACGATGATGTCGCAATGCATCGCCAACTCGCATCCACCGCCAAGGGCAAATCCGTTGACCGCCGCGACGATGGCTACGGGACAGGACGCGATTGCCCCCCAAAGCTGCTCGACCTTGCGCTGGATCATTTCCACCGGGGTGGCGTTGGCCATTTCGCCGATATCGGCACCCGCCACGAATATGTCCGGCCCGCCCGTCAGGACGATGGCCCGGACATCGGATATGCCAGACAGTCTGTGGAAGATGTCCGCCAGTTCGCGTCTGATCTTGAGGTTCAACGCATTCTTTGCCTCGGGCCGATCAATGCGTATCACTGCTACGCCGTCATCGCGTATTTCAAGATGGATTTCGGGTTTCGCCGTGATTGTCATGATCCTCTACCATCTTGCAAATTCCGCACAGCGGAACTATATTTCATCACCAGAATGAATATAGGCGTTGCAGCGAGATTGTAAAGTTTCGGCACTTGCGAAGGTAATATCGTTTATTATCAGTATATTAGGTAGGATTCCGCATTTTTCACAATCCGCGAGCGAAATCATAGTTCCGCACAGCGGAACATAGTACCGCATTATTGACAAAATAAATCGGAGGGTTACGATGAACACCACAAAGCTGGCAACGGCGCAGTTGAATGACCCGAAAAAGCTGGGAAACGCGCTCGACGAATCAGGCACGAACAGCGTTGGCGGCATGGAAGAGGAGAATGAAAATGACGGCGAAAAAGATCGAAACTTTGTTACAGCCTTAGCGCGGGGGGTGGAATTGCTCCGTTGCTTCACGCCTTCTCAAAGCCTGCTGGGTAACCAGGATCTGGCTGCCAAGACGGGCCTGGCCAAGGCGACGGTTTCGCGTCTCACCTATACTCTCGCCCAATTGGGCTGCCTCAAGCGGCAACCGTCGTCAGGCAAATATCATCTGGATGTCGGCGTACTCGCCTTTGGCTACCAAATGCTGTCGAACCTTTCGATCAGGGCGGTGGCGCATCCTTTCATGGAGGATCTGGCGAAACATGCCCAGACCACTGTGGCGATGGCGGCACGGGACCGGTTGCAGATGGTCTATCTGGATGTGGTTCACGGTCAGGCGAACATGACCATGCGTCGCCAAGTCGGATCCTATCTGCCGCTGCATCTTAGTTCGATGGGGCGCGCATGCCTGGCCGCGATGCCGGAGAAGGAACGTGAGTTCCTGCTCAACCATATTCGTGAGCGTCACGACACCGATTGGCGTGAAATCCGTCGTGGCCTCGATCGCGCGTTCCGCGACTATGAAGATTATGGCTATTGCCTGTCCATCGGCGAATGGACGCGTGATGTAAATTCCGTGGCGGTTCCCCTGATCCATCCGGAACATGGCGTTTTGGCCTTCAATTGCGGTGGCCCCAGCTTTCAGCTGCCCAGAGAGAAGCTGGAAGAGGACATCGGCCCCCGGCTCAAGCTGATGGTGGCGCAGATACAATCCGTGGGACGGTAAGGCCCGTCCCACCCGAGTTTTAAGAGCGTCTCCCATAGGCGGCGCCAGGAGAGAAGATGATAAGAGATCAGGATACGCTGGACTTCCTCGTCACCACGGTCGGTCGATTTGTGGACGAAGTTCTGATCCCGCATGAAAATGAAGTCGCCGAGACGGACGAGATCCCAGAGACCGTCATTGCGGCCATGCGGGAACTGGGCCTGTTCGGCCTGACGATTCCTGAGGAATTCGGCGGCCTGGGCGTGACGATGGAGGAGGAAGTCCGCATCGTATTCGAGCTGGGTCGCGCCTCCCCCGCCTTCCGCTCCTATATCGGGACCAACAACGGCATCGGGTCGCTCGGCATCCTGATCGACGGCACCCAGGCGCAGAAGGAGCAATATCTGCCACGGCTGGCCAGCGGCGAATATCTTAGCGCCTTTTGCCTGACGGAACCCGATGCCGGATCGGACGCTGCATCGCTCAAGACCAGCGCGGTTCTGGACGGTGACCATTATATCCTCAACGGGACCAAGCGGTACATAACCAACGCCCCCCATGCCGGGATTTTCAGCGTAATGGCCCGGACGGACCCCGCCAACAAACGAGCAAGCGGTATCAGCGCCTTCATCGTCGAGCGAGGCACTCCCGGCCTTTCACTCGGCAAGCCCGACCATAAAATGGGCCAAAAGGGTGCGCATACCTGCGACGTCGTTTTCGAAGATGTGCGCGTCCCCCGGTCACAGTTGATCGGCGGCGTCGAAGGCGTCGGTTTCAAGACTGCGATGAAAGTCCTCGACAAGGGTCGCCTGCATATCGCTGCCCTGGCCGTGGGCGCTGCCGAACGCATGCTGGCTGACACGTTGCGCTATGCGATGGACCGCCGCCAGTTTGGAAGGCCCATCGCTGAACATCAGTTGATCCAGGCGATGCTGGCGGACAGCAAGGCCGAAATTTACGCCGCGCGATGCATGGTTCTGGACGCGGCGCAGCGGCGCGATGCTGGCCAGCCGATCAGCACCGAGGCATCCTGCGCCAAGATGTTTTCCACCGAAATGTGCGGCCGGGTCGCCGATCGTTGCGTCCAGATCCATGGCGGTGCCGGGTATGTCAGCGAATATGCGATCGAACGCTTCTATCGCGATGTGCGCCTGTTCCGCATCTACGAAGGAACGACGCAGATCCAGCAGATCATCATCGCCAAGAATATGATGGCGGAGGCCGGCTGACGCGGCGCCCCACCCGGATGCCGCGCACGGCGGCAAAGACATTCGAAGATTAAAATAACTGGAGGATCGAAATGGCTACTTCTCCCAACGCCACAGCTACGTCCGAAATCGAACTGGATGCGGTGGTCGTAGGCGCCGGATTTGGCGGCATCTACGCGCTTAAAAAATTGCGCGACGAACATGGTTTGCATGTCCTGGCGTTCGACAAGGCCGGTGGCGTTGGCGGAACCTGGTACTGGAACCGCTATCCCGGTGCGTTGTCGGATTCGGAATCGCACGTCTATTGTTATTCCTGGGACAAGGCATTGTATCAGGAATGGGAATTCAAGACCAAATATGTGCCGCAGGCCGAAGTCCTCTCCTATCTTCAAAGCGTGGTCGAACGCCATGACCTGATGAAGGACATCCGGCTCGAAACCGGCATCACATCGGCCGTGTTCGATGATGCCCGGCGCAAATGGGTCGTGACGACGGACGCCGGCGAAACCTATCTCGCAAAATATTTTATTACCGCCCTGGGATTGCTGGCCGCCACCAACATTCCCGACATTCCAGGCCTCGCAAGCTTTGAAGGTGAAGTCTATCACACGTCGCGCTGGCAACCGGAAACCAGCTTCGAAGGCAAGCGGGTCGGCGTGATCGGCACGGGATCGACCGGCGTGCAATTCATCACTGCGGTGGCGCCCCAGGTCAGGCACCTGACCGTGTTCCAGCGGTCGCCGCAATATTCGGTGCCGATCGGCAATGGCCCGATCAGCAAGGAAGAACTGGCCGACATCCATCGTGATTTCGATGCGATCTGGGATCAGGTGCGCGGTTCGGCCCTGGCGTTCGGCTTCGAGGAAAGCGACATCGGGACGTTCAGCGTTTCGGACGAGGAGCGAAAGGCGATCTTCGACCGGGCCTGGAAGAAGGGCGGCGGCTTCCGCTTCATGTTCGAGACGTTCAACGACATTGCCACGAACGAAGCGGCAAACAAGGCGGCGCAGGATTATATCCGCGGCAAAATCGACGAGATCGTCAAGGATCCCGAAACCGCCCGCAAGCTGAAACCCAAGGATCTCCACGCCAAGCGCCCCCTGTGCGACAGCGGCTATTATGAGATATTCAATCGCGACAATGTGACCCTGGTCCATGTGGGATCGGAAGAAACACCGATCGAAAGGATCACGTCAACCGGCGTGGTCACGTCCGATGGTGTCGAACATGAACTCGACATGCTGGTCTTTGCGACCGGGTTCGATGCGGTCGATGGTAATTACAAGCGCATGGAATTGCGCGGTCGCAACGGCATGCTGATTCAGGATCACTGGAAGGCCGGCCCAACCAGCTACATGGCCGTGGCGACCGCGAATTTCCCCAACATGTTCATGGTCCTTGGCCCCAACGGTCCCTTCACCAACCTGCCCCCATCGATCGAGGCCGAAGTGGAGTGGATCGCCGACACGATCGGTTACATGGAAGATAACGCCATCGCCACACTGGAGCCGCAGCCGCAGGCGGAAGAAGCCTGGGTCCAGACATGCGAGGATATCGCCAACCAGACCTTGTTCCCCAAGGCTGAATCCTGGATCTTTGGCGCGAACATTCCGGGGAAGAAGAACACCATCTATTTCTACATGGGCGGCCTTGCGGCCTATCGCGAGGCGCTGAAACAAGTCACGCAGGATGGATTTCGCGGCTTTATCCTCGAAAAAACGAGCGAAAATCAGCCTGCATAGACATAAGCCGGGCAGGATGGGGCAGATGTTGCACGCATGATAGGCATCATCCGCCCCCGCGCCGGATCAACACGCCGGACGAAAGACGATCGTCGCAAGATCGCTTGAGCCATGATGCTCTCGCCCCGCGTGGCCTCTTTAGGAGAGTGACCATGAAATCGATCGCGTTTCTCGCGAGCATGACGGCTGCCATCACTTTGGCTGGCGGCACATATGCGCAGACCCCACCATCGTCGGGCGATCCCGCCGACACCCAACTCCCCGGCACGGCCTTGCCGCAACCGGAAACCGAAGATGGGAAGGCCGTAGGCCCTCAGATGACCACAGGCATATTGGGGGACTGGGGCGGCTTGCGGTCGCAACTATATGAGGATGGCCTCGATTTTCAGGTCGCCTATGGCAATGAACTGGCCTGGAACCCGCGCGGCGGGTCGCACCGGGACGTGACCGTGATCGGCCAAGCCATCGTAGGAATGACGGCTGACATGGACAAGATTGCGGGGGTGGAAGGCGGCCTTGCCAAGGTCGCCCTCTTTTACCGCCATGGTCCCAGCCTGACGGTCAACGCTGACCTCGTCATGCTCCAGCAGGTGCAGGAGGCTTATGGGCGGGGTGAGATCGTCCGGTTGGTCGAGGCCTGGTATCAACAGTCCTTCGACGCCGACCGTTTCCGGCTGAAGATAGGCCGCATGCCCGCCAACTCCGAATTTGCGGCTTTTTCCTGCGATTTCCAGAATTTGTCATTCTGCGCGTCGCCACAGGGCAATTTCAACAGCGGCATCAACTACTGGTTTTCCGCGCCCGGTAGCAATTGGGCCGCGGTTGGCCGCTACAATCTGGGCGCTGACCGGAAGCAGGGCTATGTGCAGATCGGCGGCTATCTGGTCGATCCCGACAATGTAAATCCGACCAAGGGCTTCAACCTCGGCTTTTCCGGTACGACTGGCATATTGCTGCCGTTCGAGGCTGCGTGGACGCCGACATTCGATGGCGACAAGCCGGGCTATTACAAGCTGGGCGGGTGGGTCGAAACGTCGCGAACGAACGATCTGGTGCGCGACAGCAACGGCCAACTCATCGCGATTTCGGGCAATGAGGGCAAAGCATATCGTGGCCGCCACGGCGTCTATTTCGAAATGGCGCAACAACTTACCGCTTCGCCCGGCGGGCTGGACAAGCAAGGGCTATCGATGTTTTTCAACATCACCCAACTCGATCGCAAGACCAGCCTGATCGACAATCAGATCGCCTTGGGCATGACCCAGACCGGCACTTTCGCCGGGCGTCCAAACGACCAGATTGCCTTTGCCATCGCGCGCACCCATATCAACAGCCGCATGCGCACTACCGACCGGATCGCCGTCGAGGACGGCTTGCTCCCCGGCATCAGGCAATCGGAATATCTCGCCGAATTGGATTATCGCTTCGTCCCGACAGCAGGCGTGCGCATCACACCCAACATTCAATGGGGCATCAATCCGGGCGGAATTTCGCAGAATCGCGATGTCGTCGCCCTGGGCCTCAAGACATCGGTGTCGTTCTGACCAAGGCGGCCTTTCACGCAGTTTCTTTCAACCAAGCAGAAGGATTAGGATCATGACCAAGGTTTCGGGGAAAGTTGCCTTCATCACAGGCGCAGGACAGGGCATTGGCGAGGCGATCGCATTGCGCCTGTCGCAGGATGGATTTGCCGTCGCCTGCGCCGACATCAACCTGGCGTCCGCAACGGCCGTGGCCGAAAAGCTGAACGCAGCGGGCGGCACGGCCTGCGCCGTCAGTGTCAATGTCCGCGATCGGGATTCGGTGTTCGCCGCCGTCCAAGAGGCAATCGACAAGCTTGGCGGCCTGGATGTGCTGATCAACAATGCGGGCGTCGCGCCGATTACGCCGATCGAGGATATTACGCCCGAAATCTACCGCGCCTGTTTCGACGTCAATGTTGGCGGCGTGCTTTGGGGTACACAGGCGGCGGTCAAGGCGTTCAAATCACTCGGCCATGGTGGCAAGATCATCAACGCCTGTTCGCAGGCGGGTCAGGTCGGCAATCCCGATCTCGCGGTCTACAGCGGGACCAAATTTGCGGTTCGCGGGATCACGCAGACCACTGCGCGCGATCTGGCGCCCCTGGGCATCACCGTCAACGCCTATTGCCCCGGCATCGTCAACACCCCGATGATGCAGAAGGTCGCTCAGGATCTGGCCGATAACAACAACGAAACCTTCGAATGGGGCATGGAACAGTTCGCCAAGAATATCACCTTGAAGCGGGTTTCGGAACCAAGCGATGTAGCTTCTTGCGTATCGTTCCTGGCGGGGCCTGACTCTGACTATATGACGGGGCAGGCAGTCATAATCGATGGCGGTATGGTTTTCAACTAATCCGGAATATCGCTGATCCGGGCCGTGCCGCACATAACTGCGGCGCGGCCAACGCCTTGCATTCTGCGCCGGATGTGAGCTCCGGTGGCCCTCGGGTGTCTCCTCCTGTTGCGTGGCGGCGCGTCGATAAGCAGTCGGACATAGAGTTCAATGATCGTTGAATCTTTGTTTGAGGAAGCCCAGTTCGGAGTAGTAACGGCCGGCGATCTGGACTTGTAACGGTTTTGTGCCGGTCACTTGAGAGTTTGAGGCTCGTTCAAGGAGACCGACGATATGATCAAGCATAGTGAAGAGTTCAAACAGGAGGCTGTACGCATTGCGCTGACCAGCGGGCTACCGCGCGAACGGGTCGCGTCGGATTTGGGGGTCGGCAAGTCGACGCTGAACAAATGGGTTTCGCATTATCGTCCGTCTGACCTGGTGCCACCAACCTTGGTATCCGACAGGGTCAGGTCCGATCGCCCTTCCGTCTTCGTGGCATCGGGCTGATTGGATATGTATTTGACGGCGCCGCCCATCGAGACCGATCTCCGGAGGGCGTTCATGAGAATGTTGCCCCAAGCGCGTGCGTGCCGGGCTGAACATCTGGTCCGCAAAATGATACTGTCAAAAGATCGGTTCCCCACTACCCGTTCGACCACATCCCGTGTCGATGCCGCGCAGAAGGTGAATGAAGCTTCCGTCGAGCCCGAACGTGGACAGACAGGCAAGTCAACCTTCCGCTTTCCAGGTGGACGACCAGAGGCTGGTGACGCCGCCACGGCAAACGGATGTGGCAGGCCTCCTCAGCAAGGGGCACCGGGATCGCAATCGCGAGGTGGCCAAGTAGCCATGGTCAGATCGACGATCCGTAAGAGCGTACCCCTATCGACATTGCATGCCGCCTGCACGATTAATCCCTGCATGACCGCGAAGAGCCAGCTGGAAATTGACTGGGCATCGCACGCAGCCGGCAGGTCCCCTTCCTGCTTCGCCTTTTCAAGCCGTGCTGCCAGCGCCCTGCGCGCAGCGGCATTACGATCGATAACATTGGCGCGGACGGAAATGTCCTGTGGTCCGCCGGCAACGCAGCCGATGAGTTCCAGACAGCCGCGAGCGATACCATCCGGCACTCCGATGGCACCGCGAAGCATATGGGCAGCGACGTCGCGCGCGCAGATCTGCTCCAGTGCGAGACGCATGAAGGCAAAATTCTCGGCAGCGATCTCATCGACCACCTTGTCGAACAGCCCCTCCTTGCTGCCGAATGCAGCGTAGAGGCTAGGGCGGCTGATCCCCATTGCGGCGGATAGCTCCTCTATGGACGCGCCCTCATATCCCTTGATCCAGAATATCCTACGAGCGGCTGAGACGACTGCCTCCGGATCGAACTGCCTGGGACGGCCACGCCGACGCCGCGGCACCGCACCGTCGTCTTCGATTTCAACAGGTAGCATATGGTTATGGCCTCTACTTCAAGCTCTCCGGCCGGAGTATCCAACGCTGAACCTCCCCGGGCGCCGGAGGATCTCGATAGACACGGCCGTGCGTGAAGGACGGTCGCGACCGCTGCGGCCGCAGCTGGCCGCACAGTGATGGAGACGCCCGGAATGCATTAATATCGGAGCTGCGCTTGCGTGCATCAGCCCTCCCCCAGGGCCGGTCGGTGGCGTTCTTCGAGCCAGCCCAATTCCGCGCTTATCTGAGTGCACAGCACACCGAGGTGTTCGACATCCCGCGCGATCTGCTCATTCCAGCTGTCGGCGAGACCCAGCACCGTGGCCACCAGAATGGCCCGGCCTTGCAGATCGAAGATCGGGAAGGCCGTGGCGCGCAGACCCGGTATCACCGAACCAGTCTCCACCGATCGGCCGTCACGACGAATACTGGCTCGCAAGTCATCGAGCGTCGCCCGGTCCATGCCATTACCGCCTTCATTCGCTATAGCTGCGGCAGTCTCAGCAGGCGGTGCGAAGGCGAGGAAAACCCGCCCAGTGGCTGAAGCTGTGAGGGGCAACACAACACCGACCTGTAAGGTCGTCAACAGCGCAGGACGCCCTTGATAGATGCGCACGATGGTTGGTCCGGTCGGACCGAGTGCGGCAATCTGCACAGTCTGGCCGGAAGTCTCCACATATGATTCGACCACCCGGTCAACGATCCTGAATGCGTCGGTGCGGGCGAGCGCCGCAAGGCCAATACGCAGGACCCCAGGCCCCAGGTCATAGTAGCCCGTGGCAGGATCCTGCCTTGCGGTTCCAGCGGTGATGAGACTATGCAAATAGCGATGCACCTGCGGAGCCGCCATATCGGTGATCTGCGCAATGGTACTGAGCGGCAACGGCCCCTCACTGGCCGCAAGGGCATCGACGATGCGCATCCCGATTTCGATCGACTGGATACCCCGCCGACGTCCCGAGCTTTCAGCTTCATCCTTATCCGTCAAAACGCTTCTCCTTGCGCACCGCCTTATTAGGGACGAGGCAGTTTGACGAGCGGGTGTGAGGGCGTCCGCCGCAGAAACATCGCGAGCAGCATCGCGAGCGCTGCTACCCAAAAGCAGAAGGTCCACGCGTCCGCATAGGAAAGGACGGTCGCCTCCCGTCGAACGACAGATCCCATTCCACCAATATGGAAGTCGAGCGCGCTCCCCCGCACCCGCTCGACATTGCTGCCCACAAGGACCGAGGCAACAGCCTCACGCTTGCGCAGCAAAGTGGTGAGTATCGCGAGTCCCAGCTCTGGTCCCAGGACGCGGGGTATCTGAATGTAGGCAACGATGGAGATAAGCTCTTCGCGCGCTGCATTCGCGACGGTCATCGCGATCATCGTCAGCAGAACGGCGGCATTGCCTATTCCGATCAGCACGCTCATCGTGACGAAGTCGCCCGCCCGCCAGTCATGTGCGATACCGCTTCCAAGCCAGCACCCCAACATCACGAGGAATAGCCCCCCGGCGAGGGTGAGACGCGGATCTGCCCGTCGGATCGACCAGATCGCCACAGGCAATGCAACGAGCTGTACAAGATCGACGCCCCAAAGCGCTGCTCCGGACTGCTCGGGCTTGAGATGACCGACGACCGCCAGGAAGTTCGGGATCAGCACCGAGGTCGCACCACTGGTGACGCCGAACAGCGTCACGATTATCAGTGGCATGTGGATGTTGCGACGAAGGAGCGCTGCAGGATGGGCGAACGGAACGGGTGAGAAGAATTGCCACGCTATCGCAGCCAGGACGAGAAGCATTCCGCCAGTCAGGCACGCAACGACCGTTCCGGACGCGAGCCAATCGAGGCGGTTGCCTTGGTCCAGTCCTACATAAACGAGTGTGAGCCCGACACAGAACATCGCCACCTCGCCCTTGTTCGTCCGTGAAAACAAGCTCCATCCGATCTCGCGCTGTGGGAAGCTTACAAGCGCCAGGAGGAGGAAGGCGATGCCGAATAATGTCGCCTGCCAATATATCGCCTGCCAACCCAGATCCTCTACGAACCAGCCGCTGAGCGAGACGCCTGTATGCAATGCCAGCGTCAACCGCAGACTATAGAGGGCAAGCGCGAAGAGCCAGTAACGGGGGGATAGGTTCGCAAAAACGATCGCCAGCGTCGCCGGTACGAAGCAGCCCAGAAGGAACCCGATCGTGGTATGCAGGACGAATATGGCGATCATTCCCGACGCCATCGGTGCCAGCGCCGTTACCAGGATGAACGCTGATGCCGACCAGCCAAGGATTCGTCGTGGTCCAAACATGACTACGCACAAGGGCACAGCGGGCGCAGAGAGGAGTTGGGCAGCGTTGGTGACGGTGCTGAGCCATGCGCCTTCGTCGACGCTCAGTCCATATGCCCCACGGATATCAGCCAGCGAAACGCCGAAATCACGGGTGAACAGGCTGGTGGTCAATGTCCCAAGCAACACGGCAACCACAGAGCCGATACGACGTGTGAGCATTCCGTCCGGCAGCCAATGACGGCTGCGCAGAGCAGTCGCGACATCACCCACGCGTTTCGATCCTCGTCGTTACGGACATGCCGGCGCGCAGCCGCTTGATGATCGCCTGTCCCGGCGCAAGATCGATCCTGAGCGGCACCCGCTGCGTCACCTTCGTAAAATTGCCGGTCGCATTGTCCGCTGGAAGCGCCGAAAAGGTCGCACCGCTTGCGGGGGCAAGCCTAGAGACATGCCCGACGAGCCGTTCGCCGGGAAAGCTGTCGACGAGGATGTCGACGCATTGCCCCGGGGCGATACGCGCCAGTTGCGTCTCCTTGTAGTTGGCGACCACATAGGGCGGCGTGCTGGCAACGAAGTTTACGACGGCTGACCCCGGACTGAGCAGGCTGCCAAGCTGGACGAGCCGCTGACCCACGATGCCATCTGTGGGAGCCACGATCCGGGTATAGGAAAGCGTGATCCGCGCACTCTCGAGTGCAGCCTGCGCCGCCAGCACATCGGCCTCGCGCTGAGCCCTCTGCCCCCGCAGCACGTCCAGCTGCCGGTTTTGAAGATCGAGCGCAGCAACGCTGCCAGCCTGAGCGGCTTCAAGCACGGTCGCGTTCGCGCCGGCGCTGTCATTCTCCTGACCGGTTACTGCGCCGGATTCCGCCAGCGCGGAGAAGCGACGCTGATCTGCCCGAGCGAGACGCAGCTTGCTCGCATTTCCAGTCACAGCCGCTCTCGCCTGGGCAATGATCGCCTGCTGCGCATCAAGCTCGTGATCGAGATTGGCCAGAACAGCCTTTGACTTGGCCAACACAGCCTCGGCATGCAGCACAGCAGCCCGCGCCTCACGATCGTCGAGTTGGACCAGGAGGTCGCCAGCCTTCACCCGTTGGAAGTCGGTGAAGTTCACGGTCCGAACGTACCCCGAGACCTTGGCATCGACCACGGCTGAATCCGCTTGAATAGTTGCATTGTCGGTCGTTTGGACCGATCGGTTCGCCTCGAACCGGTTCCAGTTGGCCGTCGCCAGGATCACTCCCACAACTACAAGGACCAATATCATCCATGGCACGAAACGGACCCATTGGCGTTCGCTCTCCTCTGATTCAACGGTGAGGGGCGGATTTGTGGAGGATGCAGCGGCGTCGGTCATAATAGGCTCCAGACGGATCAGGCGCCTCCGCCGAGCGCGCGCACAAGCGCAACGTCGAGCGTGAACCGGCGGGTCTCGAGTTGAGACACCGCACGTTTCGAGGCGATAAGCGTGTTTTCGGCGGACAACACAGCGATGTAGTTGAGCAGCCCGCCACGGTAGCGTTCGGTCGCAGCGCGATATGCCACCTGCGCTGCGTCGCGCGCCTTCTGTGCGTGATCAAGCTGCTCAGCCAGCGCTCGCTCGCTCGTCGCGACCTGTGCCACATCCTGCAAGGCGCGCAAAAGCGTATCGTTGTAGCTCGCTACGGCCTCGTCATAGTCGGCACGCGCGCCGCGCAGGTTGGCCGACAGCGCACCACCGCGGAAGATCGGCAGGCTGATGGCCGGACCGATATTTCCCGCGATGGATCCCGCATCGAAGAACCTGCCAAGTCCGAGCACCTGGGGACCGATGAATGCGGAGAGGTTGACGCTCGGATAGAAGCCAGCCTTTGCGACGCCCACCTGCGAGGCACGGACCTCCACCCGGAAACGTGCCGCCCGAACATCGGGTCGGCGGCCGATCAGATCTGCGGGTAGATTTGACGGGAGGCCGAATGTCGGCACTTGCGGGTCGGTCGGTCGGGAAATGGCCAATGCACGGTCCGGACCGTCGCCGACCAGCGCTGCGATCCGCAGCCGAGTGAGATCCGCCGCCTCTACGGTGGCACGCGACATCTGGCGGGCCGTCTCGAGCGCGCTTTCGGCCTGCCCTTCAGACGCGAGCGTCTCCAGTCCCTGCACCCGCCTGCGACGGACCAGATCAGCGGTTCTTTCACGCACTTCGACCGTGTCTTCCGCGAGATCTGCCTCGCGCATCTGACCAAGCAGGTCGGCATAGGCGGCGGCGACGGAAGTCGTGAGCAACAGCCGTGCCTGGGCGGCCTCTGCCCGTGCGGCCTCGGCCGACGAGAGCGCTGCACCGATGGCTGCCCGGTTGCGCCCGAAGAAGTCGAGGTTCCAATCCAGGCTGGCGCGAACGGACGCAGCGTCGTTCACACCCTTTGGTACGCCTGCGTAGGGCGCGCCATTCCAGTAGCTTGCCTTCGCCTCGGCGAAACTGCCGTTGACGCTGAGTTGCGGAAGATCGCTTGCCCGACTCTGGTCGACAAGCGCTTCGGCGCGACGCACCCGCGCGGTGGCGATCTCAAGCGTCGGCGATGACGTCAGTGCCGCGTCAATGAGGGCTTCGAGTTGCGGATCGCTATAGCGACGCCACCACTCGTCCTGCGGCCAGTCGATCGCAGGCGCCTCCAAAGATCGCGCACTTCGCGGCGCGTCGGCCGCGAGCATCTGGGGACCATCAACGATATGCGGCATGGAGGCGCACCCAGCGAGGGCGAAGCCATTCAGGAGGATGAGTGAGGAGGTGCGCATCATCTTTTTGCTCTGGAAGAGGCGCAGCCCTGTGCCAGGCTGCGCCTGTCCCATCAGAACGGGTAAGCCTGGCCGGATGGTTCGACGGTGACCCACTTGAGTTCGGTGAACTCGTCGATGACGGCCCGCCCGTCAAAGCGACCGTAGCCGCTCTGCTTCATGCCCCCATAAGGCGCCTGCGCCTCGTTCTGCACCGTCGCACCATTGATGTGAACACAGCCAGCTTCGATCTGCTCGGCAACCACCAGCGCGCGGCTGACATCTCGACCAAACACCGCTGAAGACAGGCCGTAGGCCGTGTCGTTCGCGATCCGGACGGCTTCGTCGACACCCGACACGCGTACAACGGTGGTGATCGGACCGAAGGTCTCCTCATCATATATCGCCATGCCAGGCTTTACATGATCGACGATCGTCGCGGGCATCACCGCGCCTTCGGCCTTTCCGCCAGTCGCTATCACCGCCCCCTTCTCGAGGGCATCCTCGATCAGACCGTTGATGCGCGCGCCCGAGCGTGCATCAACGACTGGTCCAACCACGACCGAAGGATCCGCGACGGGATCACCTGCCGCAAGCGTCGCCACCTTCGCTACGAACTTCTCGACGAATGCGTCAGCGACCGACTCGTCCACGACGAACCGCTCCGTCGACATGCATATCTGCCCCTGGTAGAGAAATGCGCCAAACGCCGCTGCGTTTACCGCACCATCCAGATCGGCATCATCCAGCACCACGAAGGGCGCCTTTCCGCCCAGCTCCAGCAGACAGCGCTTCAGCTGCGTGGCGCACTTCTCCGCGATGATCCGACCAACGCGGGTCGATCCCGTGAAGTTAACGCGCCGCACCGCCGGATGGGCGATCAGCGCGTCGATGACCTCGGGGGCGTCATCGGGCGCATTCACGACAAAGTTGAGCACTCCTGCCGGCAGACCAGCCTCATAGAAAGCTTCGGCGATCAGGGCGTGGGTCCGCGGACTGGTCTCGGACCCGCGGAATATGACGGTGTTGCCGAAGGCGATCGGATAGGCAATCGCACGGGCGGCCAGCAGGATCGGTCCGTTCCATGGCACGATGCTGAGCACCACGCCAACGGGCTGGCGCAATGTCATCGAAAGCGTTCCGGGTTTGTCCGTCGGAATCGTCTCGCCCTGAACTTGCGTCACCAGCCCCGCCGCCTCGCGAAGAAGCGCTGCTGAACCCATCACGTTGAACGCGGACCAAAGCGCTGACGCACCTATCTCGGCCGCCATTGCGGCGATGAAATCGTCCTTTTTGGCTTCGAGACGATCCGCGGCAGCGAGAAGCAGCCCGCGTCGTTCGCTAGGGCCGGTTTTTGACCAGCTCTTGAACGCTTTGTTGGCGGACTCGGCAGCCCGAACCGAGTCGTTCTTGTCGCCTGCTGCAGCGCGGGTGACCACCTCGCCCGAGATGGGATTGCGGCGCTCGAACCAGCGGCCAGAACCAGCCTCCACCTCATCGTTATCGATCACCAGACGTACGTCCATCTTCATTCTCCACAAAATGAGCGGCGGCACCGCCGACCTAATGACTGGCGCGTCGGCTTCGGGAGTCGGCAGCGTCATTCGATGCCCGACCAGATAGGACACAATTACGCTTTGTCAAATTGATTACGCATTGAATAATTTTGATCGAGCGCTTAGGTGGCGTTTGTGAGGACGCCGCGGCGTGCGGTCGTCGATATTCAGGAGACATGAC
Organism: Altererythrobacter sp. B11; assembly: GCF_003569745.1. Classification (NCBI taxonomy): domain Bacteria; kingdom Pseudomonadati; phylum Pseudomonadota; class Alphaproteobacteria; order Sphingomonadales; family Erythrobacteraceae; genus Altererythrobacter; species Altererythrobacter sp. B11. The sequence continues at coordinate 2,576,147 of NZ_AP018498.1, forward strand.
ATGGCGGAGTTGGACCACGCCCATCCGATGAACGCAGCGGTGGTGCGCGAGAAGGGCGGTCAGTTCTTGCTCGAGAAGGTCAGGCTTGAAGCGCCGCGACCGACCGAGGTGCTCGTACGTGTCGTAGCGAGCGGCGTCTGTCACACCGACATGGTGGTGCGGAACCAGGACTTCACCGCTCCGCTTCCCATAATCCTGGGTCATGAAGGCTCCGGGGTCGTCGAGGCGGTCGGTTCTGATGTCACCACAATCTCGCCGGGTGACCATGTCGTTATGACCTATATGTCGTGCGGCCTCTGCGACACTTGTGAGTCGGGCCACCCGGCGCATTGCGAGCATATGGGACCGCTCAACTTCGGCGGTGGACGACTCGATGGAACAAGCTCCGCCACAGATGAACACGACCATCCCGTTCACGATCACTTTTTCGGGCAATCCGCCTTTGCAGAATACGCCCTCGCCAACGAACGCAACGTCGTATGCGTGCCGAAGGACGTGCCGCTGGAACTCCTTGGTCCACTAGGCTGCGGCATTCAGACCGGCGCCGGCTCAGTACTCAACGCCCTCAAGGTACGTGCCGGGTCGAGCTTCGTCGCTTTCGGCACAGGCGCTGTGGGACTTGCGGCGATCATGGCTGCCAAGGTTGCCGGTGCAACGACCGTAATCGCGGTTGACGTGAACCCGGCTCGTCTCGAACTGGCCAGAGAGCTTGGGGCCACACATACGGTCAACAGTCGCGAGGTTGACGCCACCCAGACGGTGCGCGAAATCACAGGCGGGGGTGCCGACTTTGCGCTGGAGGCGAGCGGTCGACCAGAAGTCCTGCGCCAGGCGATCGACTCCCTTGGTATCTTCGGTACCTGCGGCATCGTCGGCGCGACAAAGGAAGGCACGGAGGTGGCCTTCAACGTCAACGAGGTTATGATCCCAGGCCGCCGCATCATGGGCATTGTCCAGGGAGACGTGGTTGCCAAGACGTTCATTCCGGTCATGATCGACCTATTCAAGCAGGGGCGCTTCCCGTTCGACCGTCTGGTGCGATTCTACGATTTCGCGGACATCAACCAAGCGATCGAGGATTCCGAGCGCGGCGTTACCATCAAGCCGATCCTGCGGATCCAGCCAGTCGCCTGACAGGCGGTATACGCATCGGTTAACCTTGGCCGTTGCGCCGGCTCGACGAGAGATCGCGCTCGATACCGCCCGTTAGGGCATTTTTGACACGGAGACTGATATGGCAGAACTACTTAACATCGGCATTCTGGTCGGCAGCTTGCAACGTGACGGCCTCAGCAGAAGGCTTGCAAACGCCGTGATTGCACTTGGCGATGATCGCGTGAAGATGCAGATCGTCGAAATCGGCGACCTGCCGTTGTACAATCCCGAACTCGAAGATGCAGGTATGGCGGCGTGGCAGAGATTCCGCAGCGAAATCGCACCTTTAGACGGCATCCTGTTCGTGACACCGGAGTACAACCGCTCGGTCCCGGCCCCGCTCAAGAACGCCATTGATGTTGGATCCCGCCCCTATGGGCAAAGCGTATGGGCGGGCAAGCCAGCGGGCATCCTCTCGCAGTCGCCAGGCGCGCTCGGGGCGTTCGGTGCGAACCACCATCTGCGTCAGAGCCTCGTGTTCCTCGACATGCCAGCGATGCAGCAGCCGGAGGCCTATCTCGGCCATTCGGCCAACCTCTTCGCGGCAGACGGAAGCCTGGTCGACGGTTCCGCAAAGGACTTCATATCTTCGTTCATCAACGCCTTCGCCAGCTGGGTGAAGCGTCACACCGCCGGGACAGCCTAAGCCATGAGGCGACCCCTCCTGCTCGCGGCGATGACCGCATCCCTGTCCAGTGGCGTCTCGGCAAAGCCCGCGCCGGAGGCCTTCCGCTGGGGTGCCGCGTCGGCGGCCTACCAGGTGGAGGGAGCGTTCGCTGCTGATGGCAAGGGGCGATCGGTCTGGGACCATTATCTCGACGATCTGGACCTCGCAGGCCCCGGCATGTCGGGCGCCGTTGCCATCAATTTCTACGACAGGACGCAGTATCTGAAGGATATCGCGCTCATGAAGCAGATAGGCCTGACGAGCTATCGGTTCTCGATTTCCTGGCCTCGCATCATCCCCGATGGGGTTGGCCCTGCGAACCCGGCAGCGATAGCACACTACCGGCAATTCATCGCTGATCTGAAGGCCGCCGGCATCCAGCCAATGCTGACGCTGTACCACTGGGACATGCCGCTATCATTGGCACGGGCCGGCGGATGGGAAAATCGCGCTTCTATCGAGTGGTTCCGTCACTATGCGGACGTGATCTTCTACAACTTTCACGACCAGGTCGATCTATATGTTCTGGTCAACGAGCCGCTGGTGGAGCGGGCGATGAAGCAGCTAGCCGAGCAGCGGATGGCCGGCGGCAAAGCCACGTTCGCGATCGTGCCGCCGGCAAGCGAGCTGCCGGGCGCTTTGCGGACCTTCAATCACCTCCTGCTCGCATCTGCGGCTGCCAAGAAGAGTTTCGATGCGAAGGGATATCCAGGCCGGCTGGGTGTCGCCCTCCCCCTCTTCCCCACGCTAACTGCCCAGAGAGCATCCCCCGCGGACCGTAAAGCTGCGCAACTTGCAGACGGTGTAATGAACCGCTGGTTCCTGGATGCCATGTACAAGGGTAGCTATCCAGCCGACGTACTCGACGCCGTTGCATCCTTGGGAGGCGACATCGACGTGCAGCCGGGCGACGCCGCCGCCATCCATGCTGCGGATTTCGACTATCTCGGCATCAACTTCTATTCGCCTCTCTTCATTCGTCGCCCTGCGGGTGCGGCAGCGAACGGATATGCTGCGGAGATGTTCATTCCCGAGGGAGTCTATGCGGCCTATAACGGCGCGGTGCGCCCGGACCAGTTTACCGCCCTTTTGGACCGCATTCGCGTCGAATATGGAAATCCACCGGTTTTCATCACCGAGAACGGCGCAGGTTTCCCGGGTGACGACGAAATGATCGATGGCGCGGTGAACGACCGGAAACGCTGTAGATATCTTGTCGACCATATCGGCGCCATGAAGAGCGCCATGGCGAAGGGTGCTGACGTGCGCGGTTATCATGTCTGGTCCAGCCACGACAATCTCGAATGGCTGTTTGGATATGGTAGTCGCTTCGGCATGATCCATGTCGACTTCAATACGCAGAAGCGTACGCCGAAACTAAGCGCTGGGATATATTCACAGATCATCAGAGGCAAAGCCGTCTCGGCTGCCTCCTGCGAGAGGCCCTCCTGAACGCTCGCTGCACTCTTGCCCAGTTTCTAGCCTTGAAGCTCGCGCCAGTTTGCCGGTCTCGCCCATGGGCCTACCCGATCGAGTTCGCGGACGATGCGTTCCTCTCCCGCATCTACCCCAAGCGATCCGACAAGATCATCGTCCATGGGAAGCGGTCGCAGCGCGCATCAAGCCAGTGATGACGCGAAAGACCGACGCCTAATCGGTAGCCCTGCTCCACGAGCAGAATTGCGTTGCCGACATAGAATCCGGACGATTGTCGCGGGTGCTGCCGAATTTGCATACGCTAGATGGCCTCCGGCACATGATCTTCGCCATGCGTCAGGGCATGCCTGCCGCACAGCGTGCCTTCATCGATCATTATGCTTGCCAGAGCTTCTTCCCAGAAGCCGTCGGTTGATCACCAAAGAGCGCCGCTCCAGGGGACCAGAAATTTCTATATGCATAAACGGATATCGAATAACCATAAATAGTGGATTTCTCAGCAATTTCGGATGCGCCATAAGCATGGACAGTAAATCGCGAGGTAGTCATGCTTCCTTCTCTTTTCGTATCCCATGGGGCACCAACATTCCCCCTCACCGATGCCCCGGCGCGCACCTTCCTCGAAGGCTATGCCGCGCGACTTCCTGAACAGCCCAGAGCGATTCTGGTTGTATCTGCTCATTGGGAAGCAGCGAAGCCGACGATCAACGCGCCGGCGATCAATTCTACGATACTCGACTTCCACGGGTTTCCAGCCCAACTATATAGCATCCGCTACCCTGCTGCCGGTTCGGTCTGGCTTGCAGACCGGGTCACTGAACTGCTCGCGACCGATGGAAGCATTGTTGAGCGGGATGCGCAGCGTGGGCTCGATCACGGCGCCTGGGTACCTCTCAGCCTCATGTTCCCCGATGCGGACATCCCTGTGGCCCAGCTTTCGGTCGAGACATCAAAAGGTGCGGCTTATCACTACCGACTTGGCCAGCGTCTTGCTCCATTACGCGAGGAAGGCGTGCTAATCATCGGATCCGGCAGCTTCACCCACGACCTGTCAAGCTTCCGCGAATATTACCATGCTCTCCATGCGACTGCCCCCCAATGGGTCGATGACTTCGCCGACTGGATGACGATCGCCCTGGAGCAGGAGAGAGTCGAAGATGTCCTCGATTATCGCGAACGCGCTCCCTTCGCCCGTCGCAACCACCCTACCGAAGAGCATCTGCTCCCTCTGTTCGTCGCGATGGGCGCGGCGAACGGTCAATTTCCAGAGCATCTCCATGCCAGCACCACTCACGGCGTGTTGCGCATGGATGCCTTCGCCTTTGGAGAAACCGCATGACCAAGAAGCTCATCGTCGCTCTGCACGGTGTTGGATCCAACGCCCGTGACATGATGTCCGCCCTACAGCCGCTGACCTCGCAAACGGATGTCGTCGCGCTCGACGGCCCCGAACCGTTCCATGCCAATGCCCTGGGCCGACAGTGGTTCTCCGTGGCTGGGATCACAGAAGCGAACCGTCCCGGTCGTGTAAAGGCCGCAGTCCCGCAACTACTCGAGATGCTGGATCGGGTCGCACAGGACCGTGGCGTGCGTCGCGACGACCTTGTGCTCATAGGCTTCAGCCAAGGCGCCATCATGACGCTCGCCGCAATCGCTGGCGGACACTTCCATGGCCATGCAGTCGCCATCGCGGGGCGGCTCGCCGCCGAGGTCGCCTCACAAAGCCAGCCCGCTAATTTGCTGCTGGTCCACGACCGGGACGATCCTGTCATGCCGCCGACCCTTTCGGTCGAGGCCGGCGCCGCGCTCAGCCGCGCGGGACATCAGGTCCATGGCGCCAGGACCGCGGGCGTCGGGCACGGCATCGGCGAAACGACCACTAGCATCATCAATCGCTGGCTCGCAGGAGCCAAACTCGAAAACGCAGTCTGAAATTCACGAAAGGACACCACAATGACCACCACCTCCTCCATCACGACCTGGACGCCACGGATCCTCTCGATTTTCCGAGTGGCTACTGCTCTTTTGTTCCTGAGCCATGGCATCGTGAAGCTGTTTGGCTTCCCTGCCGGCGCAGCCCCGGGCCAGGTTCCGCTGTTCACTCTGTTCGGCCTTGCCGGCGTTCTGGAATTGGTGGGCGGCCTCGCGGTAATGCTGGGCATCTTCACACGCCCGATTGCTTTTGTCCTTTCGGGCCAGATGGCGGTCGCCTATTTCATGGTGCACGCACCGATGGGCTTCTATCCTGTTCTCAACATGGGTGAACTCGCCATCCTCTTCTGCTTCAACTTCCTGTATCTCGCTTTCGCGGGAGCCGGTGCATGGAGCATCGATGCAAAGCGGGGTGCATGAGGCAAGATGCTCGACTGGGATGACATCCACACCTTCCTCGCCATAGCGCGACACGGCTCTCTATCCGCTGCCGCCCGGGCGCTTAAAGTCAGCCAGTCCACGATGAGCCGCCGGCTCGACCATCTCCATGGTCGGGTCGGCGCTACTCTTTTGGAGCGCACGCCGACCGGCTTCCGCCTCACCGCAGGAGGCTCGGCCATACTCGACCAAGCCACGCAGATGGAAGATGCTGCGCTGGCGTTGGAACGCACCATCGCCGGAGACGATCAAAGGCTCGAAGGGATCGTCCGTGTGACCGCTGTTGAAACCTTTGCGGCTCATATCCTCACGATCGGAATCGCGTTACTCCACGCGACGCATCCTGGAATCTCCATCGAACTCATCACCGACAATCGGTCCCTTAGCCTGGCCCGACGCGAGGCGGACATTGCAGTGCGGCTCGGACGTTTCGACGCGCATGAGACCATCGTGCGCAAGATCGGCGACATGGCCTTCGGCGTTTATGCATCCAGTGGGTATCTCGATCGGTTCGGCGCGCCGGATCGCTCGACGGCCGGCGAAGGTCATCGGATCGTGAGGGTTCAGGATGATCTCGTCGATACGCCAGACGCGCGATGGTTCTCGGCTCGATTTCCGAAGGCCGAGGTCGCCCTGTTCGCCAACAGCCGAGAGGTTCAAATGCGGGCCGTAGCCCAAGGCGTCGGGTTAGGCTTCCTTCCATGTTACGCAGCCGACACGGTCGATGGTCTCGTGCGCGTTCCAACCTCCGAACCCGTAATGCGGGAGATATGGATGGGGGTTCATCGAGACACTCGGCACGCCCCACGGATCCAGGCTGTCCAAATGGCGATCCTTGAAGCCGTGACGCAGGAAACAGGCCGTCTACGACCACAGTAGCCCGATCGAAGGCACGTGACGCAGGTGGTTCGTATGCCATCGACGCAAAGGACGTGCACGCTCGAGTGGAACGATATGCGTCAGCGATCCACCGCAGATAAACATCCCAAGCCCAATGTGGCGATCGAGCTCAGCAACAATATCGTCGATCTCGTCGGGGACGGTTTCGACCTCGCAATCCGGACTGGTGAACTGAAGGACGGTCGCCTGCTGGGCACTCTGGTGGCGGAGCGGCGTTTCTACACATGCGCGGCGCCGGACTATCTCGCACGTCAGGGCGAACCCAGAACCGTTCAGGAGCTCGGGGAGCATCGATGCATAAAGGGAACAAGCGGCAGTTGGCATTATCTCGGTGCGGGAAAGGATGTCCATCATCGGCCCAATGGTCGCTTCTGCTGCAGTAGTGGACAAACGGTGATCAAGGCCTGCGTGGCCGGTCTAGGGATTTGCCAGCTGCCGGAATTGTATGTCCTCCCCTATCTTTGCCACGCTATGGTCAAACTCCTGCTTGAGGACGTCCGCCCGAAGGATGAGCCAATCTGGGCGGTCTATCCGCGCCGGAGACACCTGCTTCCAAAAATCCACGCAGCCATAGACGCTTTGAAACTGGAACTGGGCCCAACTATGCACACCGACCATCGGATTGGTCGGCATTTGATCCAACAAAATTAGGTCGAAGCGATGGCCTATCCTGCGGTAAACGCAGAGGCCGCGAGGAGCAGATCGGGATTTCACCTGATTTCATGAAGGGAAGCGACGCCACAGTCCACCCGCTTCCGCTCGGCCCACCATGAATTCGACAAATGCCCTGATGCGGGGAAGTGGTTGACGACTAGCTGGCCATACGACGTTCAGGTGCCGGCTGTCGTCGAGATGACCTTCAAGAACCGGAGTCAACTGGCCGGCTTCGATCGGAGCCTCGACGCAGAAATCTGGAAGACACGCAATGCCCAATCCCGCCAGAGCCATTTCCTGCAACGCATCAATCGAATTGACGGCTGCGCTTCGGGGAATGTCGCGCACAGGCAAGTGCCGCGCTGCGAATGGCCAAGGATCATCCTGCGGTTCATCGAGAAGATTTTGCCTGTCGTTGAACAACGTGGATTGCGACTCGCGCTCTATCCGCATCTGCACCACGTCACCCAGACGACGACCCAGGTCGTTCGAATCTGCGAGCGGTTTCGTCATCCCCTTCTGGGGGCATCTTTCAATGCCTACCATTGGTATGGCGCGCAGGAGGGGCAACTGGAACATCGCCTGGAGGCGATGGATCCCTGGCTCATGCAAGTCGTAACGTCGGGCAGCGCCCTTTCCCGTCTGGGCTAGGGTGGCATTGCCACGATGGAACCGCCAGATCGCGGAGAATTGGACAATTTTGCGCTCGTGGCGGCTCTCGATCGCCTGGGCTATGCTGGCAGCATTGGCGTGCTGGGATGGGATTACGGCGGCGATGTCTATCTGAAGCTGGAAAGCAGCCTGCGCGCCATGCACAATATCAGCCTTAGATTGGAACGGCATCGCGGCTGGGGGCACCTGCTTTCAAGATGATGATCAGGGCGGGCTGCTGCGGACATCCCACATGCACCGCCCTCGCCTCGTCTATCAGCCAGAATTCACACATGTCGGCGTCCGCATAAATTGCACCGGGCTCAATCCAGTCGGCCGTCCGCCGCGAAGAGTACCAACTGGTCGACGATGAAGCGCACACGCGGGCTCAACTGAGCCTGCCGAGGCCATACCGCGTGGATGTCCACGTCCACGGACGAGAACTTATCGAGCACGGTCTGCAACCGTCCAGCGTCGATATCCGCGCGGACCATGGATATCGGCACCTGAGAAAGACCGAGCCCGCCGACGGTTGCGTCCACCATCGCCTCCCCGTCGCTGATCTGGTGCGTCGCAGGAGGAACCAGCCGCCTTTCCACGCTTCCTTCACGGACATGCCATGTAAGCGGGGGCCCCCTATGCGCGCCTACGATGCAGCGGTGCGACCGAATGTCATCCAGCGCCGTTGGTATTCCCCACGTCTTCAGATAATCGGGCGACGCGCAGATTACGCGTCGCTGCGACGTCAGTCGCCGCGCGATCAGATTGCTGGTGTCGGAAAGAGTTCCGAACCGGATGGCGAGGTCGACATCGTCCCGCAGGAGGTCACTTGTAGCGTCCGTGAATGTGAGGCTGAGGCTTAGATCTGGATGTGGTCGAGTGATCGCCATCAGGATCGGTAGCAGAACCTTGCGACCGAACGCGATCGGCATGTCGATATGTACGCGGCCGCTCAATATCTGATTGCTCGAGGATAATGCCGACTGAACCGATGTGACCTCGTCGATTGCGGCCGAACATGCCACCAGATACGCCTCGCCATCAGCCGTCAGCCGCATGAGCCTGGTCGTACGATTGAACAGCCTGAAGCCAAGCCGATCCTCAAGACGCGCGATTGTCTTTCCCACCGAGGATTTGGTCAACCCCAGCCGCTCTGCGGCAAGCGTGAAGCTGCCCGCTCGCGCTGCCGTTACAAAAACCGTGACGCCCGAAAATGGATCTCGATCCGACATTGTATCGCCTAATTCTACTTAGAGACGAAATATATCATATTTAATGCCGCTTGACCTACAATTATATGGAGGGCGCAGCGGGGCCATCGGCTCCATTTGCCTTTTACAGAACGCAGGAGAAAGACCATGCCCGTCGTGCGCGTCAGTTGGTTCGAAGGTAAGGGTCACGGCCAGAAGGAAAAGGTCGCAGCGGAGATCACGGAAAGCATCGTCCGCAACACAGACACCGATCCAAAATATATCTACGTCATCTTCGATGACGTGAAGGCAAGCGACTGGGCCGGTTCCGGCAAGCTGTTCGGCGGGCCCGATAGCGGCGGAGAGGCCTGACCATGCGCGCCGGCGTTCGCCTCGCCCTTAGCCTCTTCGCTGGAGCACTGGCCGCTACGCCGGCGCACGTTCTTGCCGAACCGGCTGTCACGGTCTTGGGTCGCGACTTCACCTTTCCCAACAAGATAGATGGTCTTCCCGGCCGCCTGTCGGATTTCAAGGGGCTGAAGATCAATCGCTTCGTCACCAATGACGGCGTGACGCTCAGCTATTGGGAAGCGGGCAACGGACCGCCGCTGATCTTCATTCCCGGCTGGTCCGCGAATGGCGCCGAATATGTAAACCTTATGTATCTCCTGGCAAAGCGCCATCGAGTGATCGTGCTGGACCCTCGCAATCAGGGTCTCTCGCAACGCGTCGATTATGGCACGCGCATTTCGCGCTATTCGATGGACCTTAAACAACTGGTCGACCATCTCGGTATTACTCACGCCGATTTTTGCGGTTGGTCGATGGGCGCCTCGGTCCTGTGGGGATATATCGATCTGTTTGGTACCTCGAGCATCCGCAAACTTGCTTTGGTCGACGAACCGATTTCCATTGTATCCCACGCCGACTGGTCGGCCCGGGAGCGCAAAGAGGCCGGCTCCATAGCCCCCTCGCCCGAACCGTTGCTTGCAGCATTGGGAGCAGCACCCCCTGCCAATCCCGATCCGAAAGATCCAAGCTTGCTTGCGCGACTGATGTTGATGGATTCCCCATATTTCGCCAACTCGGAGAGCTTCGCGCGTGCTGTCATAAAGGATGATCCCAAATCGCTCGGGCTGATCATGTACGACCATGCTGGGAATGACTGGAGAGACGTCGTGCGGACCAAGATTGACCGTCCGACAGCGATCTTCACCGGGGAATGGAGCGCGAATGTGCCGAGTCAACAATGGGCGCAATCGGTCATTCCCGGTTCCCAACTGCACATCTACAGCAAAGCAGAACAAGGGGATCACTTCTTGATGTTCAAGAATCCCGTAAAGTTCGCTGCCGACCTCGAAGCCTTTCTTCAGGACGCGAAATGAAACGTCTATCGCGGCACACTCTAGGACGTTGTGCGGCGATGGGCTTATGCTTCGTCGCTCCCCCGGTTCTAGCCCACGATGGTGGCGACGTGGCTGATTACAGGCTGTCGGGCGTTTCTTTATCTAGGGTCCGCCATCTTGGCAGCACGGCGTTCGAGATGCGCATGCCGTCGAGTGCGTACCAGGATCCCGCGAAGGAACAACTGAGCGACCGCAACTTCATGGCTTGGCTTCCGCTGGATTTCCAGGACGGGACGATCGAGGTCGATGTTGCGAGCGACCTGGCCACGGATGCCCCTGGCTATGCGCGTGGTTTCATCGGCCTGGCTTTCAGGATCGATGCAACAGGCCGATTTGAAAATATTTATCTGCGGCCGACCAATAGTGTCTCGGACGATCAGGTTCGTCGCAACCATTCTGTGCAATATGCGGCCTATCCGGACCATCTATTCGATCGTCTGCGCCGAGAAAGCCCGGAAAAATACGAGACCTACGCCGATATCGCGACCGGGAGATGGATCAGGATGAAACTCGTGGTCAGCGGGCTCCAAGCGATCCTCTATCTCGACAATAAGCCCACGCCTGCGTTGGTGGTTCAAGATCTCAAACTGGGTGCCAGGCAATGTGGCGGCGTTGGAATATGGCTCGAATCCGGAACGATAGCGCATTTTCGCAATCTCAAGATCACGCACACAATGTCAGCCGCCGGCCAGTAGCACGAAAATAGATCAGCCACTGCGACAGTCACTATCCGAATAGAGGAAATTCAGATGAAGAACGAAGTTTACACGATCTACCATCTGTCGATCGAGCCGGCCGATTTTCCCGCGTTTGAGACCCTTATTTCCAAAATCGTCGACGCTACGAGTAAAGAACCAGATACGCTGACATATGAATATGTGGTCAATAAAGATCACACAGCAGTCCACATCATCGAGCGTTACCGTCCTGCCGGTATCGTACCCCATAGCGATACAACGTTCGCACTGTTCGCAGAGGAGTTTCTCTCGCTCGTCCGCATAGAGAAGTTGTACGTCTATGGAGAGGCAACGCCGGAGATCAGAACCCGGCTCGATCGGTTCGACGCGCTCTATTTCTCCTCGTTTGCAGGCTTCAGTCGATAACATATCGGTGACGCATTGGCCGGGTTTCGCAATTGTCATGGGCATGTGGCCGCGCTCGACCGCGAGTTGAGCAGGTTTGCGACCTTTCTTGCCGGGCGCGGCCGTGCGACCTTACCACATAGAACTCAATCCGGGCGTGCCCGGCTACGTTTGGAGCTCACTCCAAGTTACAGAAATCCGCTGAACTTGAACATAATCATCGTCGCCATTGACGATGTCCATGTTTAGTAATCCTGCATCGACGGTCAGCCAAAGCATTGACGACTGAGTAGCCCCTAGATTTCTGGACGCCTTCTATCCTAATTTTGAGGACAGGAGACGACGATGGGGAAGCCCAATTTCAGCGATGAGTTCAAGCGTGATGCGGTGGCCCAGATCACCGAGCGCGGGTATCCGGTAGCGGAGGTTTCCGAGCGGCTCGGCGTCAGTCAGCATTCGCTGTACGCATGGAAGCGGCAACTGGCGAAGGTGGTGTCTGGCGATGCCAGCAAGGATGCCGAGATCCGCCAGTTGAAGCGCGAACTGGCCCGGGTGACCGAGGAGCGCGATATACTAAAAAAAGCCACCGCGTATTTCGCCAGGGATGCAAAGTGAGATACGCGTTTGTTGCCGAGCATCGTGACCAGTTCAGGGTTCGGTCGATGTGTCGGTGCCTGCGCATCCAGCCAAGCGGTTTCTATGCCTGGCAGAAGAACCCGCTGAGCCAGCGGGCTCGGGACGATGCTCGTCAGACAGAGTTGCTGCGGCAGGCCTGGAGCGACAGCGGTAAGGTCTACGGCTATCGCAAGCTACACGATGACCTGCTGGATCATGGCGAGACCTGCTGCCCCAACCGCGTTGCCCGGTTGACCAGGCTGGCGGGTATCAGGGCGCAGGTCGGCTACAAGCGCCGGCCCGGCAGCTATGGCGGCAAACCGTCCCTGGCGGTCGACAATACTCTGGATCGTCAGTTCGACGTCGCAGCTCCCGATCGGGCTTGGGTGACGGACATCACCTACATCCGCACCCTGGAGGGCTTTGCCTATCTGGCTGTCGTGATCGATCTCTATTCCCGCCGTGTAGTAGGCTGGTCGATGCAGAGCAGGCAAACCACCGATGCGGTGTTGCAAGCGCTGCACATGGCGGTATGGCGGCGCAAGTCGAAGCAGCGGGTGCTGATCCATTCGGATCAGGGCTCGCAGTTCACCAGCATGGACTGGGCGGCCTTCATCCGTGCTCACAATCTTGAGCACTCGATGAGCCGGCGTGGCAACTGCCACGACAACGCGGTAGCCGAGAGTTTCTTTTCCTCGCTCAAGCGTGAGCGCATTAGGCGCCGGACCTACAAAACACGCGATGAAGCCCGGCAGGACGTGTTCGATTACATCGAGATGTTCTACAATCCGGTCCGCAAGCAGGTCAGGAACGGGATGCTGTCCCCCGCACTGTTCGAACGGCAGCAGATTTTGAAAGCAGAAGGCGTCTAGAAAACTAGGGGCTACTCAGACGTCGCGATCATCTCGATCGCCTGCCTTTCCTCCCCCTCAGCTCCTTGCCCTTGTCGTGACCTGACCAGCTATGTGCTGCGCCACGCAATATCCCGCCTTTCAGTTGGCTTTTCATCCTATTAGTCTAGAGGTCTTTTCTGGGCCACCGTCGGCATCGCGTGACCGCCATAGACCAACAGGAACAAGAACACTTTGACCAGTGACGAGGGTAATAAACCAAACCGAAGGCGTCGCGGGCTTGCACTAGAAGAAGCCATACTGGATGCGGCATGGTCAGACTTGTCTACCAACGGCTATGCTAGGTTTACCTTCGAAACCGTCGCGCGCCTGGCCGGGACGAGCCGTCCGGTCCTTTATCGACGTTGGTCAACGCGCGCGAGTCTCGCTTCGTCCGCCATCGTTCGGCACCTGAAGCGCAATCCCATAATTGTACCCGACCTTGGCAACCTGAGAGATGAACTCCAGTGCGCAATGCGCAAATTTGCTGATCGGGCACCTCCCAGTCTCATGAAGCTCGTGTTCGAAATGCACGAGGATATGGCTTTAGAAGAGGTAAATTTCACTGATGCGCGTTTCAGCGAGAACCCGATCGGTGATGTCATAGCACGTGGCGTAGCGCGCGGAGAGATAGATCCCCAGCGCCTGAACGCTCGCGTCATGCGCGTGCTACCCAGCCTTGTGATGCACGAGATCGTCGTGACCGCGCAGCCGATTTCGGATCAGACCATATCGGCAATAATCGATCAGATTTTTATGCCTTTAACCGTGCCCCTGCCCTGAGCAACGCATCGCACGAACATAATTTAAGATACAAAATGTTTCTTATTGACGTTGGAGCATGACATCGGCGATATGTGCGATGCGGGATTGAGGGCACGTACCCAAGATTGAGGCCGCTGACATTTCATTCGATGGAGCGACCGGCTCGATGAAAAAACGTGTAAAGGTAAGTGCTCCACCGCTCTGCGTTATTGGAGTGATCTGGTTCGGCGCACCCGCACAGGCACAGGATCATGTCGTACTTGGGGCAGGAGTTGCGGTGACGCCAACCTATCAAGGGTCTGACGACTACAGGGTGCTGCCGTTGCCCGCGATCGATATAAAGAAGGGGTGGTTCTTCGCGAACCTACGTAATGGCATTGGGATCGAGCCAATTGGCACCGGGGTGATATCGGCAGGTGTGAGTGCCGTCTTTGTCCAGGGGTATCGGCGTCGCGACATTCCGACAGGAATTTCGAAACTTTCGGGTGGTCTGGGTGCTCGAGCACATATCAATCTGCGCTCCAGTGGTCTGACTGGCACCTTGGGCGTAACAAAAGTCATATCGGGCGGCACAGGCGGGATCATCGCCGATGCCAGCGTCTCCTATACAATCCTCATCTCTTCGAAATTTTCCCTCACGCCGACCGTCGGAGCGACGTGGGCAGATCGGGCGCATAACGACCAGTATTTTGGCGTAGACAAAGTCGAAGCATCTGCTTCGGGGCTTTCCCCTTTCTCTACGGGGGCGGGGTTCAAGGACATTTCGGGCACGCTCACAGCGACCTATCGATTGACCGATCGGATCGCATTGAGCGCAACCAGCGGTGTGACCACCTTGCTCAACAAAGTAAGCGAAAGCCCCTTGGTTCGCCGCGCCACTCAGCCCTTTGGGACGGTCGCGCTTACTTACCGCCTCTAACAACTTAATCCCCCTGTTCGTCAGCGCTGTCCATTCTGTACGAATGAGGGTTGAAATTCTCAAGGTTGGCAGACCACGCCGCTTTTCTTTGGCGTCACTAACAATCCTCGATCGGCAATTTTGTCGACCTTTGCCTCCAAAGGAAACGCCACTGGGCAGGGCACTGCTGTGGCGGCGCACTTCCGTCCTTTTTGACCCGTCGCTCAGCCGACCAAATGTCATTGCCGTTCTACCGTGATTGGGGCATAGTCAGTCTTGGCGGGCAGACCTTCTGAACGAGGGTTGGCCATGAAGTCTGACATATCTCAATATTCGGTAGGCGCGGCGAGCGCTGTGGATGCAGATCGCATCTACCCGAAGGATCGCCGGACAGACCGGCTCTTGCGGAAACCTGATGTCACCGCAAGAACCGGGATGTCCGTCTCAGCTATCTATAGGTTAGAAACAGCCGGTCGCTTCCCTCGCCGCCGCGGTATCGGATTGCGCTCTGTCGCCTGGTACGAAAGCGATATCGACGAATTCATTGCTGATCCTTCAGCCTACCGTTCAGATACCGGCTGACCACTTCATGTGCCGGATCGAGCCCTCGGGTGATGAGGTCAGCCCAAATCTGAATGAGCGTACCCCGAGGTTTGCGGTAACGTGATCGGTTGTACGCCCATTCCGAGCGGGAAACTCCCTGCGGGACATGAGCCAGTACCATATCGATAACCATCCGATCCCCGTCTCGCTCAAGTTCGGCGGCGCGCTCATTCATGATGGTTGAGAATGATGAGCGCCATCCATGGGGTACCATCACGTTCTTGTAACGCCCTCCCCCCATCCGCTTGTACATTGTGCTCAAGGCAGCGTCAGAAATAGGTTCGCGCCAAGATTTCGTGCTCGGGAAAAGCAAGTCGAACCCACCAGTCAATGGCCGGAGCGCGCGAAGCGATTCGACTGCCTGGTGTGAAAGGGGGACGTCATGGCCAAACGCCGAATTGCCTTTGTCCTCGACGTCGAGCTTCATCCGGCTCGCGGGAACTCGCCAGATCGGTGCGTTCGGCACCGCATCCGGATTTTCCCAGTCGATACCCTCGAACTCGCTCCAGAGAGCCGTTCGAAGCACACCCACCCGGACCAGAGTGAGCGCCAAGAGCCGGGAGGCAAGCTTGACGATCAGACTGGACGTTGAGCGATCCACGACCTTCTGAAATTCGAGCAGCTCAGGCACTTCGGTCAACGCCGGCTGCTTCGATCCGCGACGCGTCGGCTTGAGCGCGTCCCTGATTTCATCGATTTCGAGCAGGATAGCAGGATCGACAAGCCGCTCCGCCTTTGCGCGCCGGAAGACGCCCCTTACATAGCCGCGGACGCGCTTGGCCGTTTCGACAGAACCTCTGCCCTCGATTTTGCGGAGCGCTCGAAGAATCGACGTGCTTTCGATCTGGCCGATCGGATGATGACCAAACAATGGATAGAGGTCGCGCTCAAACCGGTTCCGCACACGCTTGGCATTCGAGATCGACCAAATGGGCTCTTGGTCCGCCAGCCACTCCTCCGCAACTTTCCGGAAGGTCACTTTGGCAGCCTCTTGCCTCGATATCTTGGCTTTCTGCTTTTCGAGCGCCGGATCCTTGCCTTCGGCCACCAGCTTTCGCGCCTCGCGATGCGCATCGCGCGCAGCAACGAGACCCAATTCAGGATATTGTCCCAGAGTAAGGGTCTTCTCTTTGGGACCTACCCGATATCTGTAGCGCCAGATTTTTCCGCCGGCGCTGGTGACGTAAAGAAAAAGCCCCTGAGAATCAGCGAGCCGATAATCGCTCGTTCGGGGCTTGGCATTCTTAATTTCGATGATGGTAAGCGACATGAGATTATGCCCTCAAATCGGCCCGCCATGCCCGCAAATATGCCCGCAAATATGCCCGCAGATTCGCTGAACTATCCTGGTCTGCTACGACCTGTCCTGATCAGCCAAATGCCTAATAACCCCTTGTTTTCCAAGGAGTTATTAGCGCATCAGATCCGTCTTGAAAAGAATATTTGGTGGGCCCGGCAGCACACGAACTCACAATCTAACTCCCGCGTACCAAGATGAGAAGTTCATAGAAAATTCTAGAGGAATTTACTTCACGGTCCGAAAAGCTTTTCATTTAAGTTTATGGCTCCACCTTCCGTGGAATTCTGGAGCAAACCTCGAGCAGTGATACGGCAAATAATGCAAGCGCGCCCTTCAGCCGAAGTCAAAAGACAATGTTGCTCCGCCTAGAGGCGCCTGTCATCGGGAACGATACCCCTTGCTGAGTGAGTGATAAAAGGTCATGATGCCGGTTGGCGGGCAGACCCCAATAAGGGAACGCCCATGGTTCGAAGTTGCCGACGATGCATCTCGGGCATCGTAAAAACAGTATCATCCTGTGGGCTTGGCGCTCATCTGTGCATTAAAGCTCATGCGCATCTACCTGATGTTCACGATATACCCCTTGCTTCGAGCCTGAAAGATGGCGACGATGGCTGACGTTGACGTGCTCCCCAAAGCTCTACCAGTCATAACTGGAGTCCGGGGTTGGTATGGTGCCCCTCGGGGCGGTGTTGCACAACCCGCCTGGCAGCATCGGCGGGCGTCAGCCCGCCAACACCGCTGTGCGGGCGCACATGGTTGTAGTCGTCGCGCCAGAGCCGCAGCACCGAGCGGGCATGGCCGAGCGACACGAACAGCGTCTCGTTGAGGCATTCGTCACGTAGGCGGCCGTTGAAGCTCTCGACGTAGCCGTTCTGCTGCGGCTTGCCTGGCGCGATGTAGTGCCACTCGATTGGTCGCTCCTGCGTCCATCTCAGGATCGCCAGGCTGGTCAGTTCGGTGCCGTTGTCGCTCACGATCATCAGCGGCGGTACGCCTCTAGCCGCGATAATGGCATCGAGCTCACGAGCGACACGCGCGCCTGACAGCGAGGTATCGACCACCAGCGCTAGGCACTCCCGCGTGAAGTCGTCGACCACCGCCAGGATGCGGATGCGCCGACCGCTGATCAGCGTGTCGCTGACGAAGTCGAGGCTCCAGCGCTGGTTCGGACCCTGCGGCAGCGTCATCGGCGCTCGGGTGCCCATCGCTCGCTTGCGGCCACGCCGGCGCCTGACCCGCAGGTTCTCCTCGCGATAGAGCCGCAGCAGCTTCTTGTGGTTCATGACTAGCCCTTCACGGGCCAGCATGATGCCAAGCCGCCGGTAGCCGAAGCGACGACGTTCGGCCGCGATCTCACGCAGCCGCGACCGCAGGTCGCCATCATCACTACGCCGGGGCGCGTAGCGCACCGACGTCCTGTCCACGCCGAAGATGGTACATGCCCGACGCTCGCTGATGCCGAACAGCTGCCGAGCATGCTCAACAGCCTTCCGCTGAGCGGCGGGCTTCACCAGTTTTTTGCCGCGACTTCCTTCAGCACGGCATTGTCGAGCATGGCGTCCGCCAGCAGCCGTTTGAGCCGGCCGTTCTCCTCCTCGAGCACCTTCAGCTTGCGCGCCTGCGACACGTCCATACCGCCGTACTTGGCCTTCCACGCATACAGCGTCGCGCTGCTGATCCCGTGCTTGCGACACACATCGGCCGTCTTCATCCCGGCCTCCTGCTCGCGCAACACCGCGATGATCTGCTCCTCGCTGAACCTGGTCTTCTTCACGTCCGTCTCCTCACGAAGGCGGACTCTAGCTCAAACTGGCAGAGTTTCAGGGGAGCACGTCAACGTTGATCGGCCGCAAGAGCAAAAGCTGAATGCCAGCGAACATCAGTGCCAAAATGGCATGTCGCGATTAAGCAGCCATGACTCTCGCATGATCGCTATGGTTCGGTTGCTGGCGCGCCACGCAGCACGCCGGGCGTACGCCAAATTTATCGAGGAGTCAGAGGAAGGCTCCTGAGAAGGAGAATGAATGTGAGGGTCGCGCTATACGCTCGTTATTCGGGCGACAATCAACGGGAAGCGTCCATCGTTGACCAACTCAGGATTTGCCGACTTCACGCGGAAAAGCTGGGCTGGGATATCGTTGAGGAATATACAGATCCAAAGATATCCGGCGCGTCGATGTTCCTGAGACCCGGTATTCAAGCTTTGATTTCCGATGCTGGACGCAGACGATTTGATTGTGTTCTGGCCGAAGCAATGGATCGGCTGTCACGCGACCAAGAAGACATGGCAGGCATCTACAAACGGATGACCTTCTCCGACATCAAGATCGTTACGCTATCAGAAGGAGAAATCAGCCCGCTTCATGTCGGGCTTAAGGGAACCATGAACGCCCTGTTTCTGAAAGACCTGGCAGACAAGGTCAGGCGCGGTCTACGCGGACGCGTCGAGCTTGGGAAATCCGGCGGAGGCAATTCTTACGGATATGATGTCGTTCGCAAAATGAATGCCGTCGGCGAACTTGAACGTGGCGACCGTACGATCAACGATGGTCAGGCACGTATCATTTTGCGCATTTTTCGAGATTATATTGATGGCAAATCCCCCAAGACGATCGCCTTCGAGTTAAACCGGGCCGGTGTCGAGAGTCCATCAGGCGGTCATTGGGGAGCGAGCACTATCAACGGAAACTGCCAGCGTGGCACCGGGATACTCAACAATGAAATGTACGTCGGCAAGATTGTCTGGAATCGGCAGCGCTTCATCAAAGATCCAGACACCGGTAAGCGACAGGCCCGGCTTAATCCTCAATCGGAATGGGTAGTACAGGAGACGCCTGAACTCCGGATTGTGCCAGACGATGTGTGGACAGCGGCGAAAAAGAAGCAAAGCCTGCTCATGCTGCCGCGTGGCGAGCAAAGGGCGAAGAACAGCTTTCGTGATCGCCGTCGCCCAAAGCATCTTCTAACCGGACTAGTCCGATGTGGTTGCTGTGGCGGCGTCTACACCGCAGTATCAGGGACGCTGCTAGGCTGCTCCGCAGCAAAGGGGAAAGGCACCTGCGACAACAAGCATAGCATCAGACGGGACGTGCTCGATCAACTGGTGCTCGATGCCCTTAAACACGAACTGATGCAGCCGGATCTGTTCGCCGAGTTCTGCGATGAGTTCACCCGTGAGGTAAATCGCATTCGAGCTTCAGCGGGCAGCTCCATCACCATCGTGAAAGCGGAGATCAAGAAGATCGATCATGATCTCGACATGCTCCTGAACCTAATCCTGCGAGGCGGGGTTGCAGATAAGATCAATGCCAAGATGATCGCGCTGGAGGCGCGTAAAAAGGACCTGGAAGTCGAACTGGCGCAATCTGAAGCACCACCGCCGATGCTGCACCCAAACATGGCGATCCATTACCACCGTCAACTCAAAGGGCTCCATGAAGCCATCTCGGATATGGATGAGGCTTCCCGGTTGCAGGCCCGCGACATTCTGCATTCGATGCTGCAAAGTATTGCCATCTCACCGGATGGAGAGAGCCACACAAAGGTGGACATACGAGGCGATCTTGCCGGCATTATCGCGATTTGCAGACAGCAAAAAGGCCGTCCAAAGGCAGCCGTAAACGGTGCTATCGCTTATGCCGATGAAGGAACGGCAGGTTTGAACTACATGATCGCTGGTAAATGTAGTTTAAGTTGGTTGCGGGAGAGCGATGATATCCCAGCTTGGCAAAGAGATGAGACCCCCAGCTTCAAGTTGATCTTATGCGGCCTGACCCGCAAGGGAAGAAAACCACCAAATTTCAATTCTGAATTGTGAAGACGAGGAACGCCAGATCATGCTGCTCGAGCGACACCTGTCGCCAGTGCTGAAACGGTAGATTTACAATCAGAAATAACGCGCACTTCCAGCAGCGACGCCCACGCCCGAAGTGCTTCCTTGCGCGGCTCGAACAATTCCGACTTATTGTAGACGCGCATGATCTTGGATCGCGTGGCGGTCGCAACGTGATTGAGAATACGATCCGCGACATGCGGTGGAATCCCCAAAATCTCGCAGGCGTGAGTGTTGAACGTGGTCCGAAGATCGTGAACCACCCAATGCGGCATTTCTGGCGCTTTTTCATCCTTCATCCGATTGATGCGTGCATCTTGAATCGCCTTGTCCAATCTGCGTCGCCCCTTGGTGAAGCCGGACACAGGCGTCTCACCCGTCGTGGTGAACACGAATTTGGAGTCCTTGGGGCGATCCGGATGTTCGATCGCTTCGATGATGATAGACCGCGCCAAGGCGGATAGCGGCACGCGCAGTGCATTGTTCATCTTGGTGCGAGCGCCGGGCAACAGCCACACTGCCTCATCAGGTGTCTGGTCGCTGGCAAGATCGAGATGCTCAATAGGCATCGCGGTTACCTCTTCGCGTCGATTGGGCAACACGATCAGCAACCGAAAAAGCTGGTCGAACGGATAGCCCAACGTGCTAGCGGCTGCCCATATCTCTGCAAGCTCATCAATTGTGTGGAACCGCTCGCGCTCGTTTTCCTTAGACGGCTTGCGCACCTTCTCAGCCGGATTTTCCCTCAGCACTCCTTCACCGACGCACCAGTTGAAGAAGGCGGAAGCGTACGCCAGGTTTCTGTTCGCAGCGATAGGAGCCGTTTTGGCATGCTTCCTCACCAGATCAGAAATCTCGACTTGCATGATCGAACCCGGTTCGCGGTTCAGCAGCGTGCGTAGAAGTCCCCGCTTTCCATCGAGAGCGCGCTTGGTCTGCGCTCCACGGCGATGGCGCGAAAGCACAGCCGTGTTATAGTCCTCAATCACTTCGGAGAGCATTTTGCGGTTGAGAGCAGCGATAGCCGCAGTTCGTCGCGCGACCCGCTTCCGTTCATTGGGATTGCTACCCTGATCGATCTGCGTCCGCGCAACGCGGGCTGCGGCACGGGCTTCGGCGATCCCCATGCCGGGCCAAGTTCCTAGCTTGATCCGGCTGCGTTGACCGTCCTGCAGGCGCACCGCGAGCGACCAGGTCGAACTGCGCTCGCCTGCGCGGAACAGAAGGCCCGCTTCCTTGTCGTCCCGAAGTTCGATCCGCCCGTTCGGCTGCGCGCGAACTCTGACGATTGCAGACTCAATACCGTTCTTTGTCAGTGAGGTAGCCATGGATCGAACTCGAAAGGAGACAAAATGGAACTGCTATGGGTGCCGTATGGGTGTCAAAATGACCTTGACCGACAGCGTTCGAGTGTACATCAGGACGGAAGGATATGGAAGAGGCCTTCTGATATTATTCAGTATTTTCAATGAACTAAATTGGCTTCTACGGAGATGGACGGAGAATGATGGATGCAGACGGAAAGTGCTAAAAACGACTCTTAATCAGCGGGTCCTAGGTTCGAGCCCTAGTGCGTCCACCATACAAATCAGTCACTTAGACGATATTAAGCCCCGCCAGACCGGCGGGGTTTTTCGTTGGGGTAACGTTTGGGGTAACAGGCACGTCGGACAAGAAATGGGCCTGACGTTCAACCTCTTGCCTCGCCCCTCGCACTCCGCCAATAGAGCCGCGCAACTAAGGGGGGACTCAAATGAAACGCTTCGCATTCGCGGCGCTTGCTGCGCTTACGTTGTCCGCATGCGCCAACAGCGCTCTCACTGTGGAAACGCCAAACCGGTCAGACTATAGGGCCTCAACAGCCCGAGTAGAACGCGATCCCGAGATGATTGTCGCGGTGGATACCGAGAATCTGACCTACACCCAACGCCAGTTGGAAGACGCCTTGTTCAGTGGCGACGCTCCGTTGTTCCAGCGCGGCGAAGGCCTGACGGTTCGCTATCGCTATGTAGGCTTTGACGAGGGAAGCCGCGTCGGCCGCTATCTGACGGCCGGTCTTACTGGCGGTTCGCAGGTGACCCTAGAAGTCGATTTCATTGGGCCGGATGGCGACGTTCTTTCAACTGTTCGCGGCGAAGGCTCAGTTCGCGCGGGGCTATTCGGTGGATCGAATAAAAGCGGCATCGACAAGGCGGTTAAGAAGGTGGCGGAATACGCTGCCACCCAGTATCGCTAACAGCTTCCAAGCCAAAAACCGGGAGAGCCTAAGCCCTCCCGGTCCCGGCGGCCAACCATAACCGCCTTGGCGCTTCGCAGGGGAAAAGGAGAAAGCCCCGCAGGCGCGCCCGGCCTATTTCGTCAATCAGCCCAATCAATAAATGACAGCGAATCCTCAACAGCCTGCGGGTCCAACCCGGCTTCCTTGGCTTGCGTCAGGGCCTGCACCATCGCTCCGAACGCCCTTGCCCTGCCGCCAGCGTCAAACGCCTGCGCAGGCCGCACCACGTCAATCGTGACAGGGCTGGCCAGCTTGGCGCTGCATTCCTCTGCCATCAATTGAGCGATAGGCTGCAACTGCCATTGCGCCAGATGCCGCTGCGCTTCCCGCACAAGCGGTCCCTGCGCATTATGGGCAAACATGGCTGGCAGCACGCCAAAGGCTGCGAAGATTGCCCCACGGGCCTCCGCAAGCGACTGGACAGCCATCGAGCCTTGCAGATCGGGCGTCACGTCCTGCGGCCGCCAATCCTGTGTCGGGGCTGGCCCACCGGCTGCCGTGACATTGACGCTTTCCCGCAGCATCACGCGGCCACGGCGGCCCCGAAACCCATGGCCCAGCGTTTCAAGGTCCACGTCCTGGCTTTCCGGGAACGGCACAACCTGCGAGCCGAGCGGCGCATTCTCGTAAACCTCCGCCAAAGCTGCCTCCAAGGTATGCAGCAGGCCAGCGGTCAATTGCGAACGCCGCAGCGGCGCTTGCCCCGCCCATGGCGCACCGGGATCGGGCGCAAGCCGGAAATGCAGCACTTCCGCAGCCAAGGCCGTTTCCGAACGCCCGCCGCCAATTTCCGGCACGGACACACGATAGGCGCGCGGAATGCCGTCACGGGTGGACAGGTCCCAGTCCACTATCGGGATCAGCCTATCGCGGATCAGGAAAACAGCTTCGCCGCGCAATGCCATCGCACGGGCCGCAATCGCCATGTCGAAGCGAGTCAGCAGGCTTGTGCCCTGCACATCGGCCAGCGACAGCCCGCTTTCCCATAGCGTCACACAGGTTTGCACGGCGGCCGTCAGTTCGCCCAGCCCAGTGCGGCCGGCGATATATGCCTGCCGGGCGGCCATGATTTGCGAAGTGTATCCCGTGCCCGATGCCGAGCGGGTTTCACCTTTGCCGATAAGGCGTTGCCACAAGCCCATTGTCAGGCCCTCCTATATGGGCGCAGCAGATCGCCCGCGCCGCTGTTTTGCAGGGCCTTCGCTGCCTGCGCCGGGTCTGCCGAAACGCTTTCGGATAGCTGGCCCACGGTTGCCCGATAGGACCGCGCACCGGCAGGCACTGCGCTTTCCGCTTCAAGGTATGAGGCAAGGCGCTCCACCGCCTTTTCCACACTGGCAGGCAGCGTCAGCGACACAGTGCCTACCGATGCGTCAATCTGGATATGCCCCGGCGGCAACAGCAGCCCGAACGGCCCGCGCTCAAGCTCGATTGCCTGCCATTCGCCATCTGCCCACCTGAATGCGTCGGTGCTGGCGGGGAGTATCGGCCCAAGCGGCGGCTGCCATTCTCCCCCGCAGCTTGTCAGCGTCCACACGACACTGCGCACGCCCCAGCGCCGCGAAATGAAATGCTCGATCCGCTGCCAGCAGGTGGCCAGCACGTCGCCGGTTACGCCCTCGACTGGGGGATAGCTTTCCGGCTCACCCTCGAATTGCGTGATCTCGCTGATCTCGGCTTTCATGCCCGCCACCTCCGCAGGGGATGGATGATGCCGTTACGGGCCACAGGATCGAATTGCAGGCTGCGCAGGTCCGCTTCGGTTTCGTGATAGGCTGGCCGTGTTACCATCGAGAGTTCGAACAGCAGCGCCTCGAAGATCGTGCGAATAAGCGCCTCGCCCTCGCTGGGATCTTCCTCTTCGGTTTCCTCCGCTCCCGCCATATCGGGCACTCGAAAGCCCGGCGAGATTCCGCTAATCAGCCCCGCCGCATAGGCTGCCAGAAAATCCTGCGCCCAGCTCGTGCGCTGAATATCGGGCACGATGATCGCCTCGAACGTCAGCGCCTCGGCCGTGTCCTGAAACGACAGCGTGCCCGCTTTCTTGCTGGCAAGCGGCCGGTCGAACGAATGGCCGACAAGCAAGTGAATATCCCGCTCGGGATCGTTCACAGCATAGTTGAACGCCTTGGGCGCAAACTGTTCCTTGCGCGGCCGACGCCCTTTGCCCCCTGCATCGAGAACAGCGCGCTTTTTATAGGGGAACCGGCCCTTAAGGCGGCGGGAGCCATCCCCCGTCGCCCTAAGTTCAAGCCCCGCATCGAAGACGGGGCCGTTCATTATGCAGCCTCTTCCAGTTCCAGCCCGGTCACAAGCTCAAGCTGCGCACCGCGTGCAACGGTAACGTCCGCCGTGGTCAGGGCCGTCAGGCGAAGCCCGCCGGACTGCGCATCGCTGTAGGGATCGCGGATAAGGTCCACCGCGCCCCACAGGCCGACAAACACAGGGGACACGCCGCCTGCACTCGTGGTCAGCAAAACTTGCGTTTCCAGCGGATCGCCGGACGGCGCGGCCAGCGCATTCGTGGTCATGGTCGGGGCCGGGATGTTCTTTACGAACCGGTCCCATTCGGTGACGCCGGTTCCTGCGAACGCTTCAATATCGTCCATCGCGTTCCACAGTTCGGGCCGCACCAGCGCCTTGACGGCGGCAGGGCCGTTGGCGGCATTGGCAGTCATGAAGCGCACGACAGCGGCCCGCAGCGCCGCCCAGCTCGCCATACCGGCCGCATCGGTGGACGTGATGCCATAGGTCGCCACACCGGGGACGAGTCCCAGCGGCTGGCCGTTGGCACCGGTGCCAAGGAAAATCGCCTTGTCCAGTTCGGCCGCCATCGTGCCGTTCATGTCACGGCGGATGGCCTGTTCCAGCGCTTCGCCCGACTGCATCATCGCCTTGCGGCTGACGCGCATGTGAATGCCTAGCGTCTGTTCCGGCTTCAGCGCCTTGTCGGTGGTGGCATAGGTGGTCGGCCCCGGCACATTGGCAAGCTCGCCATCGGCCCAGCCTGCGGTAACGCTGGAGGTGGTAACAGGCCACTCAACCGCGCCGCTGCCAATCTGGATAAGCTGCCCGCCCATCTGCGCGGCAACGCTGCCCGGAAACAGGCGGTCGATAATCGGCCGGGTCTGCACCGGGTCGGGCGTGCCGCTGGCAATGGTTTCGCCCGCGCGCACTTCCAGCGCCATCAGGGGAACGGGAACGCCGCGATAACCGCCTGCGCTGCGCAGTTCCTGCACAACTTCGGCCGTCCGGCCCGACAGTGCCCGGCCTTCATCGAGCGCCAGCACAGCCTGCCGCACCTCAAAGCCCTGCACCAGATCGGACCATTCGCGTTCGGAGCGGTTTTCCAGTTCGGCCCCGGCTTCGCGGCGCTCGCCATCCTCGGCAATCAATGCCGCGCGATAGCGGGTTTCGTTCGAGCGATATTCGCCATCGAGCGTTTCGATATTGCGAAGCTCATCTTCGCTGGCGTCGGTCTTGCCGACAAGCGCGGACAGTTCGGAGCGAATTTCGGACTGCCGCCGCTGAATTTTCACAGATTCAAGCATGTTAATTTTCCTGTTCAATGAGAGGTCGGAGGGGATTGGAGGTCAGGTCGCGCGTAAAAATCCGCCATGCGAGCCGGTCCGGCCCGGTTTCCGCGCGGCGCGTTTTCTCGCGCGAAGTCTTTTGCGAATGGCAGCCGATGCAGAGCGTTTGCAGGTTCGCCAGATCGAACGCCAAATGGGGGTGCGTGCGGATTGGCTTGATATGATCCGCGTCCAGCCGCGCCCCACGCGCGCCACACTGGACACACGCCCAGCCGTCCCGGCGCTTCGCCAGCGCGCGCAGCGTCTTCCAGCGCATTGTCCGGTAGACATGGGCACCAGCCCGCCCTGCTTCGCGATTCATGCCCATATCGGCGCCCTCGCAATCTTGACGGGCTTGGACACGAAGCGCTGGCCCTCGGCCACGGCAAGAATGCTGGCCGCAATGGCATCAATCCGCCCGGTGGAACGCGCCTTCGTCAGCTTGGCGTTCATGGCGTCATCCATGACGACAAGCGCATCTGCCGCAGCAGAGCGCAGCAAGAGCGACGGAACCGTTTTCACGGCATCATCGAAGACAGCCTTGCGGAACGCCTCCACGTCCTGCCCGCCATCGCGAAAGCCCTGCCCCCGAAACACCACCGGCACTCGGATGCCAGCCGCCGCAAGCGCATCCTGCAATTCAGCCTGCCGGAAGCGGTCGCAGACCAGCGCGCGCACCTCGGCATCGCCCACAAGCGTCTCCCAGACCTGCCGCAGCCACGGCCCCACCTGCACCGTGCTCTCGCCCGACAGGCTCAATTCGCCCCGGCGGTGCATATCCTCGTATCGGGTTTTCACGCCGTCGCTTTCGCCGCGTTCGGCAAGGCCGGGCTTGTTCGGGAAAGTGCCCAGCACTGACAGCAAGCCGGTTTCCGGGAAGTAAATCGCCGCCGCAGACATCGATCTGCTTCCGCCCATATCAACACCCAGGAACGCCGGACCTTCACGCTCCGGCAATTCATCCGGGCCGACTTCGCAGGCGGCATATTCGTCCACCGTCAGCAACTGGGCCTTGCCCGCATCCGAAACGCGCTGATTAAGCGAATATAACCGAAACCCGGTCAGAGCCTGACCCCCGCGCGCGATCGCCACGCGGGCCTGTTCCTGCAACCATTTGAGCGAGGGACCGATACCGTATTCGCTGCCGGGATTGGCGGCCCGGATACCGTCCAGATCGTCCGCAGGCTGCCCAAGCGGCGCGCGATGCTCGATAATGAATGAATGCGGCGGCGGGTTGTCCAGCATCTGCGAGAATGGATGTTCATCCCCGCTGGCACTGGTCGATATAATGACCATCTTGGCCGAGCGCTTCCCGGCCGAGGTTTCCAGCGCCGAATGAAGCTGCATCCCCTTGTCAGGATGCCAGTGCCCAAACTCGTCTTCCACTATGAAGGTGGGGCTGAGTCCGAGCAGATTCTTGGCGTCCGCAGCAACCGCGCGGATCATCCCGCCGCCATTGCCCGAATAGCTGATTTCAAGCCGGGGAGCCTGCCGGAACGTAAACAGCGCCTGTTCTTCCGGCGGCATCAGCCCGACAATGGCCTGCACATACTCCCAAGAAATGCGGGACTGTTCTTTCGTTCGAGCGGCGATCACGGTGGAACGGCGCGGCTGCGGATCAGATATGCCCATGGTATGCGCCAGAGCGAGCGCGGCCGAGATCATCGATTTACCTTGACCACGCCCCACCGACAGCAGCGCGGTCATGGTTTCCGGCGCGAGAACGCCCCGGATGAAGTTTTCCTGAAAAGGTGCGAGGACGAAAAATTCGCCGTGCAAGGGACCCTCTGGCACACGCAAAGAGCGGATGAATGCAAGGGTTTTTTCGGCCGGTTCATCAGAGCGCGCGCGAAGAGAAGGCCCCTCCTCGTGGCGTTGTCGGGGGTTCCCCACCGGGGGGCATTGGGACCGTTTTCCCTTTGTTATCAGCGTATTGGCAGCCCCACTCATGAGCGCCGCGCCTGTATCTGGTAGTGGATCGCCCCGCCGGGCCGCGAATGCACCGGCGCAACCGTCAGGATGGTCAACACCTCGCCACCAACCGTCACAGTATCGGTAGGCTCGGGCGGGTTAAGCTCTGCCGTCTCGGGCGCGGCCAGCACGCCAACAAGGTCATCAGCCTGCATCATCGCTGCCGCGACCAGTTCCGTCGCCGCACCGGTTGCGATGAACCGCAGCGTCTCGCTAACCTCTATTGGCTCGGAGGGCGGGTCCCATTCATTTTCGGGAGGCGGTCCCGGCACAAACCGCGACAACACAACATCGCCGCCATACTTGGCAAGTAGTCGATCATTGGCGGCATTGAATGACATGCCCGCATCATAGCACTAATGCCAATACTGTGTAAGTATCACAAACAATAACAATCAGTAACGATCAGGTATAACGTTATCTATATTACCATAAGGCGGGACACCGGGACAGCGGGACACCCCTTAAGGGGTGTGTCCCGTCCCGTCCCGCTTGAATGTCCGGGACAAGAACTAATTTTGTCCCGTCCCGTCCCGGTTGTCCCGCCCTTCACGTTGCATAACGATTGCCATCCGCACCACGGGTTCGGTGGTCAGGTAAACGTCATTGGTGACAGTCATTAAGCCCTTATCGACCAATGCCTTACGGCCATTCTGGAAAGCCTTTTTCTTCGCGTCCGTATTGTCGCCCGTATGCTTGGCATAGAAGGCAGTGCGCCAATCCTCCGCATGCACCCCTTGCAGGCCCTCTTCCGGATCAAAGACGCCATGAGCCGCAGCCGCAGGGACATAGGTTTCACGGGCAAGCTTGGCATTCCTGCTCAATTTAGCCGGGGCATCGTCGCTATCGTCGCCCTCGGCAGGAATTAGCACCGCAGACCCCATAGGTTTGCCTTCAGGATCAAAGCCAAGGTCTATATCTTCAAGGCTGAACGTCGCGGGTGCCCGCTCGGGAGCATCCTTCATTTTCGTGCAGATTGCTTTTACCGTGTCCCCGCTCTTGTTGACGCGATACTCAAAATCACAAGCCGCCTTGAGGGCAATTGATCCTCTGGCCCTGTCCGCGCCTTCATGGCCTGAATGATGCGCAACAGCGACGGTGCTGCCGGGAAACGCCGCGCGCAGGTCGTCTAACTTGGCCACAAAGGCGCTCATGTCCTTGGTAGCATTCTCGTCACCGGGGCCATAATTGCGGGCCAGCGTGTCGATACCGATTGCGGCGGGTGGACCTTGAACCGCTGCTAGCCTGTCTTATTCATGAGGCCGCCGCTCCGGGCTCGTTCGGCGGTGATCTGACATTGGCGGCGTGGCCTGGACGTGCGCCATCGTCGGCATTTTTCACCGCGGCAGGATCAATGGGCTTTTCGAGGTTGATGGACGGGGCGGGGGTCAGCGGCACTGCCGCGCTGGCTATGTTGGTGCAGGCCGGAGACCGATGGCGATGGCTCTGAACACGCTGGCATCGGGGCAGGCTGACGCTAGCCGCAAGCGGATGCGCGAGGCGTTCTCGATGACGCGGGCAGCGACCTTGAGCAGCCGGATGCGCAGGGTTGCGAACTCGGCTGCAGCCAGTGCCGCTGCTTTGGGGATTTCCTGCTGGATACGCCACATCAGCCAGTAGGAGGCGGTGTGCAGGATGAGGCGCATCTGGTTGGCATTGGCCGAGCGGCACGAGGTTCGGTCGCTGGCGAGCTGGGACTTGTGGCGCTTGATCAGGTTCTCGGCCTGACCACGCGCGCAGTAGAGCGTGTCGTAGATGTGCTCGGCCGATCCTGTTGCCAACGAGGTGACGACATAGCGGATGTCCATGCCCAGCGTGCTGGCCTCGATCCGGGCGACGACGCGGCGCTGGCACTGCCAGGTCTTTGCGCCGTAGCGGGTCTCGGCATAGTTACGCAGGACCGGGCATTGGCGCTGAGCCCGCCTGACCGCGCAGGCATCGGCGACCGCGACAATGACCGGATCGGTGCGCAGCGCGGCGTTGGTTGGCAGGCCGAGCACGTAGTCGATGCCGTGGGCCTCGCAGAAGGCCATGACCTCGGGCCGGCCATAGTGCCCGTCGCCGCGGATGGTGATGTGGGTATTGGGCCAGTGCCGGCGGATGTGGCGCACGAGGCGTCGGATGTGACCCGCCGCTTCGGCACCCGACGGTGTCTTGCCGGTGCGCAGCAGCATGGCGACCGGGCGGCCAGTAGCGGTGTCATAGACGTGGACCGGGAGGAAGCAGCGCTCGCCATGGTGGCCATTCCAGAACGAGAGTTGCTGATAGCCGTGGACGACATCGCAGGTGTCGTCGATATCGAGCGTCACCGCCTTGGGCGGCACGGGATAGCTGGCGCAGTATATGCCGATCATCTCGGCCATCATCCTGGCCAACTCGCGTGTGGTCGGCGCATTCTCCCAGCGGCTCATCGTCGGTTGGCTGGCGAGACCCGCGCCCGATCCCGGCAACTTGCCCAGCGCCAGGCGGAAGCCTGGATCGTCACGCAGGGCGTCAAGGTCATCGGCATCCTCGTAGCCGCACGCGATCGCGAACACGCGGGCGCGCAGGATGTCGTCGAGGCGATGGATCACCCGCGCAGGAGAGCGCCGGTCGGCAATGCAGCCCGCAAGCCGCCGGCAAATCCCCATCGCGCGTTCGGCCTGTGCCAGCAGCAAAACCCCGCCATCCGAAGTGAGGCGGCCACCGTCGAAGGCTGCGGCGACTTTCTTGCGATGCACCGCTGGGAATCGGAATGGGCTTGCGATATCATCGTTCATGGCGGGTGTGGCCTGTGACATTTTCTGCCCTGCGACAGGGCCGGCGTAGACACCCAGTTCCTAAAACAGATCAGAGGCTTATGCCACTCCCGCCAACCCTTCAGGCCGCACCCGGTGAATAAGACGGGCTAGCTCCCGAACGGCCTGCATCACATCATCGGCGTGATCTTCATTAAGGAATTGTGCCGCTCGAACGGATACAAAGAACGGCAGGCCATCGAGCGAAACGCCATGACGCGTCGCCCAGGCATGAATGCGGCGCGTAAGCCCATTATGCCCTTCGCCGGCGATATAGAATACCGGGCCTTGCTTAACCTCACTCCCATGGAAGGGGATACCCGCCGCAACACACAGCAGCATGTCGAGCATGAGAAATGTCTTGCCGCCGCCCGGCTGGCCGAACATCACCCCGAAGGAATCCCGCTCAATCCAATCTTCGATCAGAAAATCAGGCGAGCTTAATTTCAAGTCGCCCGCTGCGACAAAGCGGAATGCCCTCCCGCCACCTTCCCGGTCTGCCTTGCCGTGGTTGGCTTCGGCTTTCGCAGCCGGTTCCGGCTCGTCCATCGCCTCCCAATCGGCAGGATCAAACTCCTCCTCAAGCATGGTCGCCGCTCTCCCGAACATCAGCAGTGCGGGCGAGGATGCAGGCGGGAATATTTTCAACCGGAAGGCCGTGGATTTCCTCGCTAGTCGTGGTCCGCAATTCCAGCAGAAGGCCGCAGACCTGCCCCATCAGGCCCCATAGGCGGGCCTTGACGTAGCTTGCTGCGGGATCGCCCGACAGGTGCGCCACGTCGAGCAACTGGGCAACATATTGCGGCAAATCCTCCGCAGTGCGGCGCAGGCCATCATTGCTGACGCTCAGAACCCGCGAAGCAAGTTCCAGCGCGCCTTCATGTTCAACAATGTTCGATTGCTCGAAGATACCCGCAAGCATTTCGGCGGCCGGATGGTCCACAAATGCCTTTCGCGGAATAAACTTGTCGCCATGCTTGTTGCGCCAAGCCTCAACGCGGGCGTTCCACTTGGCCACATCATCGCGGGCGCTCTTGCCACGTTCGCGGATATAGGCGTGAAGACCCGCTACTCCATCCGTATCTTCTTGCGTTTCGCCGGTGTTTTCGCTACTGTCTTGTCCGTCAAAGTAACGCATTGACCCGCCCCCGGCTTCATCGCCGGGGGTTTTTCTTTTCGTAGTCATCCGGCGGCCTCCGATGTGCCATCAGAGAAGGGGCACTCGGCAGCCTCTGCACGCTGTTCCGCCCATGCGCTCGCCTCAGCGTAGTCCAAAAACCAAGCGATGGTGTAAGCGCCATCGTGAGCATTTGCCAAGACAGCCCAGCCATCCACGCGCAGCTTCATCGGTGAAATGGAAATAGCGGAAATGAGTATGGGATAGCTCATGCCGCCACCTCGCGCGAATTGATCCACTCGAGGATTTCCGCCTCGCGCCAGTAACGCCGCCGGGAAATGTAGATCGGCTTCGGGAAATTTAGGGCGTCGTCGTGCAGCCAACGCCAAATCGACATGTCAGAAACGTCACCGCATAGTTCTCGGACGGCGGCTGATCCTATAAGTTTATAATTCATCTAACGGGTCCTCTGTGGTTAGAACCCGTGCTATTATTCACACAACTAGCCGGACGGCAAAAGAATGCGTCCCCAGTTATCAATCCAATAATTGGGGAAAATAATCTCGGTATTTTTTCTCAAGCGCTTCCAAACTCGAACGGCCAATGCCGTATTTTTCTGCGATCTCGACTTTCTCGGCCTCCTTCTGTCCGCTTGCGGCACTAAGCGATTGTAATTCCTTAATTACGACCACCTCCCAAATGCTCGGTTGATCGTTAGGTAGTATCTTTCGCGGTTGGCCAACGTCCTTCCGATCCTGTTCTCGCAGCAGAGCGGCAAGAGCCTTTCGGGCGAAAATGTCGGTAATCGCGGTATCGCCGTCCAGCCGCTCCAGATTACGAGCAGCTTCGCCCCACCGGCCTTCACTCAATGCGTATTCCAATTCGTTTTGCATCACCCTGCCTCCGCCAGCCGCACAACATTATCCGGCTTGCCCTCGACAAGCTCCGTCACGAACCGGCCCCATGCTTCCAGCGCCTGCCGCTTCTCGTCCGCGTAGTCGTGACGCTGATAGACCGACACAATACCGGCAGCCGTGCCGCTGACATGGTTTAGCACCGCCTCCGTTACCCGCACCGGAATAGCTAACCGTGCCAGACCAGTAGCAGCCGTTCTTCGTAAATCGTGGAAGGTCCAACGCGGAATCTCGACCGGCTCCTTGCGTTCTTTCGTGGCGATCTCGGCCATCTTCTCGACAAGCCGGGCATGGCCCTTGGCAAAGCCGGACACGGGGGTGTCGCCCGTGGTGGTGAATACAAAGCCGCTGCCAGCGATACGCGGGACATTGGCCAGCACGTCCAGTGCGGCTTTCGATAAAGGCACATCATGCGCCCGCCCATTCTTCACCCTATCGGCTGGCAGGCTCCACAGATCGCCCTCAATCTCGGCATAGGGCATTGCGGCAACCTCCTGCCGCCGCTGGCCGGTTAGCAATGACAGCTTGCCAAACGGTCCCCATGGATAGCCCACTTTGTCGCAGGCTTGCCAGAACCAGCGGATTTCATCGTCTGTCAGCACCCTATCGCGCGCAACTTCCTTCGCCACCGGCTTCACGCTGGCGGCCGGATTCATGGCCAGAATATCGCGCTCCACACACCAATTGAAAAACTTGCCCGTATAGGCCCGCACGCGGTTGGCCGTGGTGACGCGCCCACTATCCGCGATCTTGTCCAGCAGGTCGATAACGTCCCGTTTCGTGATTTCGTGAATGTCGCGCTCGCCCCATGCCTTCACAACATGAGCGTCCAGCGTCCGCCGCACCCCTGCCCCGCTGCGCAGCTTTGAGAGATGCCGCTTGTCGAATTGCTCAACCAGCGTTTTCACCTTGTCGCGTTCGGTAAGCTGCGCCTCGCGCCGGTCAGCCTTGGCAGCCTTCTTTGCTACCGCCGGATTGCGGCCATGCTCTACCTCTTGCAGCGCATCGCCAGCAGCCGTCCGGGCTTCGCTAGTTCCCATGATCGGCCACTTGCCCAGCGTCAGCTTGGCAGGCTTTCCGGCGAACCGATAGCGTAACGCCCACGACTTCGCGCCGCTCGGCTGGACCACCAGATATAGTCCTGGCGTTGCCGGATGCGCGATTTCCACCCGCTTGGCCGGGTCCGGTTTCAGGGCTTCAATTCCCTTCACCGTAAAGCTGATTGCCTTAGTCATATGGTCCTCTGGGGTAACGCTGGGGTAACAGATTTGGCCGTTTTGGCCCGTTACCCCGCGTTAGTATCAGAGCATAACAAAGCGCGCAAGACCACCTATTTCAATAGGATAAGGCACCTAGGACGTTTTGATTTGTTAGGGTGCGTTTGGGGGCTGATTTTGTCTCTTAATCAGCGGGTCCTTGGTTCGAGCCCAAGTGCGTCCACCATTTTCCCTCGTTCATAATCAAGAAGTTTACCTCGAGGCCGGCGACAAGCTTGCTCCGCGGACGGCTCTCACTGTGATCATTTTTGGTCTGTGCCCGGCGAAATCAGCTGGTCGGCATCGGGCTAGAGATGCTTCACCGACATGTGCGCATAACGCCGCCCTCACCCTACCTTTGCCAACGAGAGGTCCGTGCTGGGCGAGCGCCCGCCGCATCTCTTATCGGATGGAATGCTCGACGCGGATCCCGCCAGGGGTTCGTGGGCGAGGCTTAGGCCATCCTGCCGACGACAGCTTCGATCACCGCGCGGTGGCCCTCGACCACCGGCAGGAGCAAGCCGCCGTCCACCTTGTCGATGGTGTCGTCAGCGACATGGCACCAGCGGTGAATGCCGAGGCCCGCAAAGGCGTTGGTATATCCACGATCGATAATCGAAGAGAGTTCGCCGGCGCCTCCCACCACTTCGATCGGCTGTTCATACCCGGCCTGCCCCTGGAACGCACGCAGCACATCTTGCAGAAGAGAGGGTGAGCACATCATTGCCCGCTGGGGATCGGCGGAGGACAGCAGTTCGTTGCGTCTGCCAAGGACCTCGAAGGCGTCGCGGGTGGCCAGCCCCGCCCCCAGATGGGTCCAAAGCAGCGTGTCGGTCGCGGGCGGCCCCTCTGATAGGGCATGATGGGTGCCGACGAAGTCGAGTTCGTGCCCGCCGGTACAAATGGCGAAAAGCGAATGGCTGGGAAAACGGACTGCCGCCCAATGGCAAAATTCTAGGAACGCGGCGATACCGGGACCGCGCTCGCCTGCACAAATGCCCCAGCCCGACCTTGGAGTGGAAAAGGCCAGCCATTTCGATCCGGCCTTTCGGGAAGCCACAATGTTGCTGCTTTGCCCGACGGAAGATGTGCCGGTAACCGTTAGCCTCGCCGGTCTGCCGGCAGCCGCGGCCTTGATCACCGGAGGCAGATCGTCTGGTGCCAGCAGTGCGATGGGCACTCTTGCCGCCGGCTCCAGCTTGGCATTGAGGGCGATTATCTTTCCGGTCGGCCCGGTGGTGACAATGATGATCGCAGCTGGCGCGTGCGGCACGACCGCCTTGAGAAAGGTGGCAGCGCTGCCGCGGAACAGCGCAGCATGTCGGTCATAGGGAAGGATCAAGACGGCGATCTTGTCGCGAACCGAGGGCGCCTCTACCGGATCGCGAACAAGGCACAGCGCCGCCTCAATCCCTGCGCGCGGAGTCGTGATCACGATCGGTTGCGGCATCACCGGAAGGCGCGCTTCACCGACGCTCAGCTCGGCGACGCCAGGTGCGAAGGTGGGGACGTCGAACTCCGTCAGCCGGACGTCGAAGCCGGCGGCGCTTAATCGCTTTCCAACCCAACGGGCACTGTCCCGGTCGCCCTTCGAACCCGACAGCTTGCTTCCGAACGCCGCGTAGGCTTCCATGTCCGCCTGCAACCGCTCGCGCAGCGGATGAGACGGCCCGGCGCCCATCGCAGGCACCGCTGGCAGGGATGCCAGCGCGGTTGCGCCAAAAGCACCTGCCGCACCGGTCAGCAATCCTCTTCGGTCGACCATTTCCCTCGTCCTTCTTGCTCGGTTCCGTTCACAGGCCGGGTTCCATCTGGTCCCACGGCGCAACCGGCTTGCAGTGCGCCAGCAAGTCTTCGATGATCGCTTCGATGGTCGGCTGATGGAGCTTTACTGTCGGGACGAGGGCCTTGAGCCACAGGGATCGTGGGGGAAACTGCGGCATGAGCGGAATGAGCGCACCCGCCCTCACCGCCTCGCGTGCGACGAAGGCAGTCAGCAAGGCGACGCCCCCGCCATCCATCGCGGCCTGGCGCATGATCAAAGGATCGTTGACCGAAAACTGCGACTGGATCTGGATAGCGATGGGCCCTGCATCGCTCTCGAACGACCACAAGTGTCCCAGAGCGGGCGAGGTCAGGCAGCGGTGACCGCTGAGCTCGCTGGGATGTTCGGGCAGGCCCCGCTTCGCGATATACGAGGGCGCCGCGCACAGCATCAGCGGGTATTCGCACAGGGGAATATCGGTGACGTCGGGGTAAGACGGCGGGAGGGCGCCGATGGCTAGGTCAAAGCCTTGTTCAACTGGATTGACCGTTTTGTCGATCAGCACCACTTCCATATTGATACCGGGATGGCGCCGGGTGAAATCAAAGAAGAGCTTGCCGAAATAGGTGCTTGCCACCGACGTGGGGCATTTGATGCGCAGGTGACCATCAAGCGCCTTTCGCGTTCTCTGCGCAGCGGCGACCAATTCGTCGGTCTGTCTTACAAGAGCGGCGATCTTCGCGTGCTGTCGTTCGCCGAAGGGTGTCATCTCGGTATTGCGCGTGGTGCGCAGAAGCAGCGGTGCGCCAAGCTCGTCCTCCAGCCGCGCGATCCGCTTCGAGATGACCGATGTCGTCACGTTCAACTTGCGACCTGCTGCCGAAAGGCTGCCGGATTCCGTCACGGCCAGGAAAGCACGCATGTTGAGAAGCGTGTCCATCAGACCCCCGACACGGTCACCCTGGCGCTCACTTGAAGGAAACCTTGGCTACCGCGATCCCTTTTTCACCCGCCACGGTGTAGTAGAGATAGATCTGTCCATCGTCATCAAGCACCGCCGGATCACGCAACGCCCTCTCACGGTCGGTCACCATCCCGCCGCGCGACGCGGTCAACGGCAGATCTTCGCCCTCCGCTGTGCCCGTGGGGCGCAGGACTTCGATAGGGGACGAGGCGGTCCACTCCGACCAGTCCGGACGAAGGTCCACTTTCGAATAGAATATACGCTCGGGCATGTCGCCGACCATGGTGTAGAATACGTGAAGATCGTCGCCGATCTGGACGAGACCGGAATGGCGCATCTCGTCGAGAATGCGGGGCCCGCTTTCGAACGGCGGCAGCCCATCTACTGAGCGGGAAAACTGTCCGCTGCGTAGCCAAAGCGGATAGGCCGTCACCTTGTCCGCCATGCCCAGGCCATAGACTGCACCGCGATAGCGGAACATGCGGATATAGGGCGTCGTCGCTGCGCCGGAGACCGCAGTAAACGCCAGCCCGTCTTTCGACGATGCTACGAAAGTCCTCTGCTGATAGGGCCGACCGCCATAGTCGCCGCCGGGCTGCTCGGTTGGCCCATGGAAATACATCATGATCTGCTTGTTCGCCTCATCGACGATCACGTCGGGCGAGGCGATGTGATGAATCGCGCTCGTCTGCTCAAGGCGCAGCGTGCCTGGCTCATAGATTGTCCACGGACCACGCGGATCGTCGGCATAGGCCAAACGGATGTAGGTGCCCCGGTGGTGCGCGAAATACATGTAATATTTGCCGAGCGGGTTCTCCACCCAACTCGGCACCTTGATGACAGCGGGCCCATTGATGTTATTGCCCAGTTCGCCTTCCAGGCCAGGCATGCCCGGATAGATCAACGGTCCGTCGCCGATCCGCTCGACAACGACCTTGGTGGCGACAGTATCGCTCGGCCGCTCACTCGGCGCCTTGGGCGTTTCTGTCCCTGCAGCAGGTGCGGGCAGGCCCAGCGAGAGTCCTGCGGCAACGCCCGCGGCAACCAATCCTGCGAAGAACCCTTGGGGCGCCATGGTAATGTATCCTCCTTGGTCCGTCGCTCTATCAGACTGAAGCGGCGGGCGCTTGCGTGGCATCCGTCGCTGCGTCGTCCTGCAGGAAGACGCCTTGGCGCGCCAGTTCGCTGCGCAGCGAGCGGATGTCGACCGCGCGTGGCTCAACTCGCGCAGACACAGCTAGCGCGGCCGCGGCCCCGGCAGCCTGCCCGGTGAGCCAGCACTGCGGGATCTCACGCATGAAGCCATGCGAATTCGCGTCACAACTGATATGTCGCCCTCCGACCAGCAGGCCATCTAGCTGGCGTGGCACGAGGGCACCATAGGGTACTGAGATCACGGGATATTTGAGCGAGACGGAAGGACTCACGCCGATCTCGTCCGGCAGTGCAACGCCATCAGCCCACTGCCCGCGCAGCACCTTGCCCGTGCCGGCGAGGCGGCGTGTGTGCCGGACCCCAAGCTGCGGCGCACTTTGCAGCATATAGGCGTTCTCGAAGCCGGGCGCGTTTTCGACGAAGAAATCGCAATGCGACTTCATAAAGCGATGAGAGCGAATTTCCAGCTCGGTCTGATCGTCCACGTCCAGCGCGGAAAGTCCCGACTGCCGCGGCCCGAGGAACAGCGCGATGTCGTTTCGCCACGAAACGTAAGGCGGCTGGAAAAAGCCGAGGCGCTCCCGGCCGAGGCTCGCAAATTCCGCATATTGTGCTGGATCATTTCCGCGGAAGGCCAGCCAACGATCCATGTCCACGCCGCCCAGCATAAAGGCCGTGTTGGCGCTGTGGTGCACATCGCCCTGCTCGATGTCGGTTTCGAACTGGGCCCCCGCGCGAGAAAATACGTCGCCATCTCCCGTCGCATCGACCACGACCTTCGCCCGCAGGGCCTGACGCCCCGCCTTGGATTCGAAGACCACCCCGCGCACCGCGCCATCGGATACGATCGGCATGGCGGCCCAGCTGTGGAAGACGATGCGGACGCCCGCCTCTATCAGCATTTCCTGGCTGATCAGCTTAAGCCGTTCCGGATCGAGCGTGGGAGACCAGCAGACCGTGCCGTGGAAGGCGGCAGTGCGCTGCCCCCAATAACTGGCCTTCTGCGGATCGCGCGATCCCCAATCCTCTGGCCGCGGGCCGGAAAGGCCAGCCTCCGGCATCCGGTCGAGTACGTCGGACGCGAAACCGCGGATCACCTGACGACCGTTCCAGTCCGTCATCCGGTCGATCCAGATAACCAGCCCGCCGGTCGATAGTCCGCCGAGATGATTGTATCGCTCCAGCAGCACGACGTCCGCACCAGCCTTCGCCGCGGCCCAGGCGGCAGCGGTGCCGGCCGGACCGCCGCCGACCACGAGCACATCGCACGAGTGATAGACGGGGATCTCCCGGCCCGGCTCGTAATGCGTGCCGGTACCGTTCGCTCGGCTGAACTGCCGCCGTTGCGCCTCGAACACGTCGGAACCGAGGAACCGGTCTTCGGACCGCCGCACTTCCTGAACTTTGACCTTATCCATGCGGCTTTCTATCCCGTCTTGAGAGCCTCCCGTCCCCCCCAGTTGTGTTGGAGGGAGAGGGAACGGGAGGTGCGTTTTGGAAGAACTGCGGTCAGATGCTGAAGCGCACCCCCAAGCGATAGGCGCGACCGATTTGGTCGAACATGGGTGACTGCTGGTCGGGGAACGGCGGCGCGACATCAAACAGGTTGTTCACGCGGAGAAAGACCTCGCGACTGCCATCGGCATCGGGTGAGATGTCGTAAGTCAGGTTCACGCTGGTGTAGAACGTGTTCTTCGTGTCGTTGATGTTGATCGTGTTGAGCGCGCCCGCCCCAACCACGAAGCTGTTGTCGATCTTGCCGCCTTCGAGCCACCGCAGGTCGAGCGTGGTCGCGATCCGCCCGATCTCGTGAGTGATCAGACCTGTCGCGCGCCAGTGAGGCGTCACATACTCGCCAGCGCTTTCCTCCGTGGTGGCGGTGTTGGCAGCCGTGATCGCCAGGCTCTTCAGATAGGTCCCCATCAGGCGCACCGACAGATTGCCAGAGCCATCGCCGAACACGCGATCGAGTGGCGTACGATAGGCGGCTTCGAAATCGATGCCCTCGGTTTTCAGGCTGTCGAGGTTCTCGAACCTTACAGTGACATTGCTGATGTCGCCCGTCGGCGAATTGCCGGCGGTCGTGACCAGCGAGCAGAACTGCGGGAGGTTGTCGATGTAGCAGCGTTCGAGCACCTCGTTGGCCGAGATCGTGCCGATGAGACCGCGGATCTTGATGCGGTAGTAGTCGACCGATAGCCGCAACCCGCCAGCCCAATCCGGCTGATACACCGCGCCAGCGGTGATCGTGTCGGCCTTTTCGGGGTCGAGTTCGGGGTTGCCGAGCGAGAGAACCTGGGTTGTGTAGGTTGTCGACCGGCGCGGGTCGCGCACATTCTGCCGGCTCACCGTCTCGGGAGCGAAGAGCTCCGAGAAATTACCGGCGCGAATGTCGCGCGATCGGGTGGCGCGCAAGCGCAGCGAATCCGTCAACTCCCATGAAGCACCGACCTTCCATGTCACCACTCCGCCGGACGTGCTGTAGTCGGTATAGCGCGCCGCCAGGTTGAGGTCGAAAGATCGGGCGATCACGGCATCCTTCAGCAGCGGCACGTTCACCTCGCCGAAGACTTCCTTCACGTCGTAGCTGCCGGCGACGGGCTGGCGGGAACCGCTCTGCCACTGATTGGCCTGCGAGAGCGGGTCCGATGTCGCGTCGATCGATTCCCTGCGGTACTCGGCACCGAACGCTGCGCTGATCGTGCCGGCCCAGTTGTCGAACACATCGCCATTCGCGCTGATCGCTGCGACGCGCTGCTTGGTCACCAGGTCAAACCGCGAGGTGCCGGTGATGTAGGCGATCGCCTCCGGCGAGGGTGAGCCAAAGCCAAAGAGGTTGAACGGCACACACGCCGCATCGTCGTTGGCGGTGCTGCCATCGGCGTTTACGCGGCAGACGATCTGGTCGCCCGACTGCACGGCATCAATCGCCTTGCGATAATTGGGCATGTTGATCTGCCCTTCGTACTCCTGGACGAAGCGGTTGCGGCCGTAT
Organism: Altererythrobacter sp. B11; assembly: GCF_003569745.1. Lineage (NCBI taxonomy): Bacteria > Pseudomonadati > Pseudomonadota > Alphaproteobacteria > Sphingomonadales > Erythrobacteraceae > Altererythrobacter > Altererythrobacter sp. B11. The sequence continues at coordinate 2,617,329 of NZ_AP018498.1, forward strand.
TGGAAATAGGCGTTCACATTCCAGTTACCGAGATCCAGATCGGCGCCAACCACTCCGCGATAGACCGAGGGCGATCCGATCCTGCTGCGGACTGCTCCGAGGCCGTTCTCACGCAATGAACGGCCGAAGTTGAAGCAGGTAACGCCGGCAGCGGCGGCCTGCTCGCGGAAGGCATCGCTCAGGAAGGGGTTGCTGATCGGCACGAGCACGTTGCCGGTCTGTCCGCCCGGGATGATCGTGGCCGAGCACGTCGGATTGCCCGTCACCGAGCCCTGCTGGCGCGGCTCGGCCGCCCGTCCTTCGGAGATCGCACGGGCATAAGTGCCTTCGGCGAAGAGGTTGAGCCGGTCGGTGATGTCGTAGGAGAGACGCGCCATGACTGAGCGGCGGTCGAAGGGCTGCACGAGATTGCCGCCGGGATTGATGATCTCGGTGTAGTTATCAGTCCCCCCGATCATCCGATTGGTGAAGGTCTGGCCATAGCCGAACTGGCCAGTCTGACCGTTCGGCAGGAATGTCGTCCCGCGCAGCGGGCCACTGGTGACGAGGCCGCCCTCCCACAGGTCGGTACGCCGCACATCATCGGCATAGATATTCGCCGGAAGGCCGTTGGTCGCATAGGAGGGGTTGCCGGCAACGCCCCGGCCGACCCACGGTCGCGGGCGATAAGGCGTCATCCCCACGCCCGAGCTGCGGGAATACTCGCCACCCACCAGAATATGCCCGCGGCCCTGGGCGAAGCGAGTGCCGTACGCGAGCCCGACCATCTGGTTGTCGGCATCGCTGTACTTCGAGATGCCTGCCTGGGCGACGCCCTGAAGACCCTCCAGATCGTTCTTCAGAATCAGGTTGATGACGCCCGAAACCGCATCGGAGCCCCACGACGCCGAAGCGCCTCCCGTGACGACCTCCGTACGGGAAATAAGGATCGAGGGAATAACGCTCAGGTCGACGGTCCCGTCGGGCGACGTCGGCACATGCCGGCGCCCGTTCACCAGCAACAAAGTCCGCTGCGGACCGATGTTGCGCAAGTCAGCAGTGACGGTGGAGGAGGAGATGGCGCGCGCTACGCCGTTGCCCGTCGTCGAAAAGGCCGGAACCAGTCGCAGCGCGTCGTCGATCCGCGTAGGCGCGACCGTATCGATCTGCTCGCTTCCGATGACTGACGTTGGCGTCGCTGCGGTGAAGCCGCCGGTGGTGATCCGCGAACCGGTGACGACGATGGGATCGCCTGATGTCGCACCTGCTTCTGCCGGAGCGTCAGCACTCGGAACGGGGTCAGCGGTCTGAGTTTCGCCCTCCGATTCCTGAGCCGAAACAATCGTCGCCGGGGCAGTAAGCGCGATGGCAAAAAGGCAGGCACCCACGCGAAAAAAGCACTGCGATTTCCTGGCGAAGCTCATGATACTCTCCCATCGTTCGCGTGAGGTCGCGAACTTTTCTGTTATTTTGTATCGCGACAGGCTGCGACGCGTCGGTCGCAACATTTATGGTGATCGATCTGTCGTGATCGCGGCCATGCTGAGCAGGCGCGCGCAAGAAGGGGAAGTCAGTAATGATTGACCACAGCTTTCGCGAATCGCGAAAGATGTCACGGGGACTCGCTCGACCCGCCGAGATCAGCGAAGCGAGGGCGGTAACGGTGCTGCGTTGGGAAACGGGCGCTGCGCCAGTGGGTTAAGAGCCGGTGATCCCACTGATTGCTCATGCCAAAACGATGAAAGCAGATCCATGAAGCGCAATGCGTCTTCGTTAGGGCGTGCATCTCAGCCTGATTCTTCACCGACCAGTCGAATGCACGAACACGACACGGAGTTTCTCCAATGTTGCGATCGAAAGCTTCCTCGCGGTATCCACCAGCCGACAAGCTCTCATCGACCTCGCGAGGGAGTCGCCTGGGGCTAGGGAGCCCTATAAGGATGTCCTTTTGGACTTTATAAGCCCCACATAGGTTGCTTTGGCGAACCCCCTCTGTTCTCTGCTTTTCTCCGACAAGTTGCGCAACATTTCTGTCACTGCTGCGAAGGAAAGGCTTGCAGCCGGTCCGGAAGGTCGATGGAATGCGGCGGGCCCGGTTAATCCGGGAGGGCTTGGCGGCAAAGACAGACAGGAGAGGAAAACAATGCCGAGCCGCCCGATGAAACGCATGAGAAGGTTCGCCACCGCCAGCCTGGGAGCCATGATATTCTGCGCGATGGCGCCAGCTGCCACCCACGCCGAGGAAAAGACGCCCAGCCATCCAAATATCATGCTTATCATTCTCGACGATATCGGGATGGATACGACATCCAACGTATATCCCGGCCTTATCGATGGGCTGGTCGAGACATATGGTCCGTCGGGCCTGAACCACCCGGATTACGCAAAGATCAAAGGCGTACCAGCTTCGACCCCCGTCCTAGACGCCTTTGCCGCAGAAGGCATGACATTCAGTGAGGCCTGGGCGCAGCCATTCTGCTCGCCCACGCGCGCTTCGATGCTTACAGGCCTCTATGCCTCCAAGACGGGCGTGCGCGACTATACCAACTGGCTGACCCAGAATAGCCATTCGGTGGCAGAAGACCTGAAGGGCGCCGGCTACAATACGGCAATATTCGGCAAGTGGCATATGGCTGGCCTCAACCAGTATCCCGGCATGAAGCCTAAGGAAGCCGGTTTCGATCTATTTCGCGGCAATATGAACGGCGCGATCGAGGACTATTGGAACTACACCTACCAAGTGCAGGACGCGAATTCCGCGCCCGGTGACGTGCGCAGCGAAAAGGCGCCGGTCAATTCTCTGCCCGGTATCGCGCCGACCTCCTATGCGCCCGTTACCAAGATCGCGGATGCGATCGGCTGGATCGAGGATCAAGAGAAGGCAAGCCCGGACAAGCCCTGGTTCGTTTGGATGGCCTATAACCTCTCGCATATCACCCCTCAGCGCGAAGCGCCAACCGTCGTCCCCAATGCCGACGCGCTGGACGATGCTTCACGAGAAGAAATGGCAGCCTGCGGCGGCGAGTTTGGCAGCAAGAATGTCGGCGATTGTTCCGCTGAAGCGCTCAACCGGGCCATGACGAATTCGATGGATACGACGATCGGTAAACTGCTGGATTATATCGACCGGACCGCCCCAGATACTTACGTCATCATCCTGGGAGATAATGGCACGCCCATGTATGGCCGGCCCAGCACCAATTTCATCGACAATATGTACATCACGCGGGTCGGGCGAGGGAAAGGCACCGGCTATGAAAGCGGCATGCGGATCCCGCTGATAATTCGGGGGCCGGGTATCAAGGCCGGCACGACAAGCGATGCCGTGGTCCATGTCGCCGACCTGTTCTCAACCATCCTCGATTTCGCCAAGGTAGCGATCCCGCAGATGGTGCCGAACCGCGAAGGGACCGCGATGGTGCCGCTCGACTCTCGATCGCTCGCACCGGTGCTGTTCGAGGGGAAGGCGGAGGTGCGCGACCCCGTCCACAACTATATCGCTGCGGAAACTTCGATTCCCGTACTTGGCGCCGGCACGCCCACCGGGGAGAAATCTGAATATCAGGTTGCCGTCCGCAACGGCACTTACAAAGTACTCTGCATCGAGAAATCAGGCAGTACCGATTGTCAGTTCTACAACTTAGTTAAAGACCCGATTGAGGAATATCCGCTTCAAATCCCAGCTAATTGTCCGGCGAAAGTGAGCATGTCCTTCTCCGCGACCGATGAGGCGGGGAATTACTGCTTCCTCCGTAATGCAATACGGGAGCAATCGGACCTCTGATCACCGGAAGAATTGGAGATGATCGGGCCCATCCCCAGCGGTATGGGCCCGACAACTCAGGCAAAGCCGCATATTTGCCAGGAGGTCGGGCGCAATTGTTTCGACCGAGCGTTTCCGCAACGTCTGAGGTGGAGCGGGAAGCGGCAATTAAGCGCCGGAGAGAAGAGGGATTGCCATCATAGCGGCTGACAGTACCCACAACAGGGCGATGATACGTCTCGATGGCGGCACGTTTCGCATGGGTTCGAACGACCACTATCCTGAAGAAGCGCCCGCGCGGGAAGTGACAGTAGATCCCTTCGCGATCGATGAAATCCCGGTCACCAATGCGGCCTTCGCGGCATTCGTGCGGGACACGGGCTATGTCACTCTCGCGGAAACGGCACCGGACCCGAAAGATTACCCGGGAGCCGATCCCGCCTTGCTGCATCCCGGTTCGTCCGTCTTCACGCCGCCGACGCAGTATCCGATCAAGCCGGATCCGATGTTGTGGTGGAGCTATGTGGCAGGGGCCGACTGGCGGCATCCGCAGGGCCCCGTATCAACCATCGACGATATCATGGACCATCCGATCGTGCATGTCGCTTATGAAGACGCGCAGGCTTATGCCGCCTGGGCGGGCAAGCGCCTGCCAACCGAAGCCGAATGGGAATTCGCCGCGCGCGGCGGGCTGCAAGGTGCAGCCTATGCCTGGGGCGACGAACTCGCACCGGAAGGTAAGATGCTGGCCAATTACTGGCAGGGGCCCTTCCCCCGCAGCAATCTCTGCCTCGACGGCTATGAGCGGACGTCGCCAGTCCGTTCCTTCCCGGCTAATGGCTATGCCCTGTTCGACATGATCGGCAATGTTTGGGAATGGACTAGCGACCTTTACGACGTTTTCGCCCCGCAGGCCAAACCCTGCTGCACGCCCGAGGGGAACGCCGGCAACGGCGAGTTTCCCCGCATGGTCATCAAGGGCGGATCGCATCTTTGCGCAGAGAATTACTGCCAGCGCTACCGCCCAGCAGCGCGCTATCCGCAGACAGTCGATACTTCCACTTCGCATATGGGTTTCCGCTGTGCTAGCGATTAACCTTCACCGCCCAGATTTCTCTTCGCGGGTCCGCCCGTTCGCGCTGCCGGGCGACCAGAAATAAAAGGCAAAGCGACCCGTTGCCGAAATCTGATCGCGGCAAGAAGGAATTCTGAGTTCAGAAACATGTAAGGCCGGCGGGAGGGACTGATGGCGCGAACCGGTGACGACCTGACGCTTGGGCAGTTGCGGACCTTCGTGTGCGTCGCGCGAGCCGGAAGTTTTATAAAGGCGGCGGACAGCCTTGGAATTTCGCAGCCGGCAGTCAGCGAGCAGATCAATCTCTTGGAGGAGCGCCTGGGGCATATGCTGTTCTACCGGCGAAGGGGAACAACTCCCGAACTCACTCCCTATGGCCGGGAAGCGCTGGAAAAGGCCGATTACATCATCGAAGCCGTCAACAGCCTGATGAAGAACCCGGAGACGTCGGTCTCCAAACCTGTCGTCGTCAATATCAGCATCGGCCCGCGGCTGCATGACAGCTACCTCAAGCCGCTGCTGCCACGGCTCTATCGCGAACATCCTCAGATCCAGATCAATTCCCAGCCTCTCATCCCTTTTTGCGATGTCGGCAAGGCTTTGCAAACGGGGGCTGTCGATCTTGCAGCCTACTCGATTTCGACGACACCGCGCGGCTGGGTGAAGGAGCTGGTTCCGGTCTGCAGCGCCCCGGCCGTCCTCGTGGCACCGCCCGGAATGGGTCGTGAATTGGCTCCCGGCACGAAGGCGCTGGCTGAGTGCCAGTTCCTGTTCCCTGGCGACAGGAACGTCATTTCATCCTGGGTCGAGCAGGTCTTTGCCGAACTTGGGATAGTCCCGAAACTTGCCCCCATCTTCTTTCAGCATGCGGATGTGGTTCTGCAACTCGTGGCGGATGGCCAAGGTGTGAGCGTCCTGTTGCACGAAACCTGCATTGACAGCATCAAGGCGGGAAAGGTCGAAATCGTCGAGTGCCAATTGTCGCCTCTTCAGCGGATCATCGGCCGTTCGCCCCATGCTCCAAGCGAAGCGCGCATAGTTGAAGAATATCTGAGCCAGGCGCTCAGTGCAGGCTGCGAGGAACCGACCCGAAACATGGTGCGATAGGCGCGCCGGTGGCGTGGGCCGCAGCTCCGCTCATTTACCGCGGACAAAGAAATGGGGCGGCGTCGCTTGAACGACCCCGCCCCACTGCTTTCGGCCAGCGCCAAGGGAGGTGGCGATGGCCTTGGTGAGGTGTTAGAATTTCACGCGCGCACCGAGGTAGAACCGGCGGCCATTCACATCGTAATTCTGCACGTCAAAGCTGCCGCCGGGAAGCGACGGCAGGGCGGCATCCGGATTACGCCCGGATAGCGGCGGTGCCTTATTGAACAGGTTGTCGACGCCGAAACGAAGATTGATGGTGTCGCTCAGGGCATAGCTGCCTTGCAGGTTGAACAGATCGTAGCTGCTGGTGACACCCTGCACACTGGTGGTTGGCACCGTGACTGACGTCTGCGAACGGATGCTCGGCAGGTGACGCCATTGGAGGCCGAGATACGCGCCGCCAAGGCTGTATCCCACCGTCGTCAGGACCTTGTACCGGTAGCTGTTGCCGTTGAGCCCGTTCGAATTCGGTCCCTGGCTGCCGGCGTAATCCAGCATCGCATCGGTCGGCAGTTCCGCCGCCTTCATCTCGATAAGGTAGTTGAAAACCGAGTTCAACGACATGCGTCCCGGGCCGATGTCGGCGGACCAGTCAAGCTGGACGTCCACGCCAGACGTCCGGAACCGCCCATTATTGTAAAAGGTCTGCAGGATATTGCCGAGCGCCCCCGCCTGATTGCGGTCGACCCCCGAGCAAAGCGCGGCGGAAGGGTCATAATCCGGATTGAACGCGGGGTCGAAGCACTGGCGCTGCACGATATCCACGGTCTGGGCGCCGATCGCATCGGTGACCTTGATGTTATAGTAATCGACCGCCAATCGAAGCCCGGACAGTGCCGAACTGTTGAAAGGCGAGGACAGCACGAAGCCGGCCGTCCATGTGTCGGCCTTTTCCGGCTTCAGATTGGGATTGCCGACCAGCCGTGGGAAGACAAACGCGGCTCCGGCAGCCTGGGCTGTGGTGACGAGCGAGCGTACCTCGGCTGCGCTACCGGCACTGACGAGCGTGCGATAATCAACCCCGTAGAACTGGTCGTCAGCCGTGCCGTCGCCGGATGCCTCCATAAGCGCCCCGCACAGACCGATAGCTTGAGCATAGTTGCTGTTCCGATTGGGATTTGCCGAATAGGCGAGGTCGTTGTTGATCGAGCAGAGGTCTCCGCCGGCGGCGGAGGTGAAGCCCTGCTCCGGTGCCAGATAAAGTTCGGCAATGTTTGGTGCACGTTCGGCGCGGTTGAAACCGCCCCGGAAACGCAGCCAGTCATTCACTTCCCAGTTTGCGAGGGCCTTGTAGGTCCAGCTTCCGCCGGTGGTATTGTAATCCGAATAGCGAAGGCCGAGTTCAAGATCGAACAGCTGAATAGCTGGGATGTCCGCAAGAAGCGGAACAAGCATCTCGCCATAGATTTCACGCGCCTCGATACGGCCGTCGGAATTGCCCGACGGCTGCAGGCCGATGACTTGGTCGAGAAACGACCGGCCCTGTGTGCTGATCGTATCGTTCTGGAAGTCGTAATCGTTGCTGCGATAGCTCATGCCGATAGCTGCCCGGAGCTGCCCTGCAGGAAGCTCGAACAGACCACCTTGGAAGTCGCCCTCCCAGATCGTCTGCTGCATCGTCGATGTGGTCTTGATGTCTGCGGCGATCGCTTCGAGGCAATCCCCCGAAATGGAGGCGGGATTAAATAGGTTGAGCCCAGATGTGCAGGTTCCGGTCGAAGCGCCGAATCCACCATTGGACGCATTGCCGGTCTGGTCGAAGCCGCGCCCCAGATTAGGCTGCGTGATGATCGTTCGGAAGCGTTCGAGCGAGGCAAAACCAGTCTGCAACACGCTCGTGTGCGTCTCGCCTTGCGATCCGAATAGCTCGAATGTCCAGTCCGTCCCCGGTATCTTGCCCTGCAGGCCGGCAGTCATGTTGTAAGTGAAGACGTCGGTATGGGACGTGCGACTGAAAGGCAAATAGCCGCGAAAGGTGAAAGGCGCATCGGGTCTCGGCCGGCTGTCGAGGATCGCCAGCAGCTCGGCGGGAAGGACATCGCGATTGATCGTTGGATCGATCGATGCCGAGAAGCCGCCCTGAATTACGCCCGGCTGTTGCTGCGTAGTAGTCTCGACGCTGCTGAAATAAGACTGTGCAAAGACGCTTAGCCAGTCGTTGATCTCGTAATTGCCGAGTGCATACATGTTGTAACGAGTGAGTGGAAAAATCAAATAGGCATCAATATCGTTTACACCGATTTGACCATTATCCAGCAGCTTGTATTCGTAATTATCGATATTCCGCTCGAAGCCCGCCACCCCCGGCACGCCGCCAGTGTCAAAGCCAGTGAAGGCATTGCCCTGGAAATCGGCGAAGACGGAGGTGTTGACGGGGGCAGCGGTGAAGGTCGCGCCATCAATCACCGAGTTCAGCACGTTGGGATTGGGCAAGTTGGAAAACCCGGTGTTAAATCCACCATAGGGTGGAAACAATTGCGAGCCGCCTATGGAGGGATCTGCCCCTATATCGCGATACCACCTGCGATCGGTCTGCAACGCAGCTTCGCGCTTGTTCATGGACATGGCGATCGAGATATTGCCGCGACCATCGTCGAAATCGGCGCCCATGATGCCGCCGAACCGATATTCGAAGTTATCGCCTTCCTGCGTGATGCCGGCCTGGCCATCGAGTTCAAGGCCGACAAAATCCTTCTTGAGGATGAAGTTGACCACACCGCTAACGGCATCCGCGCCATAGGTCGAGGAAGCACCGCCGGAGACGATCTCGACGCGTTCAATCGCTGCCGAGGGGATCGTGTTGATGTCGACCACCATCGAAGCGTTGGACGGCGTCGCACGGCGGCCGTCGAGCAGCACCAAGCTGCGATTGGCTCCGATGCCGCGCAGGGAGATCGTGGCCGAACCCGGCGTATTGCGCGCGGTCGGCTGAATGTCTCCACCCTGCGTAGGCGTCTTGTCCGGCGTGAACTGCGGCAGTTTGTTGAGATTAGCTTCGAGCGATGCGGTAGACGATTGCTGCAGCAACGCATCGTCGACGCTCAATATCGGACTGTTTGCCTCGAAATCGGGCCGCGAGATGCGCGACCCAGTTACGACGATCGGTTCCCCTGCGGGCTCGCTGGCATCGAAAACATCCGAGCTTTCTTGAGCCACCGCGGGAAATGTGACCACAATAGTGCCCGCACCAGCACATAATAGAAAGCCCTTGAAATTTTGATACGACCTTCCATGTACTTTCGACATACACTTACCCCCTCCCAGATGATTATCTTTTGTTGAGGCAATTGACGCAGTTTTTTCGTTCACGGCAAGGGTGTATTGTCCTATAAAGATATAGGAGTTTGCCGATATGCAGGACTGCCTTGCCGAGGGACATCAGGGCCACAGGCCCTCACTTCGCGGCAGCGATGCGCATCTGCGCAAAGGCCAATGCCTGGGCAATCGTCAGAACAGGTAGTTGAGCCGGACACTGCCGGCCAAGTCCGTCTCGCCGGACGTTGCTAACAGCCTTACCTGGCCGGACAGAGACCAGTAGCCGCTCAGGCGATAATGCCCGCTCCCTTCCACCAATGCACCGGTTCCGGACGTGTGTGGGGCGCGGATGTTGAACGTGTGGGGAGAGCCCGCCAGCGCCAAATCGACATCGGCATCGTTGCGGGGGCCGGTCACCAGCCGCGCCGACATCTCCAGATTGCCCCTCTCGTCATCCAGCCGTGCGAACGCGCCGATACCATAGCGAACCCATTGGTCACGGGCCTTGCCGGCCGCCAGGTTCAGGGCCTGCGCGCCGCTCTCGGTGAAGGCGTCCAGCTGGCTCGTCGAGGCCTCGACGTCGGCGGTGGGGCCGAGTGACCAGCGACCGCGGGAGACACCATATCGCAGGTCGATCCGCCCGGCCGTGGTGCCGATATCGGGCCGCGCGCTTGCTCTGCGCGAAACATCGCCGAAGTTCATGGCGCGGGTGACGCGTGCTTCGGTCCATTGCTTCACGATGTTCGCCATCGCGGTAAAGCCCGCACCTGCGCTGCCGTATCGGACATAGCCACCCAGATACCAGCTGTTGGTATCGGCCTCAGATGCGCGGGCGGCCGCATCAAGATTGCCGGACTGCCAGCCTCCGCCGACACCTGCGGCCCAGCCGTTGGCATCGCCGCAATAATCCACGCCCATCTCGAAGCCTACACCGTCCTGTGTGAAGCGCGCGCCATTGCCATCCGAGGAGACATGCGCGGCCTGTCCGGTCACGCCGCCCCAGATGCCGGCTCCTTCCTCGATCACCGCGACGCTGCGCAGCGCATACTGGCCGGCGAGGTTCAGCGTGCGGCGCTGCTCGCCCGCGAGCAGGCTTGCATAGATCTCCCCCGAACTGAGTTCGAATGACGCGCGCGCCGCCGTGGCATCCAGAATCAGGATGCTGTTATAGACAGCCAGCGCATCCGATCCGCCGGTCCGGTCAAGTTCGCGAAGGACGCCTGCCGCCTGACGCTGATTATAGGTGAGCGCAACGTCCGGAAAGGTCAGGACCTGACTGACGCGGATGGATGCGCCGTTCGGATCATATTCGAGCGAGAAGTCGAGGAAAGCGGATTGTCCGCTGAGACCCGAAAAGCTTCCCGTCATTCCTTGCCCCGCATCGACGATCCGATAAAGCGCGCTCGACGCATAGTCGCTCGCCCGATCCAGCACCGTCACTGCGACGGTACCGCCTTCGATCGTCACACTTCCCGCCACATCGATCAGGTCGGTGCCACCCGAGGCGGCCAGATCGACCGAATAGGTGGATCCCGGCCGAAAGACGACGTTTCCCTCTACTGTCAGCGTTGCCGTTCCACTGCCCGGCGACAGCGCCCCGGCAAGGTCGAGCGAGCCGAGCCGGCCGTCACCCGTCAGCACTGCCCCGGCATCGATCCGCGTCGCACCGCCAAGGGCACCGTCGATCGCCAGCACGCCGGCCTCGACCACCGTGGCGCCCGCGAAGTCGATGGAACTGCCCGTGAGCGAGAGCGTACCACCGCCGGTCTTGCGTATCCGGCCAGCGCCACTCAGACCGGCGCCGTAGGCCCCATCGGTCGCCTGATCGAAATGCAACGTACCCTCCGCGGCGATAGAGACGTCGCCCGGAATGCTCGAAGCAGGGGCGCGGATCGTGCCCTGCAGGATCGTGGTGCCGCCGCCATAGCTGTTGGCGCCGCTCAGGATGAGCGTGCCAAGGTCCGTCTTGATGATCGCTGCGGTTCCGATGAGGGGGGCATCGATGGTGGCGGTGATGCCGGCCGAGCTGCCATCGCCGACGCGCAGTTGCGCGACCTCCCCGGTCAGGCCGATCGCATCGCCCGTCAGGCGATAGCCGTCGGTCGCGAATTGCATGCCCGCCCCGACAGCTATCTCGCCCTCCCCTTCGTCCACGTTCACCGTCGCGCCGGTCCCAGCGAAGACGAGCAGCTGCGTCGGGTCATAGGCGCCGTTGTGAGTGCCGTCGGCGATGGACCAGTTGGCGGTGCTTCTTGTCCACGATCCCGCGCCGCCTGCCACCACCGCATCGCCAGCAAGGCCCGGCCCGTCCCAGAATGTGAAGCCGCTGACCGGGGCACTGACAACCAAGTTAATCCGGTTGGCGATCGACGTCTGCACGGTCAGGTCACCCGGGGCGTAGCCCGCCGGGGCCAGACCGATGGCAAGGCCATTGTCAGTGAGCGCGCCGCGATAGTCGATCAATCGGTACAGTCCGGCACCGAAGCCACCCGCATCGGCTATGTTCAGCGTGCCATCCAGCACCAGTATTCCGGTGCCGTTGGACGTCCCCACTTGGATGAAATCATTGCCCACACCCGGCGCCTGATCGGACTGGCCGAGCTGGAAATCTAGGATCGATTCCGGCGCCAGCCTGAGCGCAGCCAGGGTGAGTGTGCCGGTAGCCGAACCGGCTGGTGACAGCGTGCCGTCAAGCATTGCGAGACGGCCACTGCCCAGAGTGCCGGTGCCACCAAAAGTCGCGCCATTGCTGACCCGCACCTCGCCTGCCGCCAACATGCCCTCCAGCGACACCGTGCCCCCCGTCACATCGAACAAGCCGGAGAAGCCGGTCTGTTCGGCAGCGGTGAGACGCGTCTGACCGGCGCGATGGAGCACCATGCCAAATCCATAAATCGGGGTCGCAAGTGCCAATTGGCCGTCATGGTTCAGGACAAGGCGCGTTCCCGCCTGTTCTAGCGTTATCGTGCCAGCTTCGAAGACACCCGCCGCACCCGGTGCCTCGCCGTCGGCAGCGCCGACATTCAGCGTTGCACTGCCGAGCATGCGAATGCTGTTCGCTTGCAGATCCGTGCCGTTGAGCGTGAGCATTGCATTTTCAAACATGCCCAGGCGGGAACCCACTCGGATCTCTCCGCCGGAGCCGATGACCCGACTGTGTTCACGAAGGGTCAAGCCGCCGGAACTTGCCACTGCGGCGGCGTTCAGCAGCCCACCTTTCAGTTCGATCAGCGCGCTGCCGCCGGTGGTAATCGTTTCATATTGCAGCGTGCCGCCATCTTCGATGCGCATCTGACCGGTGATATCCAGCGCCGTCGCCCCGCGCAGTTCCGACCCCGCGCCGCTGATCGTCACACGCGAACCGTTGCCAAGAATATGCGATACGCTGGCCCCGCCTATCATCTTGCCACCATCCAGCAGGTTGAGTTCGGCGTCATAGGTGTCCGGCGTGGTGGCGTTTCCGCCCATGTAGAGCGCGCCGGGCATTTCGATCCGTGATCCCGCGCCAGAGACATTTATCCGTGCGAGCGATCCCTCGGCGGTGCCGAACACGGCTGAATCGCTTCCGCGCAGGACAGCGCCATTGAGGACCGAGAGCGATCCGGCGGAATTTGCGCGCGGCGCCACATAGATCTGCGCGCCGAAGCTGACCTCGGTGCCGGTATCCCTTATCAACAACGTGCCATTGCCGGCGGTGCCGGTGATCTGCCCCCCGCCGATGCCCGATTGGCTATCGACGATCAGCTGGGCGCCGCCCTGCACGGTCAACGCCGCGCGATTGTTCGGCCCGATGAACAGCCGAGCAAGATTGACGATGTTGCCCTGCCCGTCGATGACCACCGGGTTGTTTGCGTCGGTATCGACATAGACTTCGAAATCACCGCGCGTGGGCACGCGATCGAGGTCCCAGTTCCCGGGATTGAACCAGTCACTGTCGACCCCACCCTCCCAGCTTTGCGCATGGGCTGGGCCGACGAGCGCGCTGGAGGCGAGCAGGGCGAAGGCCAGAAGGCGGCAGGCGGACCCGGGCGTGGACAGCATGGCTTGGATGTTCCGTTCAGTCTGCGGGTTCCGGCGTGAAACCCGATCGCGTCTCATGCATGGGTCTCCCCCGGCCTCCGGGGGAACCGGGCAAGCTGTGGCGCAGAGTGGCAACTTGTTGCATCGTCCCGGTTGCAACTGGACAGTGGCCACGAAACGGGCTTGCTGCGTCAGATGTGGGGGGAGGAGAGGCAGATGTTCAAGATCGAGGAGATTTACGATGCCGCCTTCGACAGGACGCGCTTTGCAACGCTGATCGAGCGGCTTTGCAGCAGCTTTTCCGCCCAGTCGGGCTTCATCGGCTGGAGCGACGATCGGGATGCCGGTTTTCAGGCCCAGTTCGGCGGAGACCCGGTTTGGCTGCAACGCTACGTCGAGACTTATGGCGCCCACGACATCCTCCGCCCCCATCTGATGGCGCTGCCAGAGGGCGAGTGCGCACCCGCCTGGTCGCTACTCCAGTCTCCTGAGATCAGGGCGAGCGTGTTCTATCGCGAGTATCTCGCGCCGCAGGGCATCGTCGACAATCTGGCGGTCAATCTCATCAAGCGGCCGGGCATCACCGCGCATCTGGCTTTGCTGCGTACAGGCGATGCACCGCCGTTTTCGAACGATGATGTGGCGGCGCTCAAACAACTGATCGTTCACCTGCGCCGCGCGATCTTCATCCAGAGCCACATCGTGCGTGCTGCCGACCGCGCCGCCCAAGAGGTATCGGCTGGGGCCGGGGCCGCGCAAATGCTCCTGCTGCTTGGCACCGGCCGGCAGGTGATGGAGATCGATCCCGTGTTGGGCACTCTGCTCCACCAGAGCCCGGGGTCGGTCCTGCGCGAGGGGCGCTTCGCCGCCGCCGTCGTCCAGGCCATTGCCTCGTGTGAGCCCGTGGCGATCCTGCTTGAGGAGGATGGGGAAGCGGTTCCGCTGCTGCTCGAGGCCAGGCCCATCATCGCCGACCGATTCGGCGATCTCGAGGCCGGGCCGGCGCCGACCCATGCCGTCCATGTCACCAAGCTCAATCAGACCCGGATCCTCGCCTTCGAAGCGATAGGACATCTCTATCGCCTCACGGCCACCGAGTTGCGCGTGCTGCGCGATGCCATGGCGGAAGGCAATCTCACCGGAATCGGCGAGCGGCTGGGCATGGCGCCGGCCACCACCCGTACGCATCTCCACCGCATCTATGAAAAGACCGGCACGCAGGGTTTCACCGGTCTGTCCAATCTCGTGCACCGCTTCGGCAGGATCGGCCCAGCGTAAACAGACGTGGAGGTAAACAGATAGTGGACGCCTGACCGCGCGCGACCGGATAAACATCTGTGCAGGGCGCGGAGCGATGTCCGCTGCATGGGGGCCTGCCGATGACCATCTCGACCGGATCGATGACAGGCATGCCGATCGATCCGTTACCAATCATAGCGCGGGCAAGTGTGGACCGGCTGGATGGGTGGAAACTCATCGCCGCCCATTTCGGTCGGGATCGTACCACCGTCATCCGCTGGGCGCGAGAGCGGGGCATGCCGGTGCACCGCATGCCGGGCGGGCGGACGGGTACCGTCTATGCCCTGCGGCACGAGTTGGATCGCTGGGCAGGTCTTGGACAGGGCCTTGATAAGACGATTTCGTCGCCGCCCATGCAGAAAGGTACACCTGCGCGATCCGTCAGATGGCGAGCGAGATGGGCTTTGCTTGCGCTGCTTCCCGGTCTGATCCTTGCTCTGGCAGGCGGTATGGTCGCCGATCGCCTAGCGTCGGATATCGAGCCGATCGACGTGGCCCTACCGGCCGATCCCCGGCTATCTTCGCAGTTTCTCGCCGCCCGCGATCTGACCGCCGAGCGACGCGCGACCGGGTTGGAGCGGGCAATCCTGTTGCTGGAAGACGTCACGCGATCGGCGCCATCCTTCGCGCAAGGGCACGCCGCTCTCGCGGAAGCCCTGCTGCTCTCGCGCGAATTCGGCCCAAGGCCCGACGAAGAGGCATATCAGCGCGCGCGTCAGGCGGCACGAATTGCGGTTCGGCTCGATCCTGCGGGCACCGACGGACACCGTCTGCTCGGTTTCATCGCCTACTGGGCGGATGGCGATTTCTCCGAGGCATCCGCCCAGTTCCGGCGGGCCCTGGATCTCTCTCCCGATGATGCGATGGTGCATTTCTGGTACGGCAATGTTCTCTCCGACCATGGCGATCATGACGAAGCGCTCAGGCTGCTACGTCGCGCACAATTGCTGCAACCGGGCTCCGTCGCGATCCAGACCGATCTGGCCTGGGCGCGCTGGGCAGCCGGTCAGGATACCGCGGCCGTGGCGGCCCTGCGAGACATCGTACGCCGACACCCGGATTTCCCCGTGGCGCATGACTGCCTCTCGATCATCGCGCTCTTCAGGGGAGATGACGAGAGCTACCTGCGCCACTTCACGAAGTTCGCGGATGCGCGCCGCGATGCGCGCCTCATGACGCGAGCCGGCGAGCTCCAGGCGGCGCTCGCTACACAAGGCTCCCCCGCAATGCACCGCCTCTTGTGGCGCTATGCCAATGAAGACCTGAGCAGAAATGACGGTTCCAGCGAATGGGTCGCGGCAATTGCGTCGATCAACCGCCAGCGCTCGGATATGCTGCGCTTTCTCGAACAGTCTGCCCAACGCAGCGAGCACTGGGGCCAGTCCGGCCTCATACGCCGCGCGGAACAGATCTGGAAGAATGATCCGGAGATCATTCGCCACCTCCAGCCGATGCGGCTACCGCGTGATGCTGAAGCCAGCCGATGAACGCAAGGTAGCTTTCGGAACGTGACGCCAAACAGCCTAACAGCGAAGATTGGTCGTGAGCCGCCGGCTCCGGTGGACACGGACGCCGTGTCCACCGCCGCCTGAAGAGCCGACGCTCGGGGGCGCCTCGCTTGGCCGTCGAAACTGGTTATTCATTCACGGCGAGTTCCAGCGCCTTCTGGGCCGACGGCCAACTGTCCGCTCTGCGACGACGAAGAGAGGAAAGCTGTCGGTCCTCTGGAACTTAAATACCCCATCCTTCTGCCAGTAATCGCGCGACCCGCGATTGGACCCCTAAGTCTCACGATAAGCGCTTAATGCGTGCGCGTCGCTCCGGACGCGGCGGAACGATAGAGCGGGTTGAACAGCATCTTGTAGGTGCCGTGGCTTTGACCCCGCCATTGCGGGCGGAACCCGTACAGCACGATGCGGCCCGCGCCATATTCCACCTCGACCGCGGCTGCCTTGCCCTGGATCGCCTGCGGGCCGATCAGCACGCCTGACAGCAACGGGTTCTCCGTCTCGGAATAGGAAGCCAGCACCTGCCCCTTGAAGCCATCCTTCATGGCGAAGGCGGGGCCATGCTCGAACATCACGGCGGTGGCATCCGGCATGCCGGCAGCCGCCGCCGCGTCCTTGTTCAACTTCACCGAAAGCAGCGCGCCGGAGCAGAAGAACGTCTCGCTATCCATGTCCTTGAGCACGTTCTCCACCGGCAGGTCGAACAGTTCGATGATCGCGTCGGCTGATCGATTGAGCACGACCAGCGTGCCGCCATTCCGAACGAATCCGCGCAGCGCTTCCGCCCCGCCGATGCCGATCCCGCCGGAATATTGGTCGGGCACGGTGCCCGGGCGCAAACCGTCCATCAGCGAGGCGAGCGAGCCCTTATATTTCGAGGCCGGCCCAGTGGGTTCCGGGTCGAGCGTGGCGGGGCCGCGCCGGCCCCCACCCGTGATTTCCGGTAGTACGATAACATCGTAGCCGGCGAGTTCCTCGGCGGTGAAATCCTGATTGTACAGGCTCTGCGCCGGGAATGCATATTGCTCGAACAGCCAGCGGGTCCACCCCTCATCAATGTTCGAGCCCCAGGGGCGATACAGGCCGACCTTCCCTGCCGCGAGCGGCGTACCGGCCGGCGTCTCCGCCACGGCGGTTACCGGCACGGCGTTCTCCGCCGCGATGCGCTCCATCGCCTCGCGCGCTAGGCCAGTGATGGCAATCGCATCTCGCCGCGCGCCCTCGCCCGCCAGCCTGGCCTCCACTGCCCGCGCCTGCGCGCCCGCTGCGAGCGCCGCGTTCAACGCCCGGTAGCTCCCGTTCATCGTCCGCGGCAGCAGGAAGACCGCGCCCTCGCCCGTCACCGTTCCCGCCGGCGGCGTCGCTTGCTTCACCGGCACCATCGCTGCCAGTGCCTCCTCGCCCAGCGCCTCCCCGATGCGATCGACCTTGACCCCCATCTGCAAGGGCAAGGTCCAGCCGGTCACATCATAGGGCAGCATCGCGGGCGAGCCCTCGCCGTTGAGGATGGCGTCGGGATAGGATTGCGGCTCCAGCAACTCGGTGGCCAGGCCGGCAAAGGGCTGGTCCGTCCGGATAACCCACGATCCGGCCGCATAATCCGCCCCGCCCAGCCGTGTCTTCTGGGTCAGCTGATACACGTCGAGCCCATGGTCGATCATCAACTGGGCCAGCGAGGCCGCCTCCGGCACGTCGGCCTGCACGGCGGGGATGATATAGGCCGATGGACCCTTCGCAGCGTAGCGTGCCATCATGTCGCGCCCGGCCTGATACCGATTGAACAGCAGCGTCTCGCGGTATTTCTGCGCCGTCTCCAGCGTCGACATGGAGGCGGTCAGCATATAGTCGACCGAGTCTGCCAGCTTCCACTCGCCGCCCTTCCACGGATCGGGATACATGATCGTAGGGCGCAGATCCTGCATCTGCTCGGGAAAGTCGCTCACCGAATAGGTGCGCGGCGTTGCGGAGCGATGCGCCACCTCTGTGAAATAGGAGATCGTGTTGCGGAACACGTGGATGTAGTCGAGGAACCCCGGATACCAATTGTCAAACCGCTGCTGCGCGATCGCGCCGGGCTTCTGTTCCGCCTGGAAGCGCGCCATCATGTTGGTGCCAATGGCATTGGTCCAAATGCGCATGTACGGGCTAATGTTGGAGGAGACGGGATCGGCGAACGGCGGCATCCAGATTCGCGCGGGGAATGGCGCCTCCTGGTGTTGCGAATACCAGATCACCGGTGAATAGGTCTGCGCGATCGCGTTGACGGAACGACTCTCGATCATGTTGAGCATGTAACCGTCACGGTTATTGTCGTGCCCGACATACTCCTGGTACAGCCATGGCATTGTGCTCGTCTCGTACGGCGTGCCGACCTGCTTGCGGTACCAGTCGACCACCATGTCCTGCCCGTCCGGGTTCAGCGAGGGCCACAGGACGAGGATCACGTCCTGCAGGATTGCATCGACCTCCGCATCGTCCTGCGCCGCCAGCATCTTGTGCGCCAGCACCAGCGGCAGCTGGTGGTCGGCCACCTCCCCCGCGTGCATCCCGCCGTCAATATGCACGATGATCTTGGACGTGCGCGCCAGCTCGCGCGCCTCCGCCTCGCTCAACCCGCGCGGATCGGCGAGGCGGCGAGAGGCTTCCGCATAACGCTCGAAGTTGCGCACGTTCTCGGGCGAGGAGATCACCGCATAGGTGAAGCTGCGCCCCTGCGTCGTGCGTCCCGCCTCGAACAGCTTGATCCGATCGCTCGCCTTTGCGAGCGCCTGGAAATAGCGAACCGACTCCTCGTAATTGGCGAGCTTGCGGTCGCTCCCCACCTGGAACCCGATGACCTCTTGGGTCTCGGGCACGTCTTGCGCCGCCAAGGGCAGCGGAAGGGTCACGGCTGCGCCCAGCAGGAGAAGCGAACGGAAGATGGATGTCATGGCAAAGGGCTCCAGCGAAGGGCTCAGAAGTTGCGACGAACGTTGACGCCGATGGTCCGGGGCGTCGTCACATTGGCTCGGAAGCCGTTGGCGTAGGCAGCATTCGTGCCGCGGGTCAGGGCGAAGGCGTCAAACAGGTTCTGCACGAACAGATAGGCGCCCGTGTCCCCCCCTCCCCACTCGACGCCCACGCGCAGATTGGTCAGGGAATAATCGCCGGAGACGACGTTCAGGGGGCTGTCCGCCACCAATTCGGAATTGGACGGGCCGACATAGTTCACGTCCGCGCGGGCGAAGAAATCGGCGTCGGACGACACCGGCGTCGTATATTCCGCAGACAGGGTGCCGTTCCACCTCGGGATATCGGCCAGCCGGTCGCCGGACTGACCGGGTGCGGTGATCACATCGCTCACCTGATCCTCAGTCAACTTCGCGTCGAGGTAATTGCCCGCAAGGGTCAGGGTCAGGCCCATGACCGGCCGCGTCGCCGCCTCCAGCTCCAGCCCCCGGATGCGCGCCGCACCCGCATTGGACAGGAAGCTGAACGCGCCGTCTGGCGTCCGGCCACGCACCTGGATGTTGTCCCAGTCAATCTGGAACGCCGCCATGTTCAGTGTCGTACGGCCGCCGAGCGTGAACTTGGCGCCCACCTCGTAATTCCACAGCGTATCGGCCTCATACGGCGTCAGGTCGTCCGGCAGCCCGATCACCTGGTTGGCGCCGCCCGGGCGATAGCCCTGGGCCGCGGTGGCGTAGAACAGGGTATCGGGATTGGGCTCCCAGGAGGCGTTGAACTTCAGCAGCGTGCCGTTCTCAGAGGCATCCACGGTCGTCGGCGGGCGCTCAATCGCGCTGATCAGCGACCACGGAATGTCGGTCCAGCCGACCACCCGCTTGTCGTAGTCGTAATAGCGCAAGCCGGCGGTCAGGCCGATCTCGGGCACCGGATGAAAGGTCACTTCGCCAAACGCCGCCGTCTGCTTCAGCGTGTCGTCCAGCTGGCGGCGATAGAACAGCTGCACCGGCCGGATGATCGCACCCGTCTCCGCGTCCGCCCTGGCGTCGGAGGGCTCTACGTGGCTGCTGCGATCCTGGTAGAACACGCCGACCGTCCAATCGAGCATGTTCAGACCGTTGGAGCTCAACCTCAGCTCGCCGGTCAGATCCTCGTTGGTGCCGGGATAATAGATCGCGGCGGGGATCAGGCCGTCGATATAGGAATAGAACCCGGCCAGCTGGTCGGCCGAGCAGGGTGCCGAGGCGCTGCCATTGGTGTAGGTGGCGCAGCGTTGCGGGGTGCGCTGCCGGCCGATGTAATAGCTGTCATCCGCGGCATATTCCGACACGCGCTTCTGATACCCGCCCACGGCCGCTAGGGTGGCGAAGCCCAGATCATATTCCAGCGTCGCGCTGTGGAATTGCGCCTTGTCATCATAGGGCAGCAGCACCTGGTCGGCGGTGACATACTCGCCCAGATCGGGGTTGACGGTGGTGCCGAAGCTCTGTGTCTCCTCGTACATTGACATGGTATCGAGCGTCAGGCCGGGCGCGATGTCCCAATGCACCGACAGCCGACCGCCAGTAACGTTCAGGTCATTGATGTTCTTGATGCCGAGGAACTGGTTGTCTATCCATCCGGCGGATTCGTGCTGATAAGCGACGAAGCGAACAGCGAGCTTGTCCTCAACCAGCGGCACGTTGACCATGCCGTTCACGAAATAGGCGGGGTCGCCACCCTCGACAAAGCCGAGCTGCGCCTCGACCGCGCCTTCATACTCGTAAGACGCGCGGTTGAATATGACGCGGATCGCGCCGCCCATCGAGCTCGCGCCATAGAGCGTCCCCTGCGGGCCACGCAGCACCTCGACCCGCTCGATATCGAACAGGGTGAAGTCGCCGGTGCGCCCGGCGGCATCGTTGGACGGGCCGACAGAGCCGGTGGCCGGCACGTCGTTATAATAGGTGCCCACTGTCGGTTCGCCCGGCGCGATCACGCCGCGTAGCGATACCCGGCGCGATCCAGGGCCGTTATCCTGGATGCGCAGAGAGGGCACGAACTTGGCGTATTCGGTGATGTTGGTCACGCCCGCATTGGTCAGCGTCTCGCCAGTAATCGCGGTGATGGCGATCGGCGTCTCCTGCACGGTGGACGCCCGCCGCATCGCAGTGACGACGATGGAATTGCCCTGCGCAGCATCGCCCGCGGGCGCTTCGCCTCCCTCGGCGTCGGCGATGCCCTGCGCCAGCGCAGGGGCCGAGACTCCGCAGGTCAGCGCCAAAGCGATCGTCAGGGAGAGCGCACGGCGGGGCGCCCCGTCGGAAGGTATGCCGAAGATCCTCATAAGTACCCCTGTGTCAGACTGACCTCCCCGCGCCCTCCTCAAGGCTTTCGAGCGATCGATTACATCTGACCTCCCCCAGTGATTCGGAGCATGAGGCAGCTAATATGTATATACAAGTGAAAAATGACGCAGCGGCTACAATCCTTGCTCTCGCAACTGCCTCTGCGCTCCGGCAGAAAGGATCAACATTTCACCCACGTAATATTATTGCGTGGTGTTGAAATATGCAGCAGCCCGCGTCGGTCTCAAAACTGGCGAATTGCAACAGCGATGCTGGTGCGACGCAGACCGCTTGGAACACAGCAGCACCCCGTTTTCTCTCGGCTTCCAAGCCGGTGCAAATGCCTGCTTCGCGTCAAAACCGCCTCCCGCTCCGGTCGAGCGCGGCCCAGCTACTCCGGCTGCGGGGTCATCCCGATGAAGCGGGCGACAAGGCTGAGATTGGCCGCCGGGAAGATCTGGCGGACGAAGGTGATCGGCGCACCGCCGCGCCAGGTTCGGCGCTCCAGCATCAGGCAGGCCGCATCGGGCTCAAGGTCAAGCTTGCGGCAATCGCTTCCGGCGGAGCGCGCCGAAATCCGGTTCTCCGCATCCGTCCATGGAACATTCTCAAGCAGCCAGCTGCCCGGCGCGGTCGTGGTGAAGTCGACCTCCTCAGCCTCCGGCACCTGGATGAGATTGATCTCGCGATACTCCACCGCAAACGGCATCCGGTCCGACAGATGGCGGCAGCTCAGTACCAGAATGGCGGGGCGCCCGTGCACGGCAGAGACTTGCAAATGCGCGCCGTTCGCCGGCCCCACTTTGCGCGACAGCAGCTCGATCGAGTAGATCCCGCCCCGCGTCTCGATTTCCTCGCGGATGTCGGGTATCGCCAGCGCCGCCATGTCGACATGCTGCTGCGCCACGAATGAGCCTGTTCGGCGGCGGCGGTTGATCAGCCCCGCCACGGCCAGGGCAGAAAGCGCCTTGTTTACCGTCATGCGGGAGCAATCATATTCCACCATCAGCTCGTGCTCGAAGGGGATGCGGTCGCCCGGCTTCCATTCTCCTGACAGGATGCGGCGTTCGATATCGGCGCGAATCCGGTTGTGCAGCGACATGCCGGCACTTTAGGCATCTTGCAGCAGGCGGGTCACCACCTGCTTGTACTTATGCTCAATCGCGTCGCGCTCGCAGTGCCGCCCGCCGGATACATACATCCGCCCTCGGCGCCAGACGCTCTCCACCTGCGCCCGCGCGAAGATCCAGCTGTCGAGAATGGCATCGTCCTCTCGCCCAACAAGATCGATGCTGCTCGCCTCGAGAGAGACGATATCCGCCGGCGCGCCCACTACAATCCCATGATAATTCTGGCCAAGAGCCCTAGCCCCTCCCGCGACGGCATGATCGAACAGCGACCTGCCCGTCGAAGGGCCTGGAATTGCGGCCACATTGCGCGCCTGCCGCGTCAGCCGTTGGCCATATTCCAGCCATTGCAGTTCCGCCGCCGCATCGATCCGGACATTGGAGTCCGAGCCGATACCGATCACGCCCTGCTCCTCCAGAAATTCCGCCACCGGGAAGAGGCCGTCCCCCAAATTCGCCTCGGTGATCGGGCACAGGCCCACCACCGCTCCGCTCGCCGCCACCCGCTTGCGCTCGCCGGCATCGAGATGCGTCGCATGGACAAGGCACCAGCGCGCATCCACCTCGGCATTGTCGAGCAACAGCTCGATCGGCCGCTTTCCGCTCCAAGCCAGGCACGCCTCAACCTCCTGCTGCTGTTCGGCGATGTGGATGTGGACCGGCGCGTCACTGCGCAGATGAGCGAGGTGGTTCAGATCCGGCAGCGGGGTGGCGCGCAGGCTGTGCGGGGCGATTCCGACAATGGCATCCTCCAGGCCCGCGATCGCTGCCTCGCTGCCATCGAAAAGGCGGTCATAGGAATCGCGTGTCGAGACAAACCGGCGCTGCTCTGCGGCAGGGGGCGTGCCCCCGAAGTCGGCGGAGGCGTAAAAGACCGGCAGCAGCGTCAGGGCGATCCCGCACTCGGCAGCGGCCGAGGCAAGCGCCTGCGCCATCAGTGCCGGCGTGTCATATTCCCAACCATCGGGCTGATGATGCAGGTAGTGGAATTCGCCGACGCGGGTGAAACCGGATTCCAGCATCTCCATATAGGCAAGCGCCGCGATCGCCTGCAGCGCCTCTGGCCCCACTCGCCCGGCAAAGCGATACATCAGGCTGCGCCAGCTCCAGAACGTATCTCGCGCTTCTTCCCGCCGTTCGGTCAGCCCGGCCATCGCCCGCTGGAAGGCATGGCTGTGAAGATTGGGAACGCCAGGCAGGGCGACCCCGTAACGCATTCTCTCACCCGCATCGGCGCAATCGGTCGCGATCGCAGCAATGGTCCCGCGGTGCGTGAGATCGACGGCCACATTGCTCGCCCAGCCTGTCGGCAGCAGCGCACGTTCGAACCACAATCCCGTCATCGCTCTTAGCCCTCGCGCACCAACAATCCGCTTGACCTTAGCTGATATGTATAGACATATAAAGGTGATTCAGGAGGTGTGTCATGCGGTGCGAACGGATTTGGCGAGATGCCCGGCTTGCCACAATGGCGCCGGCCAGCACGCCCGACGATCCGCTCGGCATCGTCGAGGATGGGATCGTCGCCATGGCGGACGGGCGGATCCTCTATGCCGGCAGCGCGGCTGATGCGCCCAGGCTCGATGCCGGCGAGACCATCCCCTGCCACGGCCGCTGGATTACTCCCGGTCTCATCGATTGCCACACACACCTCGTCTATGCCGGTTCACGGGCGAGCGAGTTTGAACAACGGCTCGCAGGCGCCTCTTACGAAGAGATTGCGCGAGCGGGCGGTGGCATTGCGTCGACCGTAACAGCCACCCGAGCCGCGTCCGCCGAGGCGCTGCTCAGCGCCAGCCTCGCGCGACTGGACGCGATGCTGGCCGATGGCGTGACGACCGTGGAGGTGAAGTCCGGCTATGGCCTCACGCTCGAAACCGAGGCGCGGATGCTGCGCGTCGCGCGATCGCTTGAGCAGGAGCGGGCGGTGCGTGTCTCGACCACGTTCCTCGGCGCGCACGCCGTTCCTCCCGAGTGGCGCGACGATCCGGATCGCTACGTGGATGAGGTCGTCGAGCGCATGATCCCGGTCGTGGCGGAGGAACGCCTGGCCGATGCTGTGGACGCGTTTTGCGAAGGCATCGGGTTCAGTCCGGCGCAGGTTGAGCGGGTCTTCAAGGCCGCGAGGCAAGCGGGACTATCCGTAAAGCTGCATGCCGAACAACTCTCGAACCTCCAGGGCGCCCAGTTGGCCGCCCGGTATCGCGCGCTTTCGGCCGATCACCTCGAACATGCAGACACCGCCAGCCTGGATGCGATGGCCGAAGCAGGAACTGTCGCGGTGCTGCTGCCGGGCGCCTTCTACTTCACTCGCGAAACCAAACGGCCGCCGATCCAGGCGATACGCGACACCGGGATCGCCATGGCGGTCGCCACCGATTGCAACCCCGGGACGTCGCCGATGGTCTCGCTGCTGCTGGCGATGAACATGGCGGCGACGTTGTTCCAGCTGACGGTGCCCGAGTGCCTGATCGGCGTCACCCGCAACGCCGCTCGCGCACTGGGTCTTCAGGATCAGATCGGAACCCTGGAGCCGGGCAAGGCCTGCGATCTCGCGATCTGGGACGTCGAGCATCCTGCCGAGCTGGTCTACGCGATCGGAGGCCGCCCTCTTCATGCCCGCATCTTCGGAGGATTCCATGCCTGAGAACAAGGCGGTCACGATCAAGCCGGGGGCGATGACGCTTACCGATTGGCGCCGCATCTATTTTGGCGCGCCCATTGTGCTGGACGACGCCTGCTTGGCGCCGGTGCGTCGCTCCGCCGCGGTGATCGCGCGCCTCGCTGGGCAGAGCGAGGCGGTTTACGGCGTAAATACCGGCTTCGGCAAATTGGCCTCCGTTCGCATCGCGCCAGACGACGTGGCGCAGTTGCAGCGCAACATCGTGCTCAGTCATGCCGCTGGCGTCGGCGATGCGACATCACGGCCGATCGTGCGGCTGATGATGGCGATGAAGCTGGCGAGCCTCGGCATCGGCGCCTCGGGCATACGGGAGGAGACGTTTCTGCACCTCAACGCGCTCCTGCAGCGAGACCTGATACCGGTGGTGCCGGAGCAAGGCTCCGTCGGCGCGTCGGGCGATCTCGCGCCGCTCGCTCACCTCGCTGCGGCCATGATGGGGGTCGGCGACATGGTCGACGCGGCGGGGGAGTTCGGTCCTGCTGCGCAAGTGCTGCGGAGTGCCGGCCTGGAGCCGTGCGAGCTTGCCGCGAAGGAGGGGTTGGCGCTGCTGAACGGAACCCAGTTCTCCACCGCCCAGGCGCTGGCGGGACTGTTCGAGGCGGAGCGTGTGTTCCAGGCCGCGCTCATCAGCGGCGCCCTGTCCGTCGAAGCGGCACGTGGTTCCGACACGCCGTTCGATCGCCGCATACACGCACTGCGGGGGCATTGCGGGCAAATTGAGGTCGCCGAGGCGCAGCTCGCCCTATTGAAGGGGTCTGCCATTCGCGAGTCCCATCGGGCAGACGATCCAAGGGTGCAGGACCCCTATTGCCTGCGCTGCCAACCGCAAGTGATGGGCGCGGTGCTCGATCTGTTGCGGCAGGCGGCCGCGACCCTTGCGATCGAGGCCAATGGCGTTTCCGACAATCCGCTGGTGGTTTCGGACAGCGAAGTTATTTCCGGCGGCAATTTCCACGCAGAGCCGGTCGCCTTTGCCGCGGACATGATCGCAATGGCGTTGTGCGAGATCGGGTCGATCTCGGAGCGGCGCTCGGCCATGCTCGTCGACTCTGCGCTGTCCGGTCTGCCAGCGTTTTTGACGCCCAATCCAGGGCTGAACTCTGGGTTCATGATCCCACAAGTCACGGCCGCCGCGCTCGTGAGCGAGAACAAGCAGCGCGCCATGCCGGCCAGTGTGGATTCAATCCCCACCTCCGCCAATCAGGAGGATCATGTATCGATGGCGGCGCATGGTGCCCGGCGATTGTCGCCCATGGCACGCAATGCTGCCAGCGTGATCGCGATCGAATTGCTCGCCGCGGCGCAAGGGTGTGATTTCCTGCGTCCGCTTGCGTCCAGCGATGTGCTCGAGAGCGTGAAGGCCCATCTGCGCGATCGTGTTCCGACGCTCGAAGATGACCGCCATATGCATCCCGACATCGAGGCCGCTGTTGGACTGGTGCGCAGCGGCGCACTGGCAGCGCTGGCGGGCGAGCTCGGATTTCCGCTGCCGGCCGTGAGCGCATGACCGATTGGCTCACTATCCACAGCGGTGACGCTCCGCTGGTGGTCACTATCCCGCATGCCGGAACGGACATTCCGGAAGCGATCGTCGGCCGGTTCGTATCCCCGTGGCACGCCCGCAAGGACGCAGACTGGCATGTCGACGCGCTCTACGCCTTTGCGCGGGAGCTTGGCGCCACCACCATCGCCACCAGCATCTCCCGCTCGGTGATCGACACCAATCGCGACCCGAGCGGTGCCTCGCTCTATCCCGGCCAGGCCACCACCGGCCTGTGCCCCATCACCGATTTCGACGGACATGCCCTTTATCGCCAAGGCTGCGAGCCGGATGACGAGGAGATCGCGCAGCGGCGATCGCACTATTTCGACCCCTACCATGCGGCGATTGAGCGTGAGCTGGCGAGGCTTCGTGCCCAGCATGAGCGAGTGGTGCTGTACGATGCGCACTCGATCCGCAGCCATGTGCCGCGTCTGTTCGAAGGAACGCTGCCGCTGTTCAACATCGGTACCAATTCAGGCCTCTCCTGTGCTCCGTCGCTCGCCGAAGCCGTGACCGCCCCCTGCGCCGCAAGCGGACAGCCGTGGGTGCTGGACGGCCGCTTTCGCGGTGGCTGGACCACGCGCCATTACGGATGCCCGGCGGAAGGTTTGCATGCGGTGCAGATGGAACTCGCGATGCGCGGCTACCTCGATGAGCCGGACGTGTTCGAGATCGACCGCTGGCCCGCCCTTTACGATCCAATCAAGGTCGAGGCCCTGCAGCCCGTCCTGCACGCCATCCTTCAATCCTGCTTAGACTGGACCACCACATGACGACCCGCCTGGACAACAGCCGACACCTTCAGGCCGCGCGCGGAACCGAGCGGACCGCCAAGAGCTGGCTGACCGAAGCGCCCCTGCGGATGCTGATGAACAATCTCGATCCCGAGGTGGCCGAGCGACCGGAGGAGCTGGTTGTCTACGGGGGGATCGGCCGCGCCGCCCGCAATTGGGATGCGTTCGACCGGATCGTGGAGACACTGCGCCGGCTGGAGGACGACCACACCCTGCTGGTGCAATCGGGCAAGCCGGTTGGCGTCTTCCGTACGCATGCCGATGCGCCGCGCGTGCTGATCGCCAATTCCAATCTCGTGCCGCACTGGGCCAATTGGACCAAGTTCAACGAACTCGATCGCGCCGGGCTGATGATGTACGGCCAGATGACCGCGGGCAGCTGGATTTACATCGGCAGTCAGGGGATTGTCCAGGGCACCTACGAAACCTTCGTAGAGATGGGCCGGCGCCACTATGGCGGAAGCCTGGCTGGGCGCTGGATCCTCACCGCTGGTCTTGGCGGAATGGGCGGCGCGCAGCCGCTGGCGGCGACTATGGCAGGCGCGTCCTGCCTAGCGATTGAATGCCAGCCTTCGCGCATCGAGATGCGGTTGCGGACAGGCTATCTCGATCATCGTGCCGATACGCTGGACGAGGCGATGGCCATGATCGAGGGCGCGCGGGAAGAGGGCCGCGCTGTGTCGGTGGGTCTGCTCGGCAACGCAGCCGATCTGTTCGCCAAAATCCACCAGCGCGGAATTCGTCCCGATTGCGTGACTGATCAGACCTCCGCGCACGATCCGGTGAACGGGTACCTGCCGCAGGGCTGGACCGTCGACGAATGGGAGCAGATGCGCCAATCCGACCCCGCGGCGGTGGAGGCGGCCGCCCGGCGATCCATGGCCGTCCATGTTCGCGCCATGCTGGCGTTCTGGAACGACGGTGTGCCCACGGTCGATTACGGCAACAACATCCGACAAATGGCCTTCGAAGAGGGGGTGAAAGACGCCTTTGCCTTCCCCGGCTTCGTACCCGCCTACATCCGCCCGCTGTTCTGCCGCGGCGTTGGGCCGTTTCGATGGGTGGCCCTCTCCGGAGATCCGGAGGACATCTACAAGACCGACGCCAAGGTGAAGGAACTGATGCCGGATGATAAGCATCTGCATCGCTGGCTGGACATGGCGCGCGACCGCATCCGCTTCCAAGGCTTGCCGGCGCGCATCTGCTGGGTGGGATTGGGCGATCGCCACCGGTTGGGCCTCGCCTTCAACGAGATGGTCGCCTCCGGAGAGCTGAAAGCGCCGATCGTCATCGGACGCGATCATCTCGATTCCGGCTCGGTCGCCTCGCCCAATCGCGAGACCGAGGCGATGATCGACGGCTCCGATGCGGTCAGCGATTGGCCGTTGCTTAACGCCCTGCTCAACACTGCGAGTGGCGCAACCTGGGTCTCGCTTCACCACGGCGGAGGAGTTGGGATGGGCTTTTCTCAGCACGCAGGCATGGTGATCGTCGCGGACGGCACCGCGGAAGCCGCCGCGCGCCTCGAGCGGGTGCTCTGGAACGATCCCGCAACGGGCGTGATGCGCCACGCCGATGCGGGCTATGACCTTGCGTTGGCGTGCGCTCGCGAACAGGGGCTCGATCTGCCGGCTGTCTGATCAGCTCGAGTTCCGGCGCCCGGCTCTCTCGCTGAGCGCCGGAACTTTCGAAGAGCGGCCGCGATCTCCTTCCCAATTGCTGTCGCAGCAATTCGCGGCACCGCCAAACACCCGTTGCGGTATTGAGAACAACTTCCGCGAGCACGGGCTGACCCAGGGATGAAAATCCGCAGCTGACGCCTATATCCGATGTGCTCATTTCGGAGAGGCAAGCCCATGGCGAATGGCTGGGCGCGTGACGGCGCGGTGCAGGATCAGATTGACGACAGTGTGAAGGATGCGCTCGTGATCGCTCGGTCTCGCTTGCCGTCCGGTGATGGTCGCGCTGAATGCGAAGAATGCGGCGAGCCGATCCCACAAGCACGGCGGCGAGCTCTGCCTGGCGCCCGGACCTGCGTCGAGTGTCAGACCAAGCGGGATGCCCGCCCCTCCTTTTCGGCCTTCAATCGCCGCGGCAGCAAGGATAGCCAGTTGCGCTGACATGGCTTCCGCTGACTTGTTTGGGGCGTCTTTCGTGCCCGGCTTCAGGATGCATGACCACGCGGTCTCCGCAGAGGAGGAAGAAGGACTTATTGCGCGCATCGATGCGCAAGACCTCAGGCCGTTTCGGTTTCAGCAGTGGACCGGCAAGCGGCTGACCTGCTCGTTCGGCTGGAGCTACGATTTCGAAAATGGGCGCTTCGGGCCGACTGCTCCCTTTCCAGACTGGCTTCTCGGGCTGCGGAGCAGCGCAGAGCAATTTGCCGGCCTGGCTGAGGGGGCACTCGTCCAGGCGCTTCTCATCCGCTATGATCCCGGTGCCGGTATCGGCTGGCACAAGGATCGCCCGGTGTTCGGGGAGATCGTCGGCCTGTCTTTGGGCCATTCGGCCACCTTGCGATTGCGGCGGCGGACGGACGCTGGCTTTGATCGGGCCAAGGTCCTGCTCGCGCCCCGGTCCTTCTATCACCTGTCCGGCGAAGTTCGGCATAATTGGGAGCACAGCATTACTCCTATGGAAGTGCCGCGCTGGTCGATCACGTTTCGCAGTCTCGCCTCGTGATGCCCCGGCCTTTCGCTTGGCCGACACCCGCTCTGGCCAGCTGACATCCAGGCATTAATGAACGCGTGGAACGCCGTGCTTCGGTTGCTTCGCTGAAGCCTGCTTCACAGCGGTTGCAACGAAGCTAAGTCCGATCAGCACGAGAGTGCCATCCACGATCAAGGCCACGCTGTCGCCACTCCCCACGAAAACCGGATGCGCGAGAGAAAGAGCGATCAATAGCGCACCCGTGATCACACGAGCGATCCGCGAAAGCGTGGACGGCAGGACCAGGGCCGCGACCCCGAACATCCCGATGCTTGCAGCAGCCCACGTCCAGATCAGCGGCGCAACCAATGATGTGAACAGCGCAGCAAGCGCGGCGCATGTCAGCGCAACAGGCTGCCCCCAAACCGTCGCAGTCCACACGCGCTCCCAGCCGGGCGCGGGCCTTCCTTTGTCCCTGCGTCGCGCCAGCCAGATGTTGACGCCGCCCGCCGCCAGATAGGTCAAGCCAAGGCCCAGCAGGGCATAGGCGATCTTGATTGCGCCGCCGCCGAACCACCCGAAGTGCAGGAGCCCGAGGGAGCCAAGGATTTGCTGGCCGACATTGTTCTCCGCCGCCTTCTGCTCGTAATAGAGTTGGCCGCTCCGATCGAACGCATAGCTATTCGCATTGGCCAGCCGCGATGAGCCATCCTCCACCTCAAACATTGCAGCTGCGCCCATTTCGCTGGGATGTTCTACGACGACATAGCTGATGCGCCCTTCCGGCGTTCGCGCCTCAACACTGGCGAAGAGCGGCCGCAGGTCGAGCGGCGGCGCGGGCCGCGCATCCTCTGCCGGATGCGGCGGCGTAAAGATGGCATACACCTTGGCGGTGTCGCCCTGGAATACCGCGAGGCCAATCGCGCCGATGATGATTGAGCTGAGGCCAAGCAGGGCTCCGGTCAGCGAAACCGTAACGTGGAAGGGCAGCGCCCACACCCCTATCCGGTTGTGCAAATCGGCCTCCTGCAGGCGCCGCGATCCGCCCAGGCGCAAATGGAACGCGTCGCGGAAGATGCGCGGATGCGCCAGAAGCCCAGAGATGAGCGAGGAAAGCAAAGCGACGCCGGTCAGCCCAACAATGAAAATGCCCCAGCTTTGCGGCAGGTGCAGGTTGATGTGCAGGCGTGTCAGGAATTTCGTCCAACTCTCGCGGACCTGTCCCGTAATGCGGCCCGCACCATCAGCGACCCAGGTCGTCTGCGTCCCGTCCTGGGTATCGACCCGCAGCGTCGGCCATGGCCGGTCTTCGCTGGGCATCAGGATGAGCACGTGCTCTGCCGGGCCGGCCGTGCGATCCAGCGCGGCCTGATAAGCTGCCTCGACAGCTTCCGCGGAGATCGTCTCAATACGCTCCGCGGCGGGGTTCTCCCAGCGTTGAAACTCGTTGGCGAAAACGGCGATCGTGCCGGTCAGGCATACAAGATACAGCATCGCGGCGAATGTCAGGCCCAGGCCGCTGTGCCCCTTGAGCACCGCACGCACCAGGTTTGGCGACGGAAAAGCGGCACCTTTTTGCGTTTTCCTCATGTGAACCCCTTGATCATAGCGGCGCCAAAACCGGCAACGGCAGTTCCCGTCAGAACCGCGGCGGCGCGCAGGATGCGGCTGTCCGCTAAGGTCCATGCCATCGCGCAGCCCCACGCCAGGGGCACAATCAGTCCGCCGATCAATAGCCGCGTCTGCGTCTCACCGGGAGCCCATACGGCATAGCTGATGCCCAACCCCATTGCCGCGACCATCCCGATAGGGCCGGCGAGCGACCAGCGCAGTGCCGTGCGCCAGGTGCTGGACTCGCGCTCCGCCGGTTCGGGAGCCAAGCCGCCGCGCGCGGTTCGACCCGCTTTGGCCGGCCGGAGAGTGTAGCCCGAGGCGATGACCGTGAAAGCGGCCAGCGGCAGCAGCGTGAGCGCAATGAAAGGACCGCGCGCCTCTCCCGATACCCAGGCGGGCCAGAGGATGCTGAGCAACAGCAGGATCAATCCAGTCCAGCGCCACGGCGCCTTGCCGGCTTTGAGGCTCCAGGAACGGCGCAGCATCCAGGCTCCGACGGTCGCGCCGCCGAGGATCACCACCATTGCGCCGATTAGAGCGACGCCGGTCAAAATCCTGCTTCCAGAACTACGCCGAAGCTGCGCGGCGTGCCGATGATCGCAAAGTTCGTGACGCTGTTGACATACTGGTCATACTTCTCGTCCAACAAATTGTTGGCGAACAACGACAGGCTCCAGTGCTCGGCCTCATAACCGACGCGGCCGTTGACCAGTGTGCGCGCGCCGACACGGCTGTCTGCCTGCGGGATCGACACGTCGGTGTAGACGGCGCTGCGAAAGCTGGCGTTGACATTGGCGTTAAAGCCGCCGCCGAACCTCACATTTGCTCCGCCCGCGAGGGTCCATTTCGGCGCATAAGGAAATTCCAGACCCGAGAGGTCGGTAATGGAACCTACATCGGCCACGAACTCGTCGAACTTCGTGCGGGTGTGCCCAACGCTCGCATACCAATCGAAAGCGGGAGCCACGCGGTGGGCCAGCTCCAGCTCGAAGCCGTAGAGATGCGATTTGCCCGCGTTGACCGTATGCGTATCGTAGACGCCATTGCCGAAATTGGCGGTAGTCTGCTGATCGGACCAGTCGATGTAGAAGGCGTTGGCATTGACCGTCAGGCGACCGTCGAGCCAGGCCGAGCGCAGCGACAGCTCATAGTTCCAGGTAAACTCCGGATCATAGGGAAAGAGTTGTGAGCGAGCTGTATTGAAGCCACTCCCACCGGAGCGATAGCCGCGCTGTACCACGAAGGCGGTCGCAAGATCGGCTGTCCACGCCATTTCGAGGCCGCCTTTGGGCAGAAAGGCGTTGAAGGTCCGTGTGCCCACCGGGGCCGAGCCGTTGGCATCATCGACCAGGCTCAGCACGGCGGCATTCACCCCTTCGAATGCAGGAGCCAGCGGACCGTAAGCCGTTGGATCGGGCAAGGTACCGGCGAAGGTGGCGATGGCCTCGCCACCGATCGTATTGCGTTCTCGGTCGTAGCGGAAGCCGCCCAGCAGCGAGAGCCGTTCGGTCAGGCGGTAGCGCGCGTCGGCGAACACTGCCATCGTCTCCACCTTGGTCGGGAAGTCCGATGTGTAATCGACCGGTATGTTGGGCAGCGCAGCGGTGTAAAGCGCTGCAACCTGTGTCGCGGTCTGCGCACCTAACAGCGGCGTCAGCAGGTTCGTAATGGTCGGGCCGGGTGTCGGCACCAGTGTCACCTGATGCGCGCGCCGATATTGATCCCGATTGTAGTAGAACAGACCCACGAGGCCGCTCAGCCGGGCGCCTTCATAGTTGAGGCGCAGTTCCTGGGTGAAGGTCTCTGCTCCCCCCGCGATATCGCTGTACGCGATGCTGGCGGCCGAGGAATCGCCATCATATTTGCGGATGAAGTCGGTGTCCGTCCATGTGCCGAGGGCGCTGAGCGACAGGCCGCTGTCCAAAGCATAACGCAAGTCCAGCGTCACCTGATCGTTGTTGACATCACTGCTGTTAGGGTAATCCGACGGGTTTGTCCGGTGGTCGAAATAGTCCCCGACCGACCGGTCGACATAGGTGAAGAGGTAGCCACCCTCGGTCTCGAAATGATGATAGCCGAGCCGCGCCTGGAAGCCCTCGAGGGCCGATGGCGTCCAGAGCAGCTTGCCGCGGACCGAGGTGGAATCCACCCCACTTTCCGGTTCGTTTCGCGTGATATTGCGGATGTAGCCGTCAGAATCGCGTTTCTCGGCTGATACGCGGAAGGCGAGTTCGTCGGGTATGATCGGTCCACCGCCCGCAACAGCGAACTGGGTCGTATCGAAGGAGGATACGAGCGCGCGACCCCTCAGGCTCCAGTCAAAGGTCGGATCCTGCGTACGGATATGCACCGCGCCGGCCAGCGCGTTGAGCCCTTGGATGGTCGATTGCGGTCCTCTGAAGATTTCGACCTGCGCGACATCCCACATATCCGTCGGGCCGTTCGACAGCACGTCCTGCGGCACCGGCGCGCCGTCGACGAAGACCGTCGCTGTCGCCGCGTCGCCACCCCCCGAAACGCCGCGCTGGTCGATGCCGCGGATCGAGAAGCCCGAAGCACCGTAGGTTTCCGAGACGTTAGCAGTGCGATTGTAGATATCCTGAATCGTCAGGATGTTCTCTTCCGCCAGCTTTGTGTCCGTCGTGACACTGACCGAGGCCGTCGTTTCCTGGAGGCTGCGCGCAGCCTTTTCCCCAGTGACGATGATCTCGTTCTGCTCGTCCGGCGACGGGGCTTGATCGGCAGCCGCTACAGACGTGGCAGGCAGCGCCACGAGCAGCGATGCGGATAGAAAGACAAAATGCTTCATGAGCCCCCCATTTTCAACGGGGCGCGCTTAGACGTCGTCGCTAATGCGAGTCAATCGCGATTTAATCGCCCGTGGTCATGGACGCACCACTAGTGGCGAACCACGGGCTCACAGCTCTTCGGCAAGTGCCTTTCCTCCACCAAACCGCTCGTCGATGTGCCTATCGCCCAACAAAGCGCCTTCAGAGGGGCACGGTGAGGACCAGCGTGGACCGGCGCTGCTGCCGAACCTCGTCTGCGCGCCTGGCCGATCGTAATGCGGGAGAGAAAAGCGCGGTTAAAAATTGCCGTTTGCGCCAGAGGCGTATTGCTATCAGGAGTATCCGTCGCCAACCCGGCCAGAGCCACTTCTCGAAGGCGCCTATTTTGAAACAGATACTGAATGTGCGGGAGCTCCGCAGCGCTGCGACGGGCTGGTCGATCGCGGGTCTGATCCTTGGGGTGGGGTTTTTCCTCGTCAGCGCGATCGCGGCCTATTCGAACCTGCAGAACATGCGCGAAAGCGAAGCGCAGGTGCGCACGACTCACGAGGTGCTCACCAAGCTCGACGATGTCCTCACTGCCGCCCTTGATGCGGAAACAGGACAGCGCGGCTTCTTGCTGACGGGTGACGATGCCTATCTGGGCCCCTATCTCGATGGGGTGGCAGAAATACGCCAGCACCTTGCGGCGCTCCAGAACATGACCGGGAATGATCCGGTGCAGCGCGAAAACCTCGCTCCGCTCAAGACGGCGATCGATATCAAGCTTCGCGAGCTCGCCCGGGTCATCGAGTTGCGGCGCCAACAAGGCATGGTCGCTGCGATTGCCGAGGTGTCGAATGATCGCGGCAAGGTGGCGATGGACGACATTCGCAACCATCTGGGACGGATGCGCCGCGAGGAATTGAGCGCTCGGCAAATGCGGGTGGATGATCTCGCCAGCGCATCGCAACAGGCGGTGTGGAGCGCAATCGTCACCAGCCTGATCGGTGGTCTGCTCACTCTCACCGTGTTCGGCCTAATGGTGCGCAACGGGCGTAACCGGGAACGACAGCAATGGCTGCAAACGGCGCAGATGGGGCTGGCAGCGGCCATGCGCGGAGACAAGACCGTCGCTCAGCTGGCATCGGCCGTGCTGTCCTTCCTCGCACAAGCAACGGACGCCAAGGCGGCAGCGCTCTTCAAGGGCGAAGCAGGCACGTTCACCCGGGTCGCCACGCTCGGGGTGCCGGCCGATGCCGACATTCCGCAGTCCTTCCTGCAGGGAGAGGGTCTGCTGGGCAAGGTCGTCAAGGACGGGCAGCCGATCGTGCTCGCGGATATCCCGGAAAATTACCTGAAGATCGGCTCCGCTCTCGGCAGTGACACACCTCGCCATCTCATTATCGCCCCCACCGCGGCGGACGGCATCGTCAATGCGGTGATGGAGTTCGGCTTCTTCGAGCAGGTGGACGAGCGCACTCTCGAACTGCTTGAGCAATCCGCCGGCGCCATGGGAATTGCGCTGCGTTCGGCGCGCTTCCGCGAACGCTTGCAGGACGCGCTGGAGGAAACCCAGCGGCAGGCCGGCGAATTGCAGGCGCAAAGCGAAGAGCTGCGCGTCTCCAACGAAGAACTGGAAGAGCAAGGCAACGCGCTCAAGGAGTCTCAGGCGCGGCTGGAACTTCAGCAGGTCGAGCTCGAGCAGACCAACAGCCAGCTGGAAGAACAGGCGCAGACGCTTGAGACGCAGCGCGACGAGCTGCGCCGCGCGGCGGCATCCCTGCAGATCAAGGCGCGGGAGCTGGAGCAGGCTAGCCAGTACAAATCCGACTTCCTGGCGAACATGAGCCACGAATTGCGCACGCCGCTGAACTCTCTGCTGATCCTCTCCAAGCTGCTGGCCGACAATTCCGACGGCAATTTGTCAGCCGAGCAGATCAAGTTTGCCCGAACGATCGAATCCTCGGGCAACGATCTGCTGACGCTGATCAACGACATCCTCGACCTGTCGAAGATCGAGGCTGGCCATGTCGAAATCCAGCCCGCCCCGGTATCGAGCGAACGGCTCGCAACCGACATGCGCCAGCTGTTCGAGCCGGTCGCGAAAGAGCGCGGCCTGAAGCTTGACATAAGCCTCGCCCCCGGCACCCCTCGAATGATCGAGACCGATCGCATGCGGCTGGAGCAGGTGCTCAAGAACCTGCTTTCAAATGCCCTCAAGTTTACCGAGCGGGGCAGCGTGAGCCTGTCGGTCTCGGAAGGCTCGCCGGGCACGTTGGAGATCGCGGTGAGCGACACCGGCATCGGCATTTCACCCGAGCAACAGGAATCGATTTTCGAGGCCTTCCGCCAAGCGGACGGCACGATCAGTCGCAAGTTCGGGGGAACCGGCCTGGGCCTCTCTATTTCGCGCGAATTGGTCCGGCTGCTGGGCGGCACGATC
The DNA here is from genome assembly GCF_003569745.1 of Altererythrobacter sp. B11. NCBI lineage: Bacteria > Pseudomonadati > Pseudomonadota > Alphaproteobacteria > Sphingomonadales > Erythrobacteraceae > Altererythrobacter > Altererythrobacter sp. B11. The sequence continues at coordinate 2,654,274 of NZ_AP018498.1, forward strand.
CGGCTGGACAGCGAAGTCGGAAAAGGCAGCACCTTCTTTGTCACCCTGCCCCTCGCCTATGACCCGGCGAAGATCGCTACGCGCTCTGAAGCCCCGCTAGCCCCGCCCCCTGCCCCACCACCGGCGCGCACTTCCGCATCGCGCAGCATTGGCGCAGCCGCGCCCGCCAGCGAGGTGGACGACGACCGGCTCGTGCTAGCCGAAGGTAAACGGCTGCTGCTGGTGATCGAGGATGATCCGAATTTCGCCAGTATCGTATGCGATCTGTCGCGCGAGATGGGGTTCCAGTGCATCATTGCCGGAACGGCGCAGGAGGCGATAGACCTCGCCCGCGAATACAAGCCCAGCGCCATCGTCCTCGACCTGGGATTACCCGATCAATCGGGACTGACGGTGCTGGATCGCCTCAAGCACGAGGACGAGACGCGCCACATCCCCATCCATGTCATATCCGGCACCGACCAGGCGCAGACGGCTCTGGCGCTGGGGGCCGTCGGGTTCCTGGGCAAGCCGGCCATGCGCGAGCAATTGGCAGAAGCGCTCTCCGGGCTGCAGCAGAAATTGTCCTCGCGCATGCGACGCGTGCTGATCGTGGAGGACGACGAAGTCCAGCGCGAGGCGGTGGCCAGGCTGCTGCAGTCTCAGGATGTGGAAACCGTTGGCGTGGGCACCGCTGCCAAATGCATGGAGGAACTGCGCACGAGCAATTACGATTGCATGGTGCTCGATCTCTCGCTTCCCGACGCCTCGGGTTTCTCTCTTCTCGAAGAATTGAGCGAGGACGAGGGTCGCGCCCATCCGCCGGTGATCGTCTACACCGGCCGCGACCTGTCCGATGAAGAGGAACAGCGCCTGCAGCGCTATTCCAGCTCGATCATCATCAAGGGCGCCAAGTCGCCCGAACGCCTGCTGGACGAGGTGTCGCTGTTCCTCCACCGGGTCGTGTCCGACCTGCCACCCGAGCAGCGGCAGATGATCGAAAAGGCGCGCCACCGCGATGCTGCCCTGGAAGGGCGGCGGATCCTCATCGTCGAAGACGATGTGCGCAACGTCTACTCGCTCACCAGCGTGCTTGAACCGCGCGGCGCGCTGACCCGCATCGCTCGCAACGGGCAGGAAGCGCTCGACGCGCTGGCGGATTCGACCGGCGACCCGGAGAAGCGGATCGACCTGGTCCTGATGGACGTGATGATGCCGGTGATGGACGGCCTCACCGCCGCCCGCGCCATTCGCGCGGATGAGCGGTGGAGCAAGTTGCCCATCGTGATGCTGACTGCCAAGGCGATGCCCGACGACCAGCAGAAGTGCCTGGACGCCGGTGCAAACGACTACATGTCCAAGCCGATAGACGTGGACAAGCTCCTTTCTCTGGTCCGGGTATGGATGCCCCGGTGAAAAAAGAAGCTGTCGAGGATGTCGAAATCCAGCTGCTGCTGGATGCCCTGTATCGCAACTATCACTATGATTTCCGCCACTATGCCCGCGCATCGATCAAGCGGCGGCTGTTGCAGGCGCGGGTGAACCTCGGTTGCGAGAGCATATCCGCCCTGCAATCCGCCGTGCTGCATGACGAGACGGTCCTGCCCCGGCTACTGAATTACCTGACCGTCCAGGTCAGCGAGATGTTTCGCGATCCCTCTTACTTCAGGGCACTGCGCGAAAAGGTAATCCCACATCTGCGCACCTATCCCTCCCTCAAAGTCTGGGTGGCGGGATGCAGCAATGGGGAGGAGCTTTATTCTCTCTCGATCCTGTTTCACGAGGAAGGTCTGGCCGACAAGACGATCTTCTATGCGACGGACATCAATCCCGCTGCGCTGAAGGCGGCACAGGCGGGAATCTATCCGCTGGACCGGGTGCGGACCTTCACCGAGAACCACCAGCTATCCGGGGGGCAATCCTCGCTATCGGATTACTACACCGCCGATTATGGACGCGCCGTGTTCGACAAGTCGCTCCGCGCCCGCACTGTGTTTTCGGATCATAGCCTGGTCACCGATGCCGCGTTTGGCGAGATGCACCTGATTTCGTGCCGCAATGTGCTGATCTATTTCGACCGCGAGCTTCAGGATCGCGTGGTCGCCTTGTTCCGCGACTCCCTGGCGCGGCGCGGCTTCTTGGGCATCGGGGCTAAGGAAAGCCTACGGTTTTCCGCGCATGCGGACGGATTCTCGGAGTTCGTGCGGGAAGAGAAAATCTACCGGAGGAAATCGTGACGAAGGCGCGCCTCGTGGTCGTAGGCGCTTCGGCGGGCGGCGTGCAGGCCCTGTCCGACGTGCTTCCGGAACTGCCCGCGGACTTCCCGATCCCCCTCGTGGTGGTGATCCATGTACCGCCGCGGAGGGACAATGCCCTCGTCGAGCTGTTCGCGCGCAAATGCCGACTGCGGGTGAAGGAGGCTGAAGACAAGGAGCCGCTGCGCCCAGGGACGATCTACTTCGCTCCACCCGATTATCATCTCCTGGTGGAAACGGAGGAGACTCTCGCACTCAGTTCGGACGAGGCGGTGAATCACTCCCGTCCCGCAATCGATGTGCTATTCGAAACTGCAGCCGACGCGTTCGGCGCTGAGTTAACCGGTGTCATCATGACCGGTGCCAACAGCGACGGGGCGCTCGGCCTGAAAGCGATCGCGGAAGCAGGCGGCGTTGCGATCGTGCAGAATCCCGCAACCGCCGAGGTTGCCGCAATGCCCTCCGCTGCACTCCACGCCTGCCCTGGCGCCCGCATCCTGACGCTCGAGCAAATCGCAACGTGTCTCAAAAAAACGGCGGCCCCCTGATCGTGTCGACGAACCCCATCACCTTCCTGCTGGTCGACGACCTCGCCGAGAATCTCATGGCCCTCGAGGCCCTGTTGCAGCGTGACGGGCTCGCCTTCCATACTGCGCGCAGCGGCGAGGAAGCGCTCGAACTGATGCTGGAGAATGATTACGCGCTGGCCCTGCTCGATGTTCAGATGCCCGGCATGGACGGGTTCGAACTCGCCGAGTATATGCGCGCCAACGAACGGTCGCGCCATATTCCCATTATATTCGTGACCGCCGGCACGGGCGACACTTCGCGGCGCTTCCGTGGATATGAGGCCGGGGCCGTGGATTTCATCCAGAAGCCGATCGAGGCGGACGTCCTGCGCTCGAAAGCCGACGTGTTCATCGACCTCTATGACCAGCGCCGCCAGATAGCGGCTCAGCGAGACGATCTGGAAGTGCTCAGCACGGCATTGAAGGCCGCCGACCACCAGAAAAACCGCTTCCTTGCGGTCCTGGGCCACGAACTCCGCAATCCGTTGATGGCCCTCCGATCCGGGCTGAACATCCTTGACCGGAGCAGCAGCCCGGCGGCGGCGGAACAGGTGCGCGCGGCGATGCAGCAGAACATCGCCCATGTGTCGCGGCTGGTAGACGACCTGCTCGACATCACCCGCATCGAGCAGGGCAAGATCTCGCTGCGCAAGGAACTCGTCCAGCTGCAGCCAGTGGTCCTGCAGGCTGTCGACCTGGCGCGGCCTGCCATCACCTCGGCGGGCCATGCCCTGCAGATCGATCTACCGGACGCGCCGCTCACGCTCGATGCCGATCCCGCACGCATCATTCAAATCGTGAGCAATCTGGTGGGAAATGCCGCCAGGTACACACCGCCGGGCGGCGAGATTTGCGTCACCGTTCGAGACGTCGATGGCTGCGCCCTCATCGAGGTTGCCGACAACGGCATCGGCATCGCGCCCGATCAACAGGCGCGCATCTTCGAAATATTTGCCCAGGCTGACCCCGGACTGAGCGTGGTGGGCGACGGGCTGGGTATCGGCCTTGCCTTGGCCAAGGAACTGGCGGAGATGCACGGGGGCTCCATCGCCCTGCAGAAGAGCGCCCCTGGCGTCGGCAGCACCTTCGAAGTTCGCTTGCCCCTGATCGCGCTAGGCTCAAATCGACCAGCGGTTCGCTGACCCCTATCACTCGTCTTCCAGAGCCCTCCGTGCATCGGCGTCGAGGAAGCGGCCTGCAAGCAGGAACAACAGCCCCGCCAGTGCTGCAGTCACCACGATCACCAGCATCGAATAGCGAATGGCGATGTCGCCCAGGCTCGGCTGAAGAAGGTCGTTGAGCGCACCGACGATTAGGGGGCCGAGAGCCTGGCCGACCAGCGCCGCGCTGAAGAGCAGGATCGACGTCGCCAGCGCCCGCATGCGGACGCGCGCCACGCTGACGATCGCGGCGAACACCGGCCCCTGATGGACCAGCAGCAGGAAGGCCGAGATGGCATAGGCCGTCAGCCACAGCCAGCTGTCATCTGCCAGGATGAACACCAGCTCCGCCGGAGCGGCGAGCAGACAGGCTAGCGCGGGGATCGTCATCCGCCAATGCGAGGCCCGGCGGATAAGCCGGTCGATCAACAGCCCGCCGAGCAGGACACCCGCAAGGCCGAAGACACCGCGGATCGGGCCGATGGTGGCGGCCACTTCGACCAGCGTCATGTGATGGACGCGGGTAAGGAAAGTGGGCGTCCAGACACTTGCCGCAAAGACGTTGAGCCCCATCAGCGTCGCACCGCACACTATGCAGATATAGGCGCGGGAATGGAGCAGGAATGCCAGCGTTGCTGCGAAGCTCTCCTTCTCCGTCCGCACCTTCCGCTTCGCGTCGGAGGCCCCGCGTTGCGGCTCCTTCACAGTGAGGATGAACATCAAGGACAGGACAATACCCGGCACCCCGGCGGCAACGAACATGGCACGCCAGCCGTAGACGTGCCCCACCCAGCCCATCACCGGGAAGAACAGGATCGAGGAAATCGACACCGCCGTGCCGAAGATGGAGAAAGCCAGTGTCCTGCGCTCGGCGCGGAATATGTCCGATATGATCGAGTTGGAGGGGGCAATCCCGCAGGCCTCGCCGGCGCCCATGAGGAACCGGGTGAGCGCCAATTGCCAGATGTTGACCACCCATCCCGTGAGCAGGGTCATGCAGCTCCAGAAGGCGAAGCCGAGGGCAATGATGTTGCGCCTATTGTAGCGGTCGGCCAGCCAGGCGATCGGCATGCCGAGGATGGAATAGAAGAGCAGGAAGGCGAACCCCGAAACGAGGCCGAGCGCCGTATCGGAAATATGCATCTCTGCCTTGATCGCCGGCAGGGCCAGCCCGAGCAGCGAGCGATCGAGATAGTTGAACGCCGAAACCAGGGTCAGGAAACCCAGGGTGTATACGGCGGGAAAGCTCCAGTCCCCTTTCTCTCCCGCCCCGTCCATCTGAACCGCAGACAATCGCTCGCTGGCCATGCTCTTCTCCATGGGCGGTTACAGGCGCGAGGCCCGCGTCTCCTTCGCAGTGATGAACTCCACCAGTGCCGGCTTGCCCCCCTCGATCGCAGCAAGAGCGCGATGGAGAGCGGGCACGATGTCTTCCGGCCGGGTTACGCGTTCGCCGTGCCCGCCAAGCGCACGCGCGAAAGCCGCGTAGTCTCCCGAGATGTCCGTCGCCCGATAACGCTCCGTCGCAACCGGCATGATCGGCAGTTCGATCGCCATGGCCTCGTTGTTGAGCAGGATCGACAGGATCGGCAGCCGCTCGCGTACGGCCGTTTCGAAGTCCATTCCCGTGAAGCCGATCGCCGCGTCGCCCCACACATTGATGCACAGCTTGTCCGGACAGGCGAGCTTCGCGCCCATGGCAAGGCCCAGGCCATAACCGAGCTGCGTGGACTTGCCCCAGCCAATATAGCTGAGCGGTGTGATCGACTTCCAGAACGGTGTCAGCTGGTCACGCGGACTGCCCGCGTCATGGGTGATGATGGTGTTGGCCACGTCCACCGTCTGCTGCAGATCCCACAGCACCCGATAGGGGCTGAGCGGCGCATCGTCCGAGGTCAGCAGCGGCAGCCATTCGGCCAGCCAATCCTTTTCCACGGCGGCAATCTCCCGCGCCACAGGCTCGGCGTCGTGCGGTGCATTGAGCAGCTCGCGACACGCCTCGTGCAGCGCGGCGAGGGTCAGCTTCGCGTCACCGACCAGCGCCTGGCTGCACGGGACCGACTTGTTGAGGTCCGCCGAGTCCAGCGTGGCGTGGATGATTTCCTTGCCCGGCGGCATCCGCACACCGAACGCCGTCTCGCCGAAGCTGCAGCCGATGCCGAGGATGACATCGGCATGATCCAGGAAATGGCGCAATTGCCCGGGGATGGCCGCCCCGCCGGAGCCGAGCGCAAGCGGATGGGTTTCGTCGAACGCGCTCTTCCCTTCGAGGCTGGTGGAGACGGGCGCGGCGAGAAGCTCGGCCAGCGCCTTCAGCTCAGCATAGGCATTCGCCCAATGGACGCCCTGCCCCGCGTGGATGACCAGACGGTCCGCCTGCACAAGACGCTGCGCCACCTTGCGGACATCGTCAGGGTCCGGGCCGCAGCGCACGCGGACGACCGGCTCATAATGCTCCGGCGCGTCGATCTCTTCGGCGAGCACGTCCCAGGGCATCTCCACCAGCACCGGCCGCAGCCGCCCATTGCGCAGCTGGGTGAAAGCGCGGCGCATGATGTTGGAGGTCTGCTCCGGCAGCGTAATCGGCTCGGCATGCTTGGTGACATCGCGCATGGAGATGCTGGCGTTGTAGTTATCCGGAACATGGGCGATGTGGCGGGCATAGCCCTGGGGCAGGACCAACACCGGAACGGACTCCGAATAGGCCTGCGCCACGCCGCCATAGGCGTTCTCCGTGCCCGGCCCGTGCTGCATCGCAAACACGCCCATGCGCTTGCCGCGGGTCAGGCGCGAAAGCGCATCGGCCATGTGGACCCCGGTGCGCTCCTGCCGCACGATTATCGGCCGGATGCCGATCGCCGCGGCCTCTTCCAGCACGGCGTTGCGCGGATAGCCAAAGATAACATCCACGCCTTCGCGCTTCAGTATCTCGGCAATCGCGCCGCCGACCTTCATTTTCGCCGCCATCACGCCTTCCCGTCGGCGGGGCCGATCGGCCGCTCGCCCATGATCGTGGTGCGGATCAGATGCCGCCGCTCATATTTGAAGTCGTGCACGCCCCGGTGCAGCAGGAAGCGATTGTCCCAGACGATGAGTGTGTCCTTCTTCCACTTCACGCGGCAGTGATAGTGGAGATGCTGAGCAAGGCCCTGCAGATAGTTCAGCAGCGCCCGGCTTTCGTCCTCGCTCCATCCGACGAAGCGCTTGAAATACGCACTCGTGGCGAACAGCGCCTTGCGGCCCGTCACGGGGTGCACACGGACGGCCGGATGGATGTTCTCCAGCTCATCCTCTCCGAAGCCATGCGCTTCGCGCAGGCGCAGGCGCTTCTCGGGCGGCAGCTTTTCGTTCTTGGCCCAGATATCCTTGCCCGAATAGACGACCTGAAGCCCGTCGAGCAGTTCCTTCATGCTGTCGGAGAGATGCTCATAGACGAGGTAGCCATTGGAAAAGGCCGTATCGCCGCCGAACTTCGGCACTTCCAGCGCGCGCATCACGATGCACAGCGGCGGCTGCAGCAAGAATGGGCTGTCGGTGTGGAAATGCTCGAACGAAGGCACGACGTTCTCGGGCTCGTGCGCCTCGCGCCGCACTTCCTGCATGTCCTGATGGTCGCCATAGGTCGGCGCCTGCGGCAGCTCCGTGATCGGCCCGAAATAGCGGGAGAAGGCCTTGTGTTGTTCGGGTGTCAGATCCTGATCGCGGAACACGATGACCAGGAAATGCTCGAACGCCTTCATGACCTCGGCCAGCGTTTCCTCGTCCAACGGCTGGCGCAGGTCCACCCCGCTGATCTCGCAGCCGCAGGCGCCGGAGATCGGCTCCACCGTGATCCGGCGGAACTCCGGCATCGGCAACCCTGCGACGATGGTGCCGGCTGCGCTGCTTCCTGCCGGAGAGAGGGTGTTCGTCTCGATAGTCATTCTGGTGCTCCTTTCGGGGCGCAACCCCATCGTCGGCCCCGGGACCGTGCCGTTCAGAAGTAGCGCTTGATGCTGAGTGCCCATTCGCGCGGACGACCAGGACGACCCTGGATCGACTGCGTGGAGGCGCGATTGTCGAACAGCCCATCATAATAGAGCCGGTTCGTGAGGTTCGTGACCTCGAGCGAGAGTTGCCAGTCCTCGCGCGGATCGCGATAGGTGAGCCGCGCATTCACCAGCGTGCGCCCCGGCACGACGTTGAAGGGCGGCCGGTTGATCGCGGTGCTGTAGTAGCTGCTCTGCGAATTGACATCGACGCGCGGGGTGAGCGTGCCGATATCGCCCAGGTCGATCTCGTACTGCCCCCCGACGCTCCAGCGCCATTTCTGCACGAAGGGACCGTTCATATCCAGCGTGACGCCGGCGCTCTCAGCGAGCGGGGAAAGCGTCTGATAATCGAAGTCGAGATAGCCCAGCGAGGCGTCGATCAGCAGACCGTCGATCGGTCTCAGGTTCGCCTCAACCTCGAAGCCTTTCACATCGGCCTCGCCCGCGTTCAGCGGCAGCGCGCAGGGTGCAGCCGGGACCGTGGGGCAAGTCGACACGGACACAAGAATGTCGCTGTACTTGTTGAAGAAGGCGGAGACGTTCAGCCGCAGCATGCGATCCAGCAGGTCGCTCTTGAAGCCCACTTCGTAAGCGGTGAGCTTTTCGGGGTCGTGGGTGAGGGCCTGGGAGGGAAAGAACGGCCGCGGGTTGGAGCCGCCGCTTTTGAACCCGGTCGCGATCTGCGCATAGGTCATGAAGTCAGGGGTCCAGCGATATTGGACCGCCGCACGATAATCCACCCGATCTCCGGAAAACACGCGCACCAGCCCGTCCAGAGGGGCCAGCGCCGGCGGCGCTACGCCGCCATAGATGCTCCCGGGGTTGCCCTTGCGGGCATATTCGAAACTCTTGCTGATATCGGTGTAACGCAACCCGCCGATGAGCGAGAGCTTGTCCGTCACATGGAGTTCGGCATTGGCGAAGACCGCCTTCGTTTCGGATTCCACGTGATCGTTCTGGCGGAACTCCAGCGTGGGCAACTGCACGCGAGAGCCTCCATCGCTGGTGGAGTCGAAGTAATAGCCGCCCACCGTATAGTCGAGCAGATCGTCCACCGATCCGCTCAGCCGGAGCTCCTGGCTGAACTGGTGATGCGTCACGTCGTTGGCCGTCAGCGCGGTGTTGATCGGCGAGGATTCCGCCGAGGTGAAGATCGCGTTGTAGCTGCGATAGGCCGTAATCGAGGTGAGCGAGAGCGTGTCTGTCAGGTCGAGCGTAACCTGACCCGAGACGCCCCAGGTATCGAGCGAATTACGGGCGGAAGCGGCATAGGGCGCCGTGCCGTCCCGCGGCGCATAGTTCAGATAGTTTTCGTAGCTGACATAGGGGCTGTCGGTGAAGCTATCCTGCGCAAAATCGCCATAGGGCGAATAGCTGATGAACGGAGATCCCGTCGGCGTCCCGAGTTGCACGCCGTTGACCATGTAGGGCGCGGTGGCGCTGGAGCCGGGGCCGCTGAGGCCGCCGACATACAGCAGGGTGGACGGCGCAGACTCGCTGTCGTCCCGCGTGATGTCGCCGATGATCGACACCTCAAGCCGATCGTTCGGCACCCAGCGCAAGGTGCCCCGGCCGGCGACGTAGGATTTCCCGCCCTCCGTCCCCAGCTTGCAGCCATCCGAACTGGCAAAGGTCGGCACCGCGGAGTCCGGATGGGTGCAGCGGTAATCGTAGCGGGTGACATAGCCATCCTTCTTCACTCCCGCGCCGGAAGCGCGGAGGAAGAGCTGGTCCGGCACCACCGTGAGATTGATCCCCCCGCGCAGTTCCGTGCGATTGAACCGCCCATAGGTGGCCTGCAGATAGCCGCCGCCCGAACCGTCCGGCTTCTTGGAGTACAGCTTGATCGCGCCGCCGATCGAGTTCTGCCCCGCCAGCGTTCCCTGCGGGCCGCGCAGGATTTCCACCCGTTCAAGATCGAGCAGGTCGAGCATCGATCCCTGGAGCGTCGAGTAATAGACGTCGTCGACATAGAGGCCCACGCCGGGTTCCAGCGCGAAGGTGGAATCGCCCTGCCCCACGCCGCGGATAAACGCCTGGATCGATGGGCCGTAGGTCGCGGGCGCTTCCTGAAGGTTCACGTTCGGCGCCTGCGCGGCGACATCGGCGATGCTGGTCTGGCTGCGCGCTTCGAGCATGTCGCCGGAGACCGCGGTAATCGCGATAGGGGTGTCCTGCAGGCGCTGCGAGCGGAATTGCGCCGTCACAACGATATCGTTGGCGGAGGTCGCGGGTGGAGCCGGGGCATTGGCCTGCGCGTCGGGAGCCTGCCCGTCCTGCGCCGCCTCAGCCGTACTCCCACTGTCCTGTGCGGCGGCCTGGGTGACCGCCATCAAACCGATCGCGCCCGCACTTGCGGTGCGCAGCAGGTGTGCTGCCAAGTTCATTATCCCTCTCCCTCTTCAGCGCCTTCCCGACGCTTGTTGAGGCCGGAGATGACTTTTGATGAGGCAAGCTGTCAATCTTTTTCCATAATGAGGAATCATTATTCCGTATAATGGAATACCGTGCTTGACAGAGCGAGTGCCATGATAGCTTCTGCGTTCCACGGGCGAAGACCCGGGACGGATGGAGAGGCAGGATGATGGATTTGGACCGCCGGCAAGTGCTCGCCGGCAGCATGGTGGCAGCCGGGGTCATGAGCGCTTCGGCCACAACGGCACGCGCCGCGACGCCCCAGCGCCGCATCGCCGTGGAAGAGGCTTGGACGATCCCGGAGCTGCAGGATGCCCTCGCCCGGGTGGCGGCGGGAAGCTGGCCGAATCTGGATGCGCAGCTTCTCAATCCCGCGGGCTCTGCGAGCACGGACCGCATCGCCACCCGTCTGCGCGATGTCGATCAGCGTCTCGCTGAAATGGACCGGCTGGGCATCGACATGCAGATCCTCTCGCTCACCTCACCCGGGGTGCAACTGTTCGAAGCCGGTTACGCGGGCGAGCTGGCACGGCTGGCGAACGACCGCCTCGCCGAGGTGGTGCGTGCCCATCCCACACGCTTTGCAGGACTGGCGAGCTTCGCCCCGCAAGACCCTAAGCAGGCTGCAAAAGAGATGGAGCGCGCCGTCACGAAGCTCGGCCTCAATGGCTTCATCGTGAACTCGCACACCAACAACGAATATCTCGACGATCCCAAGTTCCTGCCGATCCTGGAGGCTGCGGCGGCCCTCGACCGGCCGATCTATATCCACCCACGCTGCCCGTCGGATGGAATGGCAGCCCCTTTCCGCGACAACCGCCTGCAATCGGCCATCTGGGGCTATGCGATAGAAACCGGGACGCATGCCATGCGGCTGATCCTCAGCGGCGTGTTCGATCGCCTGCCCAACCTGCGCATCGTGATCGGCCATATGGGTGAGAATATTCCGTTCCACCTGTGGCGCAGCGATCACTGGTTCGAACGCCGCCGATCAGCCTATGCATCCAAGCTCAAACCCTCCGAGGTGATGAAGCGCAATGTGTTCATCACCACCAGCGGCGTGGAGCATGGGCCGGCCCTGCGCTACGCCATCGATTTGCTCGGCGCCGACCGGGTGATGTGGGCGATCGATTATCCCTACGAGGAGATGGAGCCCTCTGTCCGCTTCATCGATCAGGTCGAGCTGAAACCCGCTGAGCGCGCAGCCATCCTGCATGGCAATGCGGAGAAGGCGTTTCACCTGCCTACGCCGGGCTGAAGCGGCTCAGCCCCCCGTTTCAACATGGCCGAACGCTTCGCTTGCCGCGCGCGCGGCGGCAACGACGTCGGCACGCAGGTCGTCCTGATCGAGCGCATCGAAGCGGCGCGCCGGCATGGTCAGGCCGATCGATCCGATGACGACCTTGCCGCTGCGGAAGATGGCGCCCGCCACTCCGGCCAGTTCGGCTTCCTGGCTGCGATAGATCGCACAGCCGCGGGCGCGAATTGCCTCGAGCTCTTCGATCAGCCCATCCTGCGGCGGGAAGACTGTGCCGGTTATCGGGCCCGTCTGCGGCTGCGCGAACACCGCCGCGCGATCCTCATCGTCCAGCCACGCCAGGATCGAACGCCCGAGGGACCCCCACGATAGCGAAAGCTCCGTATAGGGTTCCAGCGTGTGCCGCAGCGAATGCGGTGTCAGCAGCCGTTCCACCACCACCGCGCGGTGGTGGGACTGGTCATAGGTGCAGAACACCGCCGTCTCCTGCCATTTGTCCCACAGCTGCCGCAGGAAAGGGCGCACCGCAGCGGTGTAATGCATCTGGCCAAGGATGTTCGAGGCAAGACGGAACAGTTCGCGCCCCGCGCGATAGGTCGTGCCCTCCCCCCGCTCGACCAGATCGCTGCGCAGGAGTATCTGCAGCAGGCGGTGGACGGTGCTGGCCGGCATGCCGGTGCCTTCGGCCAGTTCCTTCAGGGAACAATCCCCGCTGCTTTCGCCGATCAGCTTCAACAGCGCGATAAGGCGTGCGCCGGACCCACGCTGTGTCGATTCGTCCATTCCTCGCCTTACTCCTCTTCCGCCGATGCGCGGGCCGCATTATCGCATGAGGATGTGATTTGACGAGATCATGCGGGGCCGAAGGCTGAGGTTCTGCCAATAAGGCGGCAGCCCTGCATCACCCGGAGCAGCGATGAGGCAGGCTATAGCGCCGCGTGAAGACGCCGGGCGAGCTGCGCGGCGCCGAATACAGGCGACCAGCGCGGTTCCACGGCGTCGAACAGGCCTTCGCGCTCCACCAGCTCGCGAAACTGGCGCTGCACGGCGGGCTGGCGCAGCAGCACCCCGCCCGACCATGACAGGGCACAGCGTTCGTCGTCCGCGAAGCCAAGCTCGCGCCGCAGAGCGGTGGCGAGCGAAAGCAGCTCCTCCGCCGCTTCCGTCAGGATGGCAGCGGCGGCGCTGTCGCCGGCTTCGGCAGCCTCAGCCACTAGCGGAGCTAGCGCGGCGATCCCGTCGCGGCCGGGGCCGTCCTTGCCCAACAGCTTGGCGCAGAGATCGAGATCGTTGGAAATGCCAAGAGCGACGCGAATGATTTCGTAAAGCGGACCCTTCGCCGCTCTTCCGTCGCTCATCCGCGTGAAGGCGTTGAGCCCGCGGATCGCGATCCAATAGGCGGAGCCTTCATCGCTGAAGAGCTCGCCCCATCCGCCGGTGCGCCCCTCGCGATCCTTCCGGCGGCCATAGGCGATGGAGCCCGTGCCGGCGACGAGGTTGATCCCGTCTTCGCAGGCGAGCGACCCTGCCCAGCCGCACACCATGTCATTGGCGCAGCTATAGCGATCATGGCCTAGCAGACGCCCGCAGGCAGCATCGAGCTGGGGATCGACCGCTGGATCCTCGCCAAAGGCCGGCAGGCCGATAAAGGCATAGGCGAAGTCCGCGGGCGTGATCGACATCTGCGCGCAGATGTCCCCCACGCCGGCGGACAGGGCCGCCACAGCCCCGTCGAAGCCGACCTGGAGATGATAGGTCGTGCCGGTGCGCGCCCGCGCGCGTTCCTGCCCATCGCCATCGATGCACAGGAACTCGGTCTTCGTCCCGCCGCCGTCGACCCCGAGGAAGAACAGCTCCGTCACGCCGAGTGGATGCGCACGCCCTGCACCACGCGGTTCACCGTCCCGCTGGCGTTCGGCTGATCGGGCGTGAGGCCGAGGCTGAAGGAAACCTGCAGGCCGAAGAGCTGCGCAGGGACGATATAGGGGAACAGCAGATCGGCATCGCAGGCGCCGGGCATGTCGGCGCAGATTTCCGCCCCGTCGTCCTGCTGCGCAGAGATGGCGACCACCGCGCCGCTTCGCCCGTCGCGGCGCAATTCCTCGAGCAGATCGAGGTCATAGCGCCGGGTCAGCGGGTCGTTGGAGAGGAACACGACTGCAAGGGTCCGTTCGGTAATGAAGGTCTTAGGACCATGCCGAAAGCCGAGCGGCGTGTCGAAGGCCGTGGCAACCGCGCCGTCGCTCAGTTCCATCAGCTTCAGCGCCGCCTCGCGCGCCAGCCCCTTGAACACTCCGCTGCCGAGATAGACCACACGGTCGAACTTCTTCTCCGCCAGATCGGCAACAAAGGGGCTGACCTGCGTCAGCATACGCTGGACGGCATCCGCAATGGCATCCGCCCTGCCCTCCAGCGCGCCGATCCCTTCGAAGATCGACAGCGCGGCGAACATCATCGCGCTGAAGCTGGAGGTCATGGCGAAAGCGCGGTCATGCGTGGCTTCGGGCAGGACGAGGACATGGATGTTATCCCCCCTGCGCTGCCCCAGTTCGCCATCCGCATTGCAGGTCACGATCAGATGATAGGCCGCATCCACCCGCGCATCGACCAGATCGGCGGCGGCGACGCTTTCCGGGCTGCTGCCCGAACGGCCGAAAGACACCAGCAGCGTCGGCTCACTGCGGCGCAGGTGCAAGTCGGGTGCGCTGACGATATCCGTGGTGGCGATCGCTTCCACCGATCGCGCCAGAACGCGCGACAGCCAGGGTGCCAGGCACTCGCCGATGAAGGCCGATGTGCCCGCGCCCGTCAGCACAATGCGCAGATCCGGCCGGGCCAGCAGCGGCGCCACAAAGGCTTCGATGTCCCCGCGCTGCGCTGAAAGGAGCGCCTGCGTCTGGCGCAGGGTTTCGGGCTGCTGTTGGATTTCCGTGCGGGTCCAGCACTGCTCGGCAGGATCCGAGGGAGCTTGCAGCAAGACGTCAGGCATTGGGGTGGCAGGCTCCGTAATAGGCCTCAAGCGTGGCCGCGATATGCGCCATCACGAGGTGAGCGGGATCGAGGGAACAGCGGCCGGCCCGCACCTCCGCATAGGCCAGCGGCAGATATTGGCTCAGCAGCGGCAGTTGCGGCGACACGTCGCGCAGATTGGCGAACAGCCGCTCCTGCGCTTCGGCAATGGCGGGATCGGGCCAGTAATAGCGGATGCGATCGGACAGGCTGAATTGCAGCTGCAGCTCCAGCGCATCGCCAGAGGCGTGATAGTATTTGCGCCAATTGCCCGGCTCTGCCCGCATGCGCTTCAGCGCCACTTCGCGCAGTCTTGCGCAGCGCGCGTCGGGAACGGTTTGCGCCTCGATGGCGTCGAGTGCCCACAGCGCCTCGCGCAGCGCGAAGGTGACGCCGGGGCCGACCTTGAGGATGGCGAAGTGATCGCGCACCAGCGCGGCCAGCGCGGCGGGCGTCTGGTAATCGGTCGAATGCGCTTCGAAGACCAGATTCTCCACCGGCTCGATCGCTGCACTCAGGGCGCCGGCGCGCTCCGGGCGATAATCCACCACCTTGTCGTGATCGAACTCCACACCGGGCTGCACCACCGTGGCAATCACGCGCTGCCAGGCGCCGCCGAGGCCCGATTGCTCGAACAATTCGCGGTGCATTTCGATGGTGGCGAGCGCCGCTGCCGGATCGGTCACTGCCAGTTCGTCCAGATCCTCGGCGGCGCCGCCCGGCACCGGCACTTCGGTGCCGATGACATAGCACGGCGCGTCACCCCCGGGCCCGTAGGCCGCCTCCGCCGCAGCGCAGAGGCGGGCGGCGCGCTCGGCGATCACCCGCTCCGGCAGCGGCACGGGATCATCGGCACAGCTCATTGAACAATCGAGGTGGATCTTGCGGAACCCGGCGCGAACATAGGCCGAAACCATCGCCTCGGCACGGTCCATGGCCTCTGCGGCGGATAGCGACGTCCAGGGATTGGGGCCGAGATGATCGCCGCCCAGCGCCAGATGCGCGGGATCGAAGCCGACCTTCTCGGCTATGCCGATCACGAAGGCGCGGAAGTCGGCGGGTGTCATGCCCGTATAGCCGCCCTCCTGATTGACCTGGTTGCAGGTCGCCTCGATCAGCACGAGTTCCTGCCCGCGCGAAAGCGCATCACGCAGCGTCGCTTCAAGGACCAGCGGATGGGCCGAACAGATGGAGGTGATGCCGATCGGCTCGCCTGCCTTGTGGCGGCTTATGAGGTCTCGAATCGCTTGCACGTGATCTCCTTTCCCGATGAGGTAGCTCTAATCGCTCCGAAACGCAACGTAACGAAGCAAAACGAAAGCTACTCTACCGCTGCATCCTCATCCACGCTGTCCGGCTCGATCGCCAGCAGCAGCGCCGCGCACAGCGCGAGCGCGATCCCGACCGACTTGAGCGGACCGGGCACGACGCCCAGCACTACGAGTGAAAGCAGCGCGGTGGCGAGCGGAGCGCCGGCATTGGCGAGCGGCGAGACGATGATCGCCTTGCCGTAACGAAAGGCGAAGACGAGCGTCAGCGCGCCCACCGCGTTGAGGATCTGGATCAGCGCCGCGAGGCCGGGACCGTCGAGCCCCCAGTTCACCGGCTGGCTGAAATCGGTCATTGCCCAGGCCACCGGGATCAGCACGAGGCCGGACAGGGTCATGTAGACGAAGATGCTCTCCGCCGGCATGAACTCATTGGCGGCCTTCATGAAATAGGCCTGCACGCCCCAGCACAGCATGACCACCAGCGCCGGCAGCAGCCAGGAGGCGGAAGCGCCCACCCCTTCGGCGGGGCTGAAGTCGAAGGTCGGCAGGGCCAGCAGCGCGAGGAGGATGCCGAGCGCGCCGAGGCGGCCCGTGCGCTCGCGCAGCAGCACGAAGGAGAGCGCGATCGTGACGATGGGAGAGAGCGAAATAACGGGGAAAATCAAATAGGCAGGCCCCCGCGCCACGGCGTAGAACAGCACCATCTGCCCGCCCGCACCCAGCAGGCCGACCGCAAGACCATAGGCGATCGCCTTGGGGGAGCGGTCGAGGGTCCAGCCGGCTTGCCACAGGACGATCAGCGCCGGTGGGATCATGGTCAGCGCCCAGACGCAGTACACCAGCGTTTCGGGGAAGCCGCGCTGGGGCGAGATGCCGGAGAAGGCGCCCCATATGCCCCACAGGACGACCGTGATGATCGCGTTGAAAAGCCACGCGTTTCCGCCGCGCGAAAGGGCCGCGGCGCTCATGCGGCGCCTCCCGCAACCGGGGTCGCGCGCACCAGCAGGAAGCCTTCGAACCGCGCATCCAGCAGCGCTTCCGGCCCGCGCACCCGGCCCAGATCGGCCCCGCTGAACCCGTCCGCCAGCGCATATTCGCCCGCCTCCAGCCCCCGCAAAGGCAGCTTTCCGCGCCATGCATCGGCATAGAACGCATAGTGCAATTGTTTATCCATGCTCACGACATGCGCCTCCGGCTTGTCGAAGCCGATGTCGTAGAGCTCGCCCCGATAGGTTCCCTGCGCAAGCCGGTTGGCGCGATAGAGATCGATCCACTTGCGCCACAGCGCCTCCTTCTCCGGCGTCAGCTTGAAACCGCCGGGGGGAAGCGGCTCGGTGGGCTTGGGCGCGTCCTCCGGATAGGTGAACTTGCTCGCCGGGATGCCGCCGATGCCATAGGTGGAGGCGAAGTCCCGCCCGCCATCGCTGAGTTCGACATGATCGCCCGAATAGGGCGCCGCCGGGCCCATCAGCGCCTTGAAGGTCTTGCCCTTCAGCCGGACCTGCCAGGATGAGGTCGGATCGGAGGCCGGGGTGTTGTTCATCGCCGGGATGTTGTGGAAGGCGAAGCTGTCGCCGCAGGGGCAGATTTCCACAACCGCCTGCGGATTGATCGCCATCACTTCGTCATGGATCGCCTTCCAGAAATCCTGCAGCTTCTCGTAGGATTCCTCCGGCCGGGCATGGTTGTGCGCCGGGTTGTAGCAGGGGGCGACGCCATTGAGGTGCTGCCCGTCGAGCTTGAGCCCTTCGAAGCCCCAGTCGCCGATGATCTGGCGCACCAGCTTGCGGAAATAGTCCACCGTCGGCTCATAGGCCGGGCACAGGGTGAAGGCGTTCCACCAGCTGACATTCTGCGCCGCACCGTTGCGGTCGAGCAGCAGCATGTCCGGGTGATCGCGCAGCAGCGGGGTGCCGGGATCGACCGCCAGCGGCGCCAGCCACAGGCGCGGCCGCATGCCATAGCTTTTGATGCGGGTGGCGAAGGCGCGCATGTCCTCGTCGCCGCGGGGGAAGCGCTCGGTCTCGACGCGCCAGTCCCCTTCGGCCCGCTGCCAGCCATCGTCGATCACCGCCCATTCGAAGCCGAGATCGCGCGCCTTGGGCAGCGTGCCATAGACCTGGTCGGGCGTGAACTTGCGTTCATAGCCCCAGGCGCACCACACCGGACCATAGGCGGTTTCGGGGATGGCGGGCGCCGCCAGCCCGCGCTCCGCCATGATCCGGCGATAGGCATCGAGCGGCGCGAAATAATCGCCCCGATGCGCCATGACGAAGGCCGCTGGCAGGGTGAGCACCGCGCCGGGCTCCAGCATCGCGGGCTCGTCCCCCGAAAGGCCGAGGCGGGTGCCGCCGGGCTGCGCCGCGACCGGCAGCGAGACGAGCCGCGGCACCGTCTCCACATGGCCCACGGCAATCCCGGCATCGCGCCGCCAGACGACCGCCACCGGCGTGCCGCCGCCATAGTCGGAGCCGTTCATGCCCATGAAATTGCGCTGTTCGAAGCCGGGGCCGACCGGCTGGATCCAGTCCCGCCGATCCGGATAGGAGGCGCCGGCGAAGCTCCACGCCCCGTCGGGATGATCGAGCAGATCATGCGTGGCGACGCGCCAGCCGGCCACGCCCAGCGGCGCCTTGCCGGTGTTGCGATACTGCACCTCGTACAGCGCCAGGCCGGGATAGCGATCGAAGAAGGTGATCGCGATCTGCTGTTCCAGCGCGCCTTCGGCCGTGCCGCGCAGCACATGGCGGCGGCCCGCGCCATGCGGGCCAGACACAGCCTCTTCCGCGTGATCGAGCAGGAGGAAGTGATCCACCGGCGCCGAATCGACCGGCAGCAAAGCCTCCGCCGAAGCAAGCGGCGTCAGCGCCTTGCCGTCCAGCAGCAGGCGCGAGCGCATCGCAGCGTCGAATTCGATCGTCAGGCGGCCATCGCTCAGCCGCGCGCCTTCGGGCGGCTGAGCAGCCCAGAGGCGAGCGGGAAGTGCGGGCGCTGCCACCAGCGCGCCGCCGGCCAGCAGGCGGCCGATCGCCGAACGGCGGGTGATCGGTTTGCGCGACATTTCCAGCATCTCCTCCTCGGCCCCTCCTCGGCATGGGCCTTTTCGCGAACGAAGACCTTGCACCATTCCATCCCAAGGTCCACACCAAAACGCAACTTACAAGTGCGTTTTCTTTCGTTTCGATCCTGGAGGCCCCATGCGCGCAATCTTTCGCCTGACCATCCTCGCCAGTGCCGCCGTGCTGCTGCCCGTGGCCGCCACGGCGCAGGCGCCCGAACTCTACAGCGAATCCGATTTCGACACTGTGCCGAAATTCGATGCCCATGTGCATGCCAACCGGGTGGACCCGGATTTCCTGAAGATCGCCCGCAAGGACAGGTTCGAGCTGCTGTCGATCAATGTCGATTATCCCGATTTCCCCCCGCTGCCCGATCAGGCGCAGATCTCTGCCGAAATGATGAAGCAGGATGCCACCACCTTCCATTTCGCCACCACCTTCCCGATGGACGGCTTCGGCGCGCCCGAGTGGACCGCCCGCACCACCGCCCGGATCGACGATGCGCTGGCCAAGGGCGCCGTGGCGGTGAAGGTGTGGAAGAACATCGGCATGGTGGCGCGCGATTTGGACGGCAAGCGCGTGTTCCTGGACGATCCCCGCTTCGACGGGGTGATGGCCCATCTGGAGCACAAGGGCGTGCCGCTGATCGCCCATCAGGCCGAGCCGAAGAACTGCTGGCTGCCGCTGGACGAGATGACGACGGCGAACGACCGCGAGTATTTCCGCTCGCACCCCGAATATTACATGTATCTCCACCCGGAAGAGCCGAGCTACGAGGAGCTGATGGAGCGGCGCGACCACTTCGTGGGGCAGCATCCGAAGCTCGCCTTCGACGGGGCGCATATGGCGAGCCTGGAATGGAGCGTGGACGAGCTGGCCGCCTTCTTCGATCGCTATCCCAATGCGGTGGTGGATCTGGCGGCGCGCATGTCCAATTTGCAGGTCCAGTCCAACGAGGATCTGGAGAAAGTGCGCGCCTTCTTCATCAAGTATCAGGATCGCATCCTCTATGGCACGGACCTGACCGACAGCCCGCCCGATCCCGCGGCTCGCGCGCAAAATCCCCCGGCCACCGACGATTTCCCCGCCGAGGCGGACCGCGTGTGGCGGGCCGACTGGCGCTATCTGGCGACTCCGGAAAGCCAGTATGTCGACGCGATCGAGGCCGACGCGCCGGGCCTCGCCCTGCCCCGCGCGGTGATCGACAAGATCTACTGGTCCAACGCCCGGCGGTTCTTCAAGCTCGAGTCCTGAGCACGGCGGCGGGCGGGTGTAGCAAACCCGCCCCTACCCTCGCCCTCTGGCCGGCTGCGGAGCAGCAACGTTCAGGGTTATCAATCGACGAGGCTCACAAGCAAGCATGCTCGGAAGGCCCCGTCCCCGCGGTCTTGCCGATGCCAGACTTCTAGGACGTCATAATAGTCGAAGTAGCCCTGCGTATCCCGAGCAAGGTGTTCACCGACACGCGGCAGGAAATCGAATTCGGCCACAAATAGCAGCTTTTCCAGATCCTCGCCTTCAAACACTTCTACCAAAGCCATGAAGAACCTCTGCGAGATGCAAATGCCGCGTTAGGCATTCGCTCAGGCGATATGCAGCCGGAAGCCGTGCCGCTCGGCAGCCGGGCGCAGGTCGCCCGCGCGGGCGCCGTCGGTCACCAGATCGTCGATTTCGTCCACCCGCATGATCTGGTGCAGGCACACCTTGCCGAATTTCGATCCGTCGGTGACGGCGATCACCTGCCGCGCGGCCTTCACCATCTTGCGGTTGAGCATCGCCTCGGGCTCGTAATGCGTGGTGATGCCGCGCTCCAGGTCGAAGCCGTCGACGCCGAGGAACAGCTTGTCGACATGCAGATTGTCCAGCGCGCTTTCGGTCTGCGCGCCATAGAAGGCGTGGTTGCGGCGGCGCAGCGCGCCGCCCAGCATCACCACCCGCAGCCGTTCCTTGCGCGAGAGCACGCAGAGAATATCGAGATCGTTGGTCAGCACGGTGATGCTGTCATCATCCGGCAGGTGATAGGCGATCTGCAGCGTGGTGGTGCCCGAATCCAGCACCACGGAATCGCCCGGCTCCACCATGGTCGCGGCCAGCGCGCCGATGCGCGCCTTCTCGTCGATATGGCTGGCCTGCTTGGCTTCCAGCGGCGGTTCGCTGGCCACATTCACCGCATCGGCGGCGATGGCCCCGCCATAGGAGCGTTCGGCAATGCCCTTCTGCGCCAGATAGTGCAGATCCTTGCGGATCGTCTGCATCGAAACGCCATAGCGTTCCGCCAGGGTGACCACCTGCACGCTGCCCCGTTCGCGCACCAGCCGGCTGATTTCCTGCCGCCGATGACTTGTATCGCGCAAGACCGCCATTCAACTCCCCTTCGCCATGCGCATGATACCGGGCTGCATACCCGACAATGCCTCGACCGTTAAGTTTCGTTTCATTTCTGTTTGACAGTTCAACGACCATTTAGTTACGAAAACGAAACTTACCGCACAGATTCGATCCGGCGCAAGAGCTTGCGTTGGCGGCAACAAGGGGTGGAACATGACCGGACGTATTTCTTGGCGCCTTGCAGGCCTTGCCAGTGTGAGCGCAACCGCGCTGATGACCGCTCCCGCCGCTTACGCGCAGGACACGCAAAGCTCGGCCGAACCCGAGACGGTCCTTTCCGACACGGCCACGACCGACGTCACCCAGGGTGACACCATCGTGGTGCGCGGCGTGCGCGGCAGCCTGCTCCGCTCCATCCAGGCGAAGCGCAATGCCGAAACCATTGTGGATGCCATTTCGGCGGAAGAGCTGGGCAAGTTCCCCAACCGCAACGTGGCCGAAGCGCTCGCCAACATTCCCGGCCTCACCGTGGGCCGTGACGGTCGCGGTGAAGGCCGCTCCATCACCATCCGCGGCCTGGGTGAGAACTTCGCCATCACCACTCTGAACGGCCGCATCCTGCCGACCGACGGGCCGGACCGGTCCTTCGCCTTCGACGTGCTGCCGTCGGAAATCATCTCCGGCGCCGAAGTGCAGAAGGCGGTACGCGCCTCCGCACTGGAAGGCAGCATCGGCGGCAATGTGGATCTGCGCACCGCGCGCCCGCTGGACCGGCCGGGCTTCCAGGCCTCCGGCGCGATCGAGGGCCAGTATAACGATCTGGCGGACAAGGGCGGCTACAAGGTCAGCGGCGTGGTGAGCACCACCTTTGCCGACGACACGATGGGCATCCTGATCGGCGGCAGCTACAACAAGTACAAGTTCCGCACCGACAACCTCGGCGAATATTACGCGGTGGACGGCTCCGAAGCCGGCTATGGCCTGGACTTCAACGGCGACGGCACCGTGAACCCGGACGAAGGCGGCTCCACCTATATCTGGCCCGATTATTACAGCATGGGCTATGTGACGGGCGAGCGTGAGCGCATCGGCGCCGCCGGCGCCTTCCAGTGGAAGCCCGACAGCAGCTTCGAACTGACGATCGACGGCCTCTACAGCCGCTTCAACGTGAAGCAGCACAATTATCGCCAGTCGAACTACCTCAATCCTTATGGCGACGATGGCTCGCTGCGCTGGGATCCGGGTTCCGTGACCGTCGACCAGAACAATGTCGTCACCGGCTTCACTATGGACGAGCTGGTGGCCGAAGTGCTGACCACCGACGAGCCGCGCAACAGCCAGACCTACCAGTTCGGCGGCCATATCGACTGGGACGCGACCGAGCGGCTGAAGGTGGCGGTCGACGCCTATTACGGCAAGGCACGCGACAACACCGGCGGCCAGAACCGCTTCGTGGTGGCGGGCATCCCCGGCTCCTCCGCCGTCTTCGCGACCAACAACGGCGGCCTGCCCGACCTGCAGATCACCATCCCCGGCGGGCGCGGCATCAATGAGGCGACCGACGACGATTTCCACGCCCATTACATCGGCATCCAGGGGCAGGACATCTCCGACCGGGCGCAGGGCGCGAAGATCGACCTGGAGTATGAGTTGGACGCCGGGGTGCTGCGCTCCATCGCGGTGGGCGGATCCTGGGCCGACCGGAAGAAGACGGTCACCACCATCGACAACCAGTACACCACCTCGTGCAATTACTGCGGCTATCCCTTCTCCTTCGGCGACATCGACGCCGCGGTCGTGCGGCCGGGCCTCGGCGGCACGCTGGACAAGCAGGACGGCGATTTCCCGCGCGGCTTCCCGGTGTTCGACATCGACACCTATCTGGCGGCACTGCCCCGGGCCGATGCGAACCCCGACATCCTCGATCCCAACTCCTGCCTGGACGAGACCGGGGCGGAGATTCCGGGCTGCTCGCTCTCGCCCTATCCCGCCGGCTATTCGCAGCAGGTGGTCGAGGCCGATCTTCCCGCGTCCTATCGCATCAAGGAACGGACCTGGGCCGGCTATGTGATGTTCAACTTCGAAGGCGATCGCTGGCAGGGTGACATCGGCGGCCGCCTGGTGGCGACGAAGGTCTCCTCCGTGGGCTATGGCGCCAGCATCGCCAGCATCATCCCGCGTGCCGGCACGCAGGACAATGCGGTGAGCTTCAACCCGGTGGAACCCATCGTGGGCGGCGGCGACTATGTGCGCTTCCTCCCCTCGGTGAACTTCGCCTATGATCTGTCGGACGGGCTGCGGTTGCGCCTCGCCGCTTCGCAGGCGATCTCGCGCCCGACCTTCGGCGAGCTGTCGCCGGCGCAGGATGCCACTTCGGCCCAGTCGGGCACCTTCGTGATCTATGACGCGGGTAATCCGAACCTCAAGCCGACCGAAGCCGATCAGCTCGACGCGAGCCTGGAATACTACCCAACCAACCGCCTCGCCCTGACTGCCGCGGCCTTCTACAAGCACATCACGAACTTCGTTTCGAACGTGCCGGTGGATGTCACCATCACGCCGACCAACCAGCCGGCCAACCAGCAGCAGGATTTCGCCTTCACCGAATATCAGGTGATCAACGGCGACAGCGCCAATGTCTACGGGCTGGAAGTGGGCGCGCAGTATTTCCTCGACAACGGCTTCGGCGCGCAGGCGAACCTCACCTACAACCACTCGCGCGCCAAGTCGGGCGATGTGACCACGGACCTGCCGGGCGCCATCCCCTTCTCCGCCAATGCCAAGCTGTTCTATGAGAAGAACGGCATCGGCGCGCAGGTCTCCTACAGCTACCAGGGGCGCTACACCTGGGCGCAGTCGGGCAGCCTGAGCTACCTGCCGGTGAAGGAAGACCCCTATCACGAGGTCTCGGCCAGCCTGTCCTATGACGTGACCGAGAACGTCTCGGTCTATGTCCAGGGCTCCAACCTGCTGGGCGAGGATATCCGCCGCTTCAACACCTACCGCAACGTGCCGGCCTTCTACGAATATTCGGGCCGTTCGTTCTTCTTCGGCGTGCGCGGCCGCATCTGATCGCACGCTCACGCTGGTTCGGGCGGGTGGCTTACGGCCGCCCGCCCTTCCAGATCGAAACGCTGCCGGCATCGGCGTCGATCCGCACCCAGTCGCCGGTGTCGATATGATCCAGCGGATCGGCATCGAAATCGCTCATGCTGGGGACGCGCAGCACCACGGCGCCCAGCGCCGCCTTGGTGGTCATCACATTGAACAGCAGGCCCAACGGCGCGCGGCCGGTGAGCCGGGTCAGGTGGAACACGCCGGACCAGCCGGAGGAACCCTTGGCGCCGGGGAAGACGAGCACCTTGCCCGCGAAGCTCTGCCCGCGCAGTTCGTGGTGGCTTTCGATGATCTCCCCCTTCATCGGGTTGACCCCGCCCCAGCCGGAAATCGTCTCGCGCGTGACCAGCGCGGGCCCTTCGCAGACCCCGCCCACGACCTTGCGGCCATGGATCACCAGATCCGCCGGCCGTTCCAACACGCTCGCCATCAGTTCAGCCTCCCCTGCCAGCGCCCGGTGCAGGCGGCGTCGATGCATTCCTGCGTGGTGCCGAACCAGCCTTCGATGCCCATGATCGCGGGCAGGTAATGCGTCTGCTTCGCGCTGTCGAAGGCGGCGACTCGCGTGCCGGGCGGCACCGCCTGGCTGATGGCGGAGCAGGTGTCGGTCATCAGCTTCGCGCCCGCGCGGCGCAGGATCTCCGCATGGCCGCTCGCTTCGGCCGTCGCCTTCACCGCGCGGCTGGTGAAGATCCACAGATGGCAATTGGCGTGGACGCTGCGCCCTTCGATCAGCCGCGCGGCCTCGGCGATCTGGTCGGCGGAGTAATGCGGGCAGCCGAGCATCACATAATCGACCGCGGTGCTTTCGCCGATACTGTTGAGCCGTTCGTAGATCGCCTGCCGTTCCTTCCGGCCATAGACGAACCGCTCCCCGCGCGGCGCCCCGCCGAAGGCCGCCTCCAGCGTCGCAGCCTCGGGCGTGATGCCGGCCATGTGATACATCTCCACCCCGCCGGATGAGGCCGCCGCGGCGCCGAAATGCTTGTGCCGGATCAGCGAGGGGCCGTGGATCGCCCCCTCCAGCACCGGGATCGCATCCTCCACCGCCGTGCCGGTGAAATAGCCCAGCATGCCCCATTCGAAGATCGAATCCACCGGCGTTTCCACCTGGATCAGATGCTGCCCCTTGCGGAACGCATCCGTGTGGAAGCCCCAGTTGGGGATGCGCTTGGCCAGCATGGCCGCGCTGGTGGATTCGCGGCCTTCGCAATTGGTGCGGCCGCCGATCACCGAATTGCACAGCACCACGGCGCTCGATTCCATCCAGGCGCAATGTTCCCCCATCACCGGCACGTTGCCGGCGAGATAGGGGGTGCAGGTCTTGAGCACATGGATACCATGGGCGGAAACCTCCTGCTCGTCGGCGCGAAAATTGGCGAAGGCTTCCTCGCTCATCCCCTGTTCGCGCCACAGCTCCGGGTCCATGCCGCCCTGCAGGTGGCAGCTGAAACCCGTCACCCGCGGCACATCCACCACTTCGTCGGAATCGAGATCGAAGCGGGAGAAGACGGCGCGATAATCGCCCCCATCGGCCGCGTAGTAATCCTTCACCCATTGCGGGGAGGAGCCGGGCACGCCCGCGACATTGTCGGTATAGACGAAGTCCTCCGCCCCCAGCGCCTCGCCATAGCGGATCAGCAGGTCCATCGCCTTGGCGACCGCCGGGCCCTTCGCCCCGTCGCGCATGGCCTTTTCCTCGTCGCTCAGTCGCATGGCGCGCTCCAGTCCCCGCTCAGCACGGCGCCGGTCGCCATCGGCTGCACCGTATCGCGATAGATGCCCAGCCAGCCGCCCGCCGGGGGCAGCGAGGTCACATCCGGGCCGGGCCGGCTGGCCAGCTCCTCGGCCGGGACCATCAGGTCGATGCGCCGGCTCGCCACGTCGATCTCGATCCGGTCCCCATCGCGCACCTTGCCGATCGCGCCGCCGGCCGCGCCTTCTGGCGCGACCTCCGCCACGGTCAGCCCCTTGAGGCACAGGCCCGAAAGCTGCCCGTCGGTGACGAAGGCCACATCCTTCGCCAGCCCGGCCGCGTCGATGGCGAACAGAATGAAGGAGGCGCCCCCGCCCATCGCCGGGGCCGCCTTCAGCCCCTGTCCGCGCAGCACCAGTACATCGCCCTTCTGCAGCCGCCCTTCGGAGATCGCGGCCATCGCTTCCTGATTGTTTTCGAACACCCGCGCAGGGCCAGCGAAGCTCTCCGGCCGCGATCCGTCGCGGATGCCCAGCTTCACCACCGCGCTTTCCGTCGCCAGCGACCCCTTGAGGATGGCGATGGAGGGCCCTTCGGATACCGGCCGGTCCAGCGGGCGGATGATCTCCGCATCGCGGATTTCGGCATCCTGCAGATCCTCCGCCAGCGTCTTGCCGGAGGCGACCAGCACATCGCCATCCAGCACCGGCTCCAGCTGTTTCAGCATCGCCCGGGCACCGCCGGCATCCTCGAACTGTTCGATGCGGACTGAGCCATTGGGGCGCACTGCCGCCAGCGTCGGCACCTTGCGGCCCAGTTCGTCCCACACCGCATAGAGATCGACATCCAGCCCGCCTTCGGTGGCCGTCGCCTGCAGGTGCTTGATCGCGTTGATGGAGCCCGACACCGCCAGCACCATGGCCGCAGCGTTGCGGAAGGCGCCTTCGGTCATGATCCGGCGCGGCGTCAGCTCTTCCGTCACCATGCCCACGATGCGCTGCCCCGCCGCCCGCGCGGCCGCGAACATCTTGTCGCTGTTGGCCCGCACCGGGGCAGAGCCGGCCACGCACATGCCCAGCGCCTCCACCACGCAATGCATGGTGTTGGCCGTCGCCATTCCCGCGCAGACGCCCGGCCCGCGAACCGCCTCCTTCACCATGTCGGACACGCTGTGCTTCATCGTGCCGCCCAGCGCCTCGCGCACGCCGCCGGAGAACAGATCCTCGATATCCACATGGTCATCGCCGATCATGCCGGATGCCTGATAGCCGCCGATGACCAGGATGGTGGGAATGTTCAGCCGCATCGCCGCCATCAGATGGCCCGGCGGCGTCTTGTCGCAGCTCGTCAGGCAGACCATGCCGTCAAGCAGCGCCGCCTCCACCTGCGCCTCGATATCATTGGTCACCAGATCGCGCCCGGCGAGGATATAGCTGCCGGAGCGTGCCGCCCCGGTGATGAAGTCGGAAGGCGCGGTGGTGCGCACCTCGAAAGGCACCCCGCCCGCCTCACGGATCGCTTCCTTCACCACCTTCGCCATGCCATCGAGATGCGCGAAGCAGACCGCCAGCTCCGACGAGGAATTGACCACGGCGATCTTGGGCCTGGCCAGATCCTCCTCGCTCAGCCCCAGCGCCCGCCAATGGGCGCGGCGGACGGGTGAATTCGCGGCCATGCTGCGCAGTGCCATTTCGCTTCCTTCCAGTAATTTGCATTCACTCGGGGCTCGACAGGGCGGGCTGCAGCGCAGCCTGCCCTGTCGCGGCGGCTAGAAGCTCGCGCGGATGCCGCCCTTGAACATGCGGCCCACGGGGTTGAACAACACATTGTTCCCGCTGCCGTTCGCGCCAGGAAAGCGCGGCGGATCCACGTTGAAGAGATTGTCGATCCCGGCGAACACTTCCACTTCCTTCGCCCCGCCGAACGGCAGCTTGGCCGAGCCGAGAATGTCCACATAGAAGCGCGAGGGCAGCGTGTTGGTGTTCACGCTGTTGGGCGACTGCAGCGAGTAGCCGGGATCGCCGGGTTCGAGGAAGGTGGGGAAGAAGAAGCCCTTGTTGATCCAGCGGAAATGGCTGGTGAAGGCGTAGTTTTCGAGGAACTCCAGCCGAGCGGTGGCATCCACCGTCCAGTCCGGAATGCCCGGGGGCGTGCCGCCGCGGAGCCCGGTCTGCCCCGCGCGATCCGTCGCACCGACGGAGTCCACGGTGATGAGATCGTCCACATAGCTGGCCAGGACATTGAGGCTGAGCGTGGTCGTGCCGCCGAGCGGCTGCACATAGTCGAGCTGGAAATCGATGCCGCGCGCGATCAGCTGGTTCACGTTCTGCACCGTATCGACGATGCTCACCACTTCATTGTCCGCGTTGCGCTGAATGAGCGAACAGCTCAGCGCATCGCCGTCTACGCAGCGGTTCACGATGTTCTGCTGGCCCAGTGTGCTGATCGCATCGTCGATCTTGATGTCGTAATAATCTGCGGAGGCGCGGAAGCGGCCGAAGAACCCGCCGGTCGGCTGCAGCACCACACCCACGGTCCAGGTATCGGCGCTTTCCGGCTGCAGGCTGGGGTTCGATCCGCTGACCACCTCCACGATCACCTGCCGCCCGCCATTGCCGGTGTCGGTGAGGATGCCCGTGCGGGTCGTCACCGGGCCGAAAAGTTCGGCCACATTGGGCGCGCGGATGTCTCGCGAGCGCGAGACGCGGAAGCGGACCGCGTCGATCGGCGCCCACACGGCGCCCAGCTTCCACGTCGTCACATCCACGCTGCTGCTGTCGAACATCGCGCTGGAGCGGCTGTAGTGCGTCTGGCGGATGGCACCGTCTACGCCAAATTCGCGGGCGAAGGGCTGGTCCGCCAGCAGCGGCACGTTGATCTCGCCATAGAACTCGGTGACGTCGATCTTGCCCGATACCAGCGCGCCATTGCCGTTGATAAAGGCATTCGCCTGCGACAGGGGATCGGTGTCGCCCGTCACCTTGTCGCTACGGAACTCGCCGCCCACGGCCACTCCGACGGAGCCGGCCGGCAGGGTGAAGAGATTGCCGGTGAGGTTGGCCGCGACCACGTTCTGCGTGGTGACATTGGTCTGGAAGCCGTCCGCCGTCACATAGGCTTTGGCCCCGGCGAAATCCGGCCCCTGGCCATAGCCGAAGGGGTTGAGCGGCACGCAGGCCGGATCGTCATTCGTCGGATCGCTATCGGCATTCACGCGGCACACCGGCGTGCCGTTCACCGAAGTGGCGTCCAGCGCGCGGCCCACATTCGCGGTGATGACCTTGTTGGTGAAGTCCGACCTGAACTTGTTGTGCCCATAGGAGTAATAGGCATCCAGCTGCCAGTTGCCGTCCAGCTGATAGGTGGCGGCGCCCACCACGCGGATGACGTCGTTCTTCACCTCGACGATGCCGGGGCCGATGTCGTCGAAGCCCTTGCCCAGCGTGAAGCTGGTCAGGCCGCTGTTGGCCAGGATCGTGGGAATATCCAGCGTCGGATCGCTGGACCGGGGCAGGAAGGGATTGTCATCGCGGATCACGATGGAGGTGCTGCGATGGCCCGGGCTGCGGTGGCGGCCTTCGCCATGGCCATAGGTGAGCCCGAGTTCGAGCGTGAGAGCCTCGGTGGCATCCCAGGTCAGATAGCCCATCGTGCTCCACCGCTCCGTGGGGGAGACGATCGGGAAATCGAAATAGATGTTCTTCCCCAGCGGCGTGTCGCGCTCTCCGCCCGCCTGCCAGATCGAATTCACCAGATAGCCGAACTGATAGCGGCGCGGCGTCCCGTCATTGTTGAAGGTGATGCCGTCGATCGGCCGCAGCGCGGGGACGTCGCGCCCCACATAGGCGCTGCTGGGCGGCGTGGTGACGCCGTTGAAGGACGCACTCCAGGTATAGGCATCGGGCACGATGCTGGTGGCGGGGATGGTCGGCACCTGCCCCGGCGCCAGCGGATTGCGGCCCACGTTAATGAGCCCATTGCGGCACCAGTCGCGCTGCTCGCAGCCGGAGACCCCGTCGCTCTTCTCCCACTCGCCGCCGACGATCAGATGGAGGTTGGAGCCAAGCTCCCAGCCGCCGGCGAGGCCGAGTTGGCGGGTGAAATTGTCACCTTCCTCGGAGATACCCGCCTGGGCGTTCATCTTGTAGCCGGTGAGATCCTTGTTGATCAGCAGGTTGACGACGCCCGATACCGCGTCGGAGCCATAGACGGCGGAAGCGCCCCCCGTCACCACTTCGGCCCGCGACAGCAGGATTGAGGGGATCATGTTGGTGTCCACCGTGGCCTGCGTGGTGGAGGGCACGAAGCGCTTGCCGTCCACCAGAGTGAGCGTGCGCACCGCGCCGAGGCCGCGCAGGTCGAGGATGCGGCCGCCGATATAGCCGGCTTCGGCGCCGAGGCCGGCGGTGGCTGGGGTCTGCGTGGCGCGGAACACCGGCAGTTCGTTCAGGGCGTCGCCCAGATTGCTCGCCCCGCGCTCCTCCAGCCGCTCCGCACCCAGCATCGTCACCGGCGTGGGGCGGTCGAAGGCGGACTGGATGCGCGAACCGGTGACGATGATCGGGGCGGGTGCTTGCTCGGGCGGCTGGGCCGCGTCGGCCGCAGCCTCCTGAGCGCTGGCCGCGCCCGATCCGATCGCGAGCCCCGCGATCGCGAGAGCATGGGCGGACACGCGAGCGTTTCTGATGATCCTCATCATGGCTTGTTCTCTCCCTCTGGATCGCTCGTTTCGGCTGATCTCGATTGGGGGATTAGGCGGATCGCGCTATGGCGGGAATATTGCTTACTGAGACTTCACCATTCTCGAAACGAGAACGATGGACAACTTACTGAATGTTCGGACCTTTTTGGCGGCAGCACGGCTGGGCAGCTTTGCCGCGGCGGCGCGCTCCTTCGCCATCTCGCCCTCGGTCGTGTCGAAGCGGATCGCCCAGCTGGAGCATGAATTCCGAGTGCCGCTGTTCCATCGTTCCACGCGCGACCTGCGGCTGACGGAGGACGGGGCGCGCCTGCTGCCGCGCTGCATGAAGCTGGTGGCGGAATATGACGAGCTGCGGAATGTCGGCGATCTGGACGAGATCTCGGGCCTCCTGCGCGTTGATGCGCCCGGCTCCGTCACTGCGATGATCCTCGGGCCGATCTTCTGCGATTTCCTGGTCCGCAATCCGGCCGTGGACCTCGACCTGCGGCTGACCGACCGGCTGGACAACCCGCTCGTCCGCAATTGCGATCTGACCATCGGCACGCGCCCTTCGGTGCATGGGGAAGTGCGCGATTACCCGCTGATGCCCTACCCCTGCGCCGCCTATGCCAGCCCCGCCTATGTGCAGCGCGAAGGGCGCCCCGCCCATCCGCGCGAGCTGGCGCGCCATGCCTGCCTGGTCTCGCTGCTCCACGGCAAGACCTGGCACTTCTACGGCGGCGACGAATGCGATTTCGCGCTTACCGTGAAGCCGCGGCTGGCGGTGAACGACACCATCGTGCTGCGCGAAGCGGTGCGGCGCGGCCTCGGTATTGCGGTGCTGCCAACGTTTCTGGTCGAGGAGGACGTGGCGAGCGGCCGGCTGGAGGCGGTGCTCCCCGGTTTCCGCCCTCCGCCGATGTGGATCAAGGCGCAGGTCTCGACCGAGAAGGCCGCCAAGCCGAGCGTGATCGCGCTGCTCGACTTCCTGCGCAGCGAACTCGCCAGCGAGAGCTGACCCGCCGGGCATTTCCTACTGCCGGCGCAGGGGCTCAGATGTCCGGATGGAAAGGCAGCATCACAGTTCTGCAAGAGGGCCAGCCCAACCTTGTGTCTGCGAACGGTTTTTCTTCGCATGAACCCTGTTCCAGCGTGTTCCAGCCGGCAGACTGACACTCCGCAAGCCGTAGCGGCGGCGCGGCGGGAAGCCGCTTCGCCGGCTATACGAGGCCGTGAGCCGCACTTGCGCCGCCCTCACCGGCCAGCGCCTGCACCGTGCGCAGGGCCTGGCCGAGCATAGACCGGTCGGCAATGGCGCCGAGGCAGAGGCGGATTCCCGCTGGTGCTGCCCCCGCCTCCACGATCGGCGCTTCGGGCGGGGTCAGAGCGATGCCCGCCCGCAAGGCCCGGGCACTCAGTCGCTCCGCCGCGAGCATCGACATGGGCATCCACACATGGGGGCTCTGCCCCGCCCCCGGTGTCGCCACTGCGGAACCGAGGATCGCAGCTGCCAGCTCCGTCCGCTCGCGGCATTCGGTCAGGATCTCATCCGCGATGCGCTCGGCAGTGCCATCCTCTTCCCATTGGGCGAACAGCAGGCCCTCCAGCGAAGGGGGGCTGTATCCCATGGCCCTCACCCCCAGCAGCAGACCCTCCCTCACGCGCTCGCCGCCGTCGGGGGGGAGCAGGAAGCCGAGGCGCAGACCGGGCGCAACCGACTTGGAAACCCCGGCGACCAGCAGCGTCCGCTCTGGCGCGAGATCGGCCAGGCTCGGCGGGGCATCCGCGTCGGCAAAGACGCGATAGGCATCGTCCTCCACGATCATCAGATCATGCGCGCGCGCGACCGCCACGATCTCCTCCCGCCGCGCGGCATCCAGCGTGATCGTGGTGGGATTCTGCAAGGTTGGGAGCACCACCAGCACGCGGCCCCCCGTATCGCGTGCGCAGCGGGCGAGCGCTTCCGGATCGATCCCGCGTGCATCCATCGCAACGCCGCGCAGGCGATAGCCCCCATGTTCGGCCAGCGTCCTGATTCCGGGATAGGTCGCCGCTTCGCACAGAACGGTGTCACCGGCGCGCGCCAAAGCCGCGATGGCCAGAGCAAGGCCGTGCTGCCCGCCGTTGCACTGGATGATCCTGTCCGGGCTGGCGCGCATCACGCCATGGCGCCGCGACAGCCAGTTCGCGCCCGCCGCCCGCACGCTAGCCAGCCCCTCGGGCGGCGCATACGTCGCGGCCGCATCGAGATCGGCGCGCAGGCGCAGCTTCCGCAGCCCCTCCCCCAGCCAGCGCCGGGCCGGTTCGAGCGGCGGCAGATTATGCGCCATATCGAGCGGGTCGGCCGGATCCGGTGCCGCCTGCGACCGCACGCGATCGGCCACGAAGGACCCGCGCCCGACATGGCTGGAAACAAGCCCCCGCCGTTCCGCCTCCACATAGGCCCGCCCGACGGTTCCGACGCTCAGCGAGAGGCGGTGCGCCAGTTCCCGCTGCGGGGGGAGGCGATCGCCCGGCGCAAGGTGGCCCTCACGAACATCTCTCTCCAGCGCGAGCAGCAGCCGCTCATAGGCGGGGCCGCTCCCCTGCGAGATGTCGGGCATCCAGGTCCACATGTATCGCTCCGTGCAGATTGAACCGATACAATACTCCGTTTGACTCATAGTGCAATGATGATCATTCGGACGTGCAGGAGACACCGCCATGGACACCAGCCTGCTCGCCCCGCTTGCGCTATATAGCTTCGTCTGCACTGCCACGCCCGGTCCCAACAACCTCATGCTGGCCTCCTCCGGGCTCGTGTTCGGCTTCCGCCGGACGATTCCCCATATCCTGGGCATCAATGCGGGCTGCGCCGCGATGCTCGCGCTCAGCGGCTTCGGCCTTGGCGCCCTGTTCGAAGCCTGGCCGGCCTTTCGCTGGGGCGTCAGGATCTTCGGCGCCGCCTATCTCGGCTGGCTGGCGGTCAAGCTGTGGCGATCCGAAGGCGTCGAACGGCGCGAGGGTGCGCATCCGTTCACCTTCTGGCAGGCCGCGGCCTTCCAGTTCGTCAACCCCAAGGCCTGGGCGATCACCATGCCGGCCGTTGCGAGCTTCACCGTCCCAGATCGGCCGCTGGGGCTTCAGCTTGGCATCGTGGTTGCCGCCTTCACGATCGTCGGCCTGCCCTCTATCGCCACGTGGGCCGCGATGGGGGCCGGCGCGCGCGGGCTGTTGGACAACCGACGGGCGATGATCGCCTTCGTGCGCGTAATGGCGGTACTCACCGGCATCACCGCGCTGCTCTTTCTGGTGTGAGGGAGAATGCCATGAACCGCACGGAGATGGAGCGGTTTGCACAGGAATGGATTGCCAATTGGAATGCGCGCGACCTCGATCGGATTCTCGCGCATTTCACCGAGGAGGCGCGCTTCATCAGCCCCCTTGCGGGCGAACTAACCGGCTCGCCGGTTGTCCAGGGGAAGACTGCGCTGCGCGCGTACTGGACGCGCGCTCTTGAGCAGACCGATCATCTGCGCTTCACGCTGGTTGCCGTGACCTGCGACGTGGAACGGCAGGTGCTCGGCGTGCACTATCTTGCGGAGCGCAACCACAATGTCCGGCGGGCGCTGGAGACGATGCGCTTCGTCGAGGATCTTCAAGTGGAAGGGGAATCCTTCTACGGCGCTGCAGTTACTGCCGATGACGAGTGAATTCACCACGATCAGCCGCCCCTCCCTCACAGCCGGCCATGCAGCAGGCCCGCGCGGGTGTGCGGGCGCGGAGCAGGCCGCGCGTCTGCTGCCTGCGGGCGAACTGGCGGATCCTGCCGATCCCGAATGGCGCGCCCTCGCCCGAACATGGGAGGATCTCGCTCCGGACGACTATATGGCTGATGGCGGCCGGTATCGTCGTCGGCGCTATGCCGCCTTCCGCCTTACTGGCGAGGATTGCGTGCGCCTGCCGCACCGTCCCCATTTTCAGGAGCGGAGCCACAATTCCCTGAATGGCGGGGTGGAACGCTGGTTCGCCCCCATGGACGAGCATCTCGCAAACGCGCCCCTCTTTCGCGCACTGGTGGCGCGCACGGCCGCACTGATCGCGCCCAGCGACGGTTCCGCCGTTCAGGACTGGCTGATCGAAGCCCATCAATTCCGCATCGAAGCCACAAGCGATGAGCCCGGCCTTCCCACCCCGGAAGGCATGCACCGCGACGGGCGGGATGCCGTGCTGATCCTTTACATGGGGGGCCAGGGCTTCACCGGCGGAGTCACTCGGGTGGAGGATGCGGCCGGCGCGCTGCTTCTCACGCACCGCCTGCAGCATCCGGGGGAGGCTCTGCTGCTTGACGACCTGCTTGCCCGCCATGGAACCTCGCCAGTCGAGGCGACCACCGGGCGCGGATGGCGTGATACGCTGGTGCTCACTTTCGCGGCGCTTCCGGGGGGCCCGGTCGGATCGCGGGATGGCGAATAGCGATCGCTTCTTCGTCGTGACCGGCGGCCCGGGCTCGGGCAAGAGCACGCTGCTGGGCGTACTTGCCGACCAAGGTGTCCCGCATATGGCGGAATCCGGCCGGGCCGTGATCCGGGACCAGATAGCAGCCGAGGGGCAGGCGCTGCCCTGGTGTGACCCTGAAGCCTTCGCCACTGAGATGCTGCGCTGCGATCTTCGGTCCTACAGCGAAGCTGTCGCGTACGAAGGCCCGGTGTTGTTTGATCGCGCTATTCCCGACATCATCGGCTATCGGCGGTTATGCAGCCTCCATATCCCTGAAGATGTGCTGCGCGCCGCGCGTGAGCACCGCTATAATCGCCATGTGTTCATCGCCCCGCCGTGGCGGGATATCTATGCAAGGGATGCAGAGCGCCTCCAAGACGGTCTATTCCGCAGTCAGCATTCCTCCATCGCCTCGCTCAAACGGAAACCTGCCATTTATCGCGCGCAGTTTCGAAGACGCCCTGATCGTACGAAAACTCGATCGTGTTCCCGTCCGGGTCCTTCAGGAAGCAGATGTAGCCGACATCTTCCTTGGGGAACTGCATCGGGCCGAGCGCCAGGCATCCGTCTTCCTTGCCCAATGCCGCCACGGCATCGACCGCTTCACGCGTCGGCAGTTCGATGCCGATATGCGCGAACGGCCCAAGCGGAGGATGGGGTTGCGGAGCGAAAGGATCCTTGCCTTCGAAGAACTGGCCGATAACCAGCACAAATGCGCGTTCCTTCTCGTCCGGATCGGCAAGCCAGGCATTCTTGCCATCATCATCCTCGCGCCGCCGCAGCGTGCGCATATGGGTGAACTTTTCGTACCATGCGACCGTGGCATCCACGTCTTTCACAGCGAGCGCAATATGGGTCCACATCGCACGCTTGGGGCCAACGGAATGGACAACCTGGGTCACCGGCAAATCTCCTGACTGGATGAATTGTGCAAGCAAACTAGCATTCCGCCAGAAATCTCACTTGGCTGCAAATGCCCCAATTCTGAACTCCAGGCGCACAAGGCGCCGTTCGGCTCTTCGCCTGGTGCTCAGGCAACCGGCCAGGGCGTGCGCACAGGCAACCCAGTGAGGTGGTTCCGCCTTCTTGGACAGGTCGGCGACGAAGTTAAGCTAATCCCCGATGTGATTATGCCGCCAGTCTGGTCGTCAGATCATGGGGGGCATGCCCCCCATGATCTGGTTCGCTGATCCGCCCGTAGGCCTCTGCCGGGGTCCGCCCGGCGAGACCCGAGTGCGGTCGCTGCGTGTTGTAATAGGTGATCCATCGCCGGAGGCCAGTGCGCAGCTCCGAGCCGGTCTCGAAGGCGTGGAGATAGACGCATTCATACTTCAGAGATCGCCACAGCCGCTCGATGAACACATTATCCATCCAACGGCCTCGACCGTCCATGCTGATCTTGACCTCTGCGTTGCGCAGCACGCTGGTGAAGGCGAAGCTGGTGAACTGGCTACCCTGATCCGTATTGAAGATCTCCGGCTTACCGAAGCGCGCCAGCGCATCTTCCAGTGCGGCGACGCAGAAGCCGGCGTCCATCGTATTCGACAGCCGCCAGGCCAGCACCTTGCGGGTCGCCCAGTCCATCACCGCGACCAGATACAAGAAGCCCCGGCGCATCGGGATATACGTCACATCGGCGCACCACACCTGGTTGGGGCGCTCGATCACCAGTTTGCGCAGAAGATACGGATAGATCCGGTGCTGCGGGTTCGGATCGCTGGTCCGAGGGCGCTGGTAAATCGGCGACAAGCCCATCTTCGCCATCAGCCGCCGCACACGTCGTCGGCCGACATCGTGGCCCTCGCGGCGCAGGTGCCGGACCATCTGGCGGCTACCATACCATGGCATGTCGAGGAACGCCGCGTCGATCATCCGCATCAGTGCCAGCGTCTCGTCGGTCTCCGGCACCGGCGCATAATAATAGGAAGACCGGCTGATCGACAGCAGCCGGCATTGCGCCGCAATCGACAGCCGGTGGTGAGCAGGTTCGATCATCGAACGCCTCCGTGCCACGCTCATCGACCGGAGGCTTTGGCTAAAAAATCCCGCTCCACGACCAACTGGCCGATCTTGGCGTGCAGCTTCTCCACCTCGGCCTCGCTGGCTGCCTTGGCTGCATCGCCGGCTCCGGAGAACGTGCTCCCCATTCCCTCGACAGCCTGGCGCTTCCAGGCCGCGATCATCGTATGGTGGATGCCATGCTTCGCTGCCAGCTCGGCCAGGGTCAGGTCACCCCGGAGCGCCTCCAGCGCCACCTTCGCCTTGAAATCTGCGCTGTACCGCTTCCTCGTCTTCTTCATTTCCCGTCCATTCCTCAGGTCGGGATTAGCTTAGCACCCTGTCCAGATTTCCGGGACCACCTCACATCAAACGATTTCGTGAACGCCTGAAGTAGGTTGCCGACAGCTCGGTGCTGATCATGTGCCGACAATCCCATGGCTGTGAGACAGCCGGTTGTTGGAGGTGCAAGCGATGGCTTGGGCGCGTGACACGAGCCATGTGATTGCCGAGCGAGGGCCGAAGACAGCCTTTGCCAGACCAACATTTCACTCGCACCTCGACCGGCGCGTCGGTGTCGTCGTGGCGTCAACGGTCGGCAATGCAGTTAGCCTGTCACCGGTTTTCCTATCTGTCTTCGGTGTTGCAATGGTTCCGATCGCCGAAGAATTCGGCTGGCCAAGGTCGCTGGTGGCCGGAGCGATGGCGCTCTCGATCCTGAAGTCGCTTGCGCTTGCACTTGGAACGGGATGGCTGCTCGACCGGTATGGCCCGAGGCGGGTGCTGATCACGGCGATGTGCCTGTACACGCTCGCGATCGGCTCTTTCGCTCTGACCCCGCCGGCGGTCGGACCTTTCTATGTGCTTTTTGGTGCCGTGTGCGTCTTCGCCGCTCCGCTTACGAGTACCACATATGCCAAGGCCCTCGCCGGCTGGTTCGACCGCGGGAGAGGCACCGTCATGGGCATTGCGTCAGGCGTCGGAACGGGGGCGGGCTCGGTGATGTTTCCTATCCTCGCAGGACTGATGGTAACCTGGTTCGGCTGGCGAAGTGCGTTTCTCGCCTCGGCCGGAATTGTCGCTTTCGTAGCGCTGCCGATGATCTTGGCGTTTTTCAGAGATCCGCCTTCTGTTCATGGCGTGACCGAGGGCGATCATCGCGTGTTGGACAACAGCGACACCGATTTCACGCTCAGACAAGCCCTACGCACGCGCACCTTCTGGGCCTTGGTAGCGAGCATCGGGATGTGTGCTGGCTGCATGACGGCGATGTTCACGCAGGTCGTGCCGGTTCTGCAGAATTCGGGTTTTCCAATGGGTCAGGCCGTGACCGTCGTTTCCACCTTCGCGCTGGTCTGCACCTTCGCGCAGGCTCTGCTCGGACATCTGATGGATCGTGTCGCGCGTCCGGCGATATTGGTGCCTTTCTACCTGCTGGGTACGCTGGGCCTGTGGCTCACTCACAATTCGGAGACATTTGTGGCAATGCTTGCCGCCGGCACGCTGATGGGCATCAGTCTGGGTGCCGAATATAGCGCTCTGCCGCTGTTGCTTTCGCGCTATTTTGGGGTGCGCCATTTCGGAAAGATCGCTGCGATAGTCTACGCAGGCGTCGCCGTACTAATTGGCCTGATACCCGTAGGCATGAATGCGGCATACGATGCCACAGGGTCTTACACCGATGCACTTATCGCGATGGAAATAGTCATGCTATTTTCTACAGCGCTTATTCTCTTCATTCCTTCGTACCACCTCCCTCTCGCCAAGATCACCAACGAATAGCGGCGCAGGTTAGGTAGCACGTTGCTTTTCCTCGACATATTTCTCGTCATACTACCGGTTTTTCTCGTAATCGGGGCCGGT
The DNA here is from genome assembly GCF_003569745.1 of Altererythrobacter sp. B11. NCBI lineage: Bacteria > Pseudomonadati > Pseudomonadota > Alphaproteobacteria > Sphingomonadales > Erythrobacteraceae > Altererythrobacter > Altererythrobacter sp. B11. The sequence continues at coordinate 2,693,442 of NZ_AP018498.1, forward strand.
GCGGCGGCCGCATCCTTCGGCCCGTTCACGCAGGACTTCATCGAAGGGCTGATGGCGTTTGCCCAGTCCATCGCGATCCCCTGCCTGCTCTTCACTACGATGGCGAGGATCGATCTGTCGCAGAGTTTCGATACCGGGCTGATCGTGTCTTTCTATCTCGCGGCAGGGGTATGTTTCCTTCTCGGCATCTTTTCGTCGAGAGCTCTTTTCAACCATCAGCCGGACCGTTCGGTGGCGCTCGGATTCTCATCCATGTATACGAATGCTCTGCTGCTGGGCCTGCCCATCACGGCAGTGGCATTCGGCAGAGACGCTACTTCAAGCAATTTCGCCATCATCGCCTTCCAGGCACCGGTCTGCTACCTCATCGGTGTCAGCGCAATGGAAGCTGCCAATTCGGGCGGGCGAGGACTGCTGCGCACGGCAGCCACAACGGTATTCCGAATTCTGCGCCAGCCTCACATATTTTCGCTATTGGCGGGGCTGGGATTGAACCTGATTTCCGTCAACCTTCCCGACTATCTGGCAAGACCCCTCGATATGTTGGGCGATGCCGCGCTTCCGGTCGCGCTCTTTGCGCTAGGCGGAATACTAATTCGCTATCCGCTACGCGGTTCGTGGCGTGAGACGGGGATGGTGGTGATTATCGCGCTGGTGATCAATCCTGCCCTGACCTTGATATTCGCGCGCTGGTTCGGACTCACCCAGGCAGCACTCAACTCGGCGGTCCTGACCGCAGCGATGGCTCCGGGCATGAACACATACATGTTCGCCAACATCTACCGAACCGCACGCGATGTAACGGCAAATGCACTGCTCGTGGGCACCGCCATTTCCGCAATTACCACTCCGCTATGGATCATCATTCTGACCACCTGAAGCTGCGGTGGCTAAGTAGCCCGTGCGGTGGCCGGTTCCAGCCCCGGAAGATTGAGAAAGGCGGATACGGCCGCATCCTCTTCCTTCCGGTGCATCAAGACCATGCCCCAGCGGATTGGCGCACCGATCAGTTCGACCGCCGCCAGAGCCCCGTCGGCCTCAGTCGCGTTGCGGCGGGGAACGATAGCGACACCCAGACCGCGCCGAACCAGATCCAGCATGGTGTCGAGATCGCTCACCTCGAAGACTACGCGCCGCTCCGGGAGATCTTTCCAGTGGCTATCGATGATCGGCCTTGTTCCCCATCCGGGTTGGAAATCTACAAAATCCAGATGCGAAAGCGCTTCGACCCCGATGCGCTTATGCCGCGCCATTTCATGGCCGGCCGCACAGACCAGCACCATCGGTTCATCGCCGAGCACACGCATTTGAAGGCGCCGCGGGCAATCCATCATTGAGGTTATGGCAAGGTCCAGTTCGCCGGCCAGCAATTGCGCCGGCATATCCAGCTTATTGCCCTGGCGCAGCCGCACCTGGATTCCGGGATAGGCCATATGGAACGCAGCCAGGATCGCGGGCAGATCGAGGAAGGCAGGCAGTGTTTGCACCGTCCCCACGACCAGACTACCTGACTGCAAATCACGTACCGAAGCCACGGACCTCCTTGCATCCCGTGCAGCGCTGAGCGTCAGGATCGCCTTCTCGTAGAATGCCTCCCCGGACGGCGTGAGCCTCACCTGCCTGGTTGTGCGATGAAACAGGCGGACGCCCAGCTCCTCCTCTAACATTGCGATACTGGTAGACAGTGCCGACTGCACGATGCTGACCCGTTCGGCCGCTCTGGAGAAATGCATCTCCTGTGCCAGTGCGACGAAGTGCTGAAGGTGGCGCAGTTCCACGGATTTTCATCTCTCCAATAGATAAGTCCTATCTTATGATAGAACTGGATTGATGAATAGGTGCGGTGCAACATCGCTTGCATGAACATGACGTCGATAACCGCAAAGCAGCTTCCTGTTCGTCCGCTCGGCCGCACGGGTATGGACATCACCCGCGTAGGATTCGGCGCCTGGGCGATTGGCGGACCGGACTGGGCCGTGGGCTGGGGACCGCAGGACGACGAGGCCTCCATTGCGGCAATCTGCCACGCAGTTTCGCGAGGAATAAACTGGATCGACACCGCAGCGATCTACGGCCTTGGGCACTCGGAAGAAATCGTTGGGCGTGCTCTGACGCAGATCCCCGCAGGCGAGAAGCCCTTCGTCTTCACCAAATGCGGTCAGGTCTGGGATCCCGAGGATCGGAACAGCAAATTCCGGGTGGGCAAGGCTGCCAGCATCAAAGCCGAGTGCGAGGCATCGCTGCGGCGGCTCGGCGTGGAGCGGATCGATCTTTACCAGATGCACTGGCCTGCCGAGGACGGGACCGAAGTGGAAGAGTACTGGCAGGCAATGCTCGACCTTCAGGCCGAGGGCAAGGTCCGGGCCGTCGGGCTGTCGAACCACCAGGTGCCGCTGCTCGAAAGAGCCGAAGCGCTGGGACATGTCGATACGCTGCAACCTGGCCTGTCCGCAATTCATCGCGGCGCTGCCGAACGGGAACTGGGATGGTGCACGGACCATGGCACCGGCGTCATCGTCTATAGCCCGATGCAGTCGGGCCTGCTGACCGGCAAATTCAGCGCAGAGCGGGTCGCCAGCCTGCCCGACAGCGACTGGCGTTCCCGCCATCCCGACTTCACCATTCACCTTCAGCGTAATCTTCACGTCGTCGAGGCGATGCGGCCGGTGGCCGAGCGCCACGATACAAGCGTTGCCGCCGTCGCGATCTGTTGGGCCTTGGCATGGAAAGCGGTGACCGGAGCCATTGTCGGAGCGCGAGGCCCCGAGCAGGTCGATGGCTGGCTCGATGCGGCATGGCTTGAGCTGACCGAAACCGACCTGCGCGAAATTGGCGAAGCGATAATCTCCAGCGGGGCAGGCGAAGGTCCGGCTTTCCCCGTCTGAGCAACAAGGAACGCGGCATGAACGGTAGCACGATTTTCGACCCCATTCCCTCTCCCGTTGCGTGGCGTGGAGACGAAATTGCAGACCAAACGGAGTGGATATACCGGCTTTCGCCTGCCGAGTTGACCGAACTCGAAGAGGTTGGCAGTCGCTTTCTCGATGATAACCCTGATCTGCGCACGGTCCAGGCCGACGACTATCCTCTGCAGATCTGCTCGGCGGGACTCCGCGAATGGGGGAAGACAATGGACCGTGGTCGCGGCTTTTTGCTGGTCCGCGGCCTTCGGACGACACATTATTCCGATGCTCTGAGCGCCTCGATTTTCTTCCTGCTGGGGCTGCACCTGGGCCAGCCCATGCGGCAGAATGAAGTCGGTGACATGGTTCAACATGTGTTGGCGACATCGGACCGTAAATATAACGAGCCGGGCACCAGCAGCCTGAGGATTCGCGACGGCCTCAGCTACCATTCGGACAGCTCCGATGTTGTGGCGCTGATGTGCCTGCGCTCGGCCAAGTCCGGCGGAGCGAGTAGCCTCGTCAGCGCCGCAACGCTGTATAACGAGGTTCTGCGTCGACGACAGGATCTCACCCCGCTGCTCTTCGAGCCTTGGTACAATGACTGGCGCAAGCAGGATCCCGACGCTCCTGAGAATACCTATACATCTCCGATGATGAGCCGGGTGGACGGTGTTTTCTCGGCCTATATCGGGGCACCGATCATCCGCTCGGCCCAGCGCTATCCCGAGGTTCCGCGGCTGACCCGCGATCAGCTCGACCTGCTCGAGCTGCTCGACGAGATTTGCTTGGAACCGGGAATTGCTCTGCACATGGATTTCCAGCCGGGCGATATGCAGTGGCTTCTCAACTATGCGGCGCTTCACAGCCGCACCGAGTTCGAGGACCACCCCGAACCGCAAAGGCGCCGCCATTTGCTGCGTCTGTGGCTCAAACGTGAAGTTCAGCGCCCGCTGGTGCCCCACTTCGGACGCCACGTCGTACGCGACCGCGGACAGATGCGCGGTGAGGAAGTCCCAGCTGAGACGCAGAAGTTCCGCATAACGCAGGCAGCAATCCCCCGCCTCGATTGGGGCAACATCTGACACCGGTCAGCCGATGGCGTTGGAGTCTCAGCCGGTCGGTTCAATGAGCGCCAATGATGCGTGAAGCTGACCCCGGGGCGCCCCCCTGGAACGGCCGCTTTTTCACTCTGCGTTCCCCAAAGGAGACAAACCGGGACGTCCGCAATTGCGGTCAGATCGAGCCCACTGATCCGATGTCGCTTTCATGCGATCGTCGTTGAAGTTTAGATAGCCCCAATTAGGGCGCTTAGCTGGCGCGAACCTCGAAAGCACTACCGGCTGCTGGGGCTGTTGTCTGTCTGCTGTGTTTGCGGAGAGCGCCGACGTCCGTCGGCTACATCGAGGCGGAGAGCATGGCTCTCAGCCGCCGCAGCGTTCGCCGCTTGCTTGAAGCCGTGTCCAAGATCTTTAGGAAAGCCGTCGCCTCTCGCTTCTCAATCGCGTGCAGAATGGTCCTTCGCATCTTCCCACTTCAGTGCTGAAGCACAGCGACCCACTTCCTTACAGCCCCAGGCCAATGGCCTTGGGGGTGTTAGTGTTACACCGGTGGTTGCGGGGGTTGGATTTGAACCAACGACCTTCAGGTTATGAGCCTGACGAGCTACCGGACTGCTCCACCCCGCGTCACCGATGCTGGTATCAGGCTGGAGCGGAGGGGATGCCTCCGCAAGGCAGGACGGACGCGTGGTTATGTGCGTGGACCGTCTGCGCCTGAGGCCAGGAAGACAAGTGAATGGGTTTTTTTCCGCTGCACGCCGGCTGCAATGCCTGGCGACGTCCTACTCTTCCAACGCTTGAGCGTTAGTACCATCGGCGCTGCCTGGTTTCACGTCCGAGTTCGAGATGGGATCGGGTGGGTCACAGGCGCTATGGCCACCAAGCAATGGAGCCGGCGTGTTGCGGTTTGATCGATGCTGTTTTTGATGAGTGCTCTGGCTGGATGATCCTCCGGATCATCGTCAGGGCCGTGCATCCGTTGGGATGCAGGACTGACGTTGATGGTGGGATTCAACAAGCGCGAACAGAGTTATTAGGACCGGTTAGCTTCACGCATTACTGCGCTTCCACACCCGGCCTATCAACGTGATGGTCTATCACGACTCGATGATTGCTAATCTTGAGGGAGGCTTCCCGCTTAGATGCTTTCAGCGGTTATCCCGTCCATACATAGCTACCCTGCTGCACCGCTGGCGCGATGACAGGTACACCAGAGGTATGTTCACCCCGGTCCTCTCGTACTAGGGGCAACTCCTCTCAACAATCGACGCCCACGGCAGATAGGGACCAAACTGTCTCGCGACGTTCTGAACCCAGCTCACGTACCACTTTAATTGGCGAACAGCCAAACCCTTGGGACCTGCTCCAGCCCCAGGATGTGATGAGCCGACATCGAGGTGCCAAACGATTCCGTCGATATGAGCTCTTGGGAATCATCAGCCTGTTATCCCCGGCGTACCTTTTATCCGTTGAGCGATGGCCCTTCCACGAGGGACCACCGGATCACTATGACCGACTTTCGTCTCTGCTCGACCTGTCGGTCTCGCAGTCAGGCAGGCTTATGCCATTGCACTCTTGCAGCCGGTTTCCAACCGGCCTGAGCCTACCATCGCGCGCCTCCGTTACTCTTTAGGAGGCGACCGCCCCAGTCAAACTACCCGCCACAGAGGGTCCCTGTACCGGATAACGGTACGAGGTTAGACATCAGAAAACAGCAGGGTGGTATTTCACCTATGGCTCCACGACAGCTGGCGCCGTCGCTTCAAAGCCTCCCACCTATGCTACACAACTCTTTCCTAATGCCACTCTGAAGCTGCAGTAAAGGTGCACGGGGTCTTTCCGTCTAACCGCGGGTACTCCGCATCTTCACGGAGAATTCAATTTCGCTGAGCATATCCTGGAGACAGTGGGGAAGTCGTTACGCCATTCGTGCAGGTCGGAACTTACCCGACAAGGAATTTCGCTACCTTAGGACCGTTATAGTTACGGCCGCCGTTTACCGGGGCTTCAATTCGGAGCTTGCACTCCTCCTCTTAACCTTCCGGCACCGGGCAGGCGTCAGACCCTATACGTCGTCTTGAAGCCGACTTAGCAGAGTCCTGTGTTTTTGCTAAACAGTCGCTACCCCCTGGCCTGTGCCCCCTGAAAAGAGTTGCCTCAATTCAGGGCCTCCTTCTTCCGAAGGTACGGAGGCAATTTGCCGAGTTCCTTCAGGATACTTCTCTCAAGCGCCTTGGTATACTCTACCTGACCACCTGTGTCGGTTTCGGGTACGGTCTATACGGTGGGGCTATTTCCTGGAACCACTTGGCTGCCGAACCAATCCGATAAGGATCGACAACGTCCATGATCCGTCACACACCACCAGGCCCACGAATATTAACGTGGTTCCCATCGACTACCCCCTTCGGGCTCGTCTTAGGGGCCGGCTCACCCTGCGCCGATTAGCGTTGCGCAGGAACCCTTGGTCTTTCGGCGAAAGGGCATCTCACCCTTTTTGTCGCTACTCATGTCAGCATTCGCACTTCCGATACGTCCACGGTCGGTTACCCTCCCGCTTCACTCGCTTACGGAACGCTCCGCTACCGCTCAGTC